>JBAXPR010000029.1:0-33990 GCA_037132135.1 Rhodospirillaceae bacterium
GAAGACGTCGATGTGGGGAATGACGTTGAAGGCGATCTGCTTGGTGAACTTGGTGCGCTGGATCGGGTCGTTGACGTAGATCGCCCGGGTCTGGTTGAACAGCTCATCCATGCCGTCGCGGCCGGCCCCCGAAACCGACTGGTAGGTCGCAACCACCACCCGCCGGATCGTGGCAAGATCATGCAGCGGCTTCAGTGCCACCACCATCTGAATGGTCGAGCAGTTGGGGTTGGCGATGATGTTGCGCTTGGTGTAGCCGGCGATCGCTCCCGGATTGACCTCGGGCACCACCAGCGGCACGTCGGGGTCCATCCGGAAATAGGAGGTGTTGTCGATGACGACACAACCGGCGGCGGCGGCAATCGGTGAGTACTTCGCCGAGACCTTGGCCCCGGGCGAAGAGAGCGCGATGTCGGTGCCGCGGAAGTCGTAAGTGTCGAGGTCGCGGACCTTGAGCACCTGCTTTTCGCCGTACGAAACTTCCTTGCCCACCGAGCGCGACGACGCCAGCGCCACAACCTCGGACGCCGGGAATTCGCGGGCGGCGAGGGTGGCGAGCATTTCCCGCCCGACATTGCCCGTGGCGCCGATCACCGCAACTTTGTATCCCATGACTGTGCCCGTCCTTGAAAAAACAAAAGCGGTCTCTGAGGTAATACGATCACGGCGCCGATGCAACTCCGCCGAAGCCACTAGGGGGTTTGACGGAAATGCCCGGCCATGGCACAGCAGGGGCGCCGCCGCGGCTGGGAAGGGGGGATCAATGGCCGACATCCGGGACGTCATCGCCTTGGCCATCAAGAAGGCCGATACCTCGATGTTCAACGAGAATTACAGCAAGCAGGCCGCCGCCGTGCTCCAGGCGGTTCAGAAAGCCGGATACGAAATCGTGCCGGTCAAGCCGCCCGAGGGGCTGCTGCCCTATGTTCATGAAAACATGCCGTTCGGCCGGCTGCGCCCCAACGAGCTGGTGACCCAGCTTTATACCCTGATGGTCAGCAATGTGCGCCGATTTGACAAATGACCGCCGCGTTGTGCGGTGTGTCCGGCGCTTCGATGCCGCCCTGGTCGTGGCTCGGCGGCTGTGAGGGCTCGCGCGGCGCCGGGGCGGCCGGGGCCGGTTCCAGCCGCTCCAGCTGTTCGGGGTGGATCAGTTCGATTTCGGGGCCGTTGTGCCGATAGACCCAGCCGCGGACCCGGATCAGCCGGCCCTGCAACAGGGCGGGCTCGCCATGAAGCTGGCGGAAGGCTCGCACCGCCCGCCGCGGCACCCGGATGGTGAAATCGGTGCGCCAGTCGGGGCCGAAATTGAGATAAAGCTGGCCCCTGGCCAGGGTTGCCGCCAGCACCCGGCCCTCGACGAGCTGAAAGCTGTCGCTGTCGCGCCCGAGGCCCTCGGGCGCGCGCACGGCATAGAAGGGCAGGCCCCAGATGCCCAGCCGGGCGGCGCGGGCGGAGGCTTCGCGGGCGTAAAGCTGGTCGCCGAGGGTTGCGAGGTCGGCGCCGGCATAGACCCGGGCCCAGCCCCGGGCCAGAAGCTCGCCCTGCAGCCACAGCCCGTCGTCGCGCACCAGCTGCGCCGGCACCCGGTCGTGGCGGTCCTGGTGAAGGGTGCCAAGGTGGAGGCCGACGCCGCGGCCGAGCGCCAGCGCCTCGAGGGCTGCCCGCGCTTCATCGGCCAGCGGCCACTTGAAGGGCCGGCTGCGGCCGGCGTTGACCTTGGGCGCCTGAATGCCGGCCAGCCGCACGATGCGGCCATCGGTCAGCACCAGCGTGTCGCCGGTGATCACCTCCCGCACCACACCGGAGCCGGCCGGCTGAAGGGTCTGCGGCGCGCTGGCGGCGGCAGCGCCGGCCGGGGCGGCTGGCAGCACCAGAAGCACCAGAAGCACCAGAAACGGCAGAAGCAGCAGCGCCAGCCGCCGCGGCCCCGTTGGCGCCAGACCCGGGGCGGTCCTGGCGGGCGGGCGGAGCGGGGGGCTAGTCAAGGTCTTCGGCCAGAGCGGCGCGGGTCGCCTCGGGCAGCACCGCGAGGTGGCCGTAATTGGCATGGCCGATGCCGAGAACCGCGCGGGTACCCGGGCTGCGCAGAGCCCGGGCCTGGGCGGGCGTGACCGGCAGATGGAGGAAGTGGACCGCTGAGGCCTTGCCGGCGGCGCTGGTCCGCGCGAGGTCAGGCTCCGGAATGCCAATGATCGTTTCGCTATCGATTTGAAGGCTGAGGCAGTGCTCGATGCCGCCCAGCCCCGAGAGGATGCGCGCCCGCCGCTCCGGGTCATCGATCTCGATCATCAGGGTCAGCACCAGGGTGCGGCCGTCGGGCACCAGTCGGGCATAGGCGCCAAGCTCGCCCTCGATCTGGGCCTCGCCGCCGCGCTCGATGTGCAGCATCTCGTGAATCTGCATCCACACCGTGTCGTAGGACTCGAAAAACACCGTCGCGACCGGCCCGACCGCCAGCCGGCGCAGCCGCTTGTGCTCGACCAGCGCCCGCTTGCGCTCCCCCCGTTCGGCGGCGTAGCGCTCCGGCGGCAGCAGGTCGGCGCGGGTGATCGCGCGCGGGCGGCGGCTCACGGGCGATCCTCCCTCAGGCAAGGCCATAGGCCAGGGCCAGCACCTGAACCGGGTGCAGCGACTCGGACGGAACCGAGGTCCCCTCGATCCGCTCCAGGCCCTGAAGGATATGCCGGCCGGCGAGCGGGCACTCGGAGGCGACGACACTGTGGGCGCTTCGGGCCACCTCGCGGGCGACAGGGGCGCCGATCTCCAGGGCCAGCTCGAAATTGTCCTTGTGCAGGCCCCAGGAGCCGCCATGGCCCGAGCAGCGCTCGATTACGGTCAGCTCCAGGCCTGGAATCTCGCGCAGCAGATCGGCACTCTTGCGGCCGATCGCCTGGGCGCGGGCGTGGCAGGCGATGTGGAGGGTGACGCCGCCGGGCAGCGCTGCCAGCCCCGGAGCCAGCCCGACCGTCCGCGCGATTTCGACCAGATACTCGCTGATGTCGAAGGTGGCGGCGGCCAGTTTTTCGATCCGGGGAAAGTCCGGCGAACTCCGGGGCACCAGCAGCGGCCACTCGTTTTTCAGCATCAGGGCGCAGCTCGGCACCAGGGCGACGATGGCGTAGCCCTCGTCGATCAGCGGCTCGAGGCCGCGGGCGACCCGCCCGGCGCTGGCGGCCACGGCTTCGAGATCGCCCTGTTCGAGGTGGGGCATGGCGCAGCAACCGGGGTAGGCTTCGCGGACGTCGACGCCGTTGCGCGCCAGCACGGCGCGCGCGGCCATGCCGATCTCGGGATTGTTGTAGTTGGTGAAGCAGGTGGCATAGAGCGCGGCCTTGCGACCATAGCCGGGGGCGCCGACTTCGGCATAAACCGGCTGGGCCTGCGCCCGCATCATGAAGGTGCGGCCGTGGAAGCTGGGCACGGCGGCGTCGCGGTGAATCCTGGCCAGCCGCTCCAGGCCGGGCCGGGTCAGCTCGTTGCGGCGGTCGGTGGCCCAGTTGGCCAGGGGGGCGGCCAACCCGGCGAGCCGGCCGTTGCGGTCGGTTCGCGACAGCGCGCGGGCGGCGGGCGGCACCCGCCCCTGGCGAAACATCACCGCCCGGTAGCGCAGCATCAGATGAGGAACGTCGATGTCGAAGGGGTGGGGCGGCAGATAGGGACACTTGGCCAGGGCGCACAGATCGCAAAGAGTGCAGGCATCGACCACCGATTTCAGCGCCGCCGCCGGCACCGCGTCGAGGGTCCCGCCCGGGGTGGCGTCGATCAGGTCGAACAGTCGCGGAAAGCTGGCGCAAAGCCTGAAACAGCGCCGGCAGTCGTGACAGTGCCCGAACACCCGCCGAAGCTCGGTCTCCAGCTTGGCCTCATCGTAATAGTCGGGGCTTTGCCAGTCCACCGGATGGCGGGTCGGGGCCTCGAGGCTGCCTTCACGCATCGACAGGGTCTCCGGAACGAGGGTCTGCGCCGGGGCCGGCGCGCCCGATCACAGGCTGTCGAGCGCCTTTTGGAAGCGGCCGGCGTGGGATTTCTCGGCCTTGGCCAGGGTCTCGAACCAGTCGGCGATTTCGTCGAAGCCTTCGTCGCGGGCGGTGCGGGCCATGCCGGGATACATATCGGTGTATTCGTGGGTCTCGCCGGCAATCGCGGCCTTGAGATTGAATGCGGTCGGACCGATCGGCTCGCCGGTGGCGGGGTC
The DNA here is from genome assembly GCA_037132135.1 of Rhodospirillaceae bacterium. Classification (GTDB taxonomy): domain Bacteria; phylum Pseudomonadota; class Alphaproteobacteria; order Azospirillales; family Azospirillaceae; genus BOG-933. The sequence continues at coordinate 4,199 of JBAXPR010000029.1, forward strand.
GCCGACCTCCTCGAGATATTCGAGGTGGCCGTGGGCATGGCCGGTCTCGCCCTCCGCCGTCGAGCGGAACACCGCGGCGACATCGTTATAGCCTTCGATGTCGGCCTTCTGGGCGAAGTAAAGATAGCGCCGGTTGGCCTGGCTCTCGCCGGCGAACGCGGCCTTGAGGTTGGCTTCGGTCCTGGTGCCCTTCAGCGCCATCGGCTGCTCCCTCCCGGCTGGACAAAGTCTGGCCCACGCTCGGCCCATGGCAGATTATATCGCACCGGCGATAACCCGGAGTCAAGTCTTGGCCCGACGACCGCAAAACCCCGGCATCCGTCAAACAATATTGGGTCTTTATTTCCCAGGCCCCGGCGCTTAGTCCGGCTTTCCCACCAGCCGGATCACCACGTCCACCTGCTTCACCCGGGTTCCGGAGGGCGGCAGCGGCAGGGCTTCCAGCAGTCTGGCCGAGCCCGGAACATCGAGCAGCCAGCCGGACTCCTCGTGGAAGAAATGGTGATGGACGCTGGTATTGGTGTCGAAATAGGAGCGGCCGGCCTCGACCAGAACCTCGCGCAGCATGCCGGCATCGGTCATCTGGTGCAGGGCGTTATATACGGTGGCCAGCGACACCCGCAGCCCGCCGGCCATCGCCTCGGCGTGGAGCTGTTCGGCGGTGACGTGGCGGTGGCCGCTCTCGAACAGCAGCCGGGACAGCCCGACCCGCTGCCGGGTCGGCCGCAGTCCGGCCTGAGTCAGCAGCTCGAAGGCGCGCTTATAGGGACGGCTGACCGGCATGACGGACTCCGAACGACTCCATGAACGCTATCTTAGGGCCGATCACCAAACAAGAGGTTAACAATTCCCATCACGGTCGCTGCCGGCCCCGGGTCAGGCGCTCTTGCCGCTCTCGTAGCCGATAACGCCGCGCAACTCGGCGCCGTCAAGCTTGGCGCCGCGCAGATCCGCGTAGGTCAGGTTGGCTTCGTTGAGCACGGCCTTGCGCAGATCGGTTTCACGGAGATCGCTGTGGGTGAGGTCGGCGCGGGTCATGCGCGCGAGTCGGAGATCGGCGCCGCCGAGCGCGCAGCGGGCCAGCCGTGCGCTCTCGAGGTTGGCGGTCCAGTGAGAGACCGTGGTCGAGCCGGAAATCTCGACCGGTCCAAGCCGGGCGCCGATCAGTCTGGCGCCGCTGAGGGTGGCCCGGGTCAGGTTGGCGCCCCGGAGATCGGCATAGCTGAGGTCGGCATCGCGCAGATCGGCGAACGAGAGGTCCGCCATCACCAGACCGGCCTTGGTCAGAGTGGCACCCTTGAAAATGGTATAGCCGAGATTGGCCGCCGAGAGATTGAGACCGGAAAAGTCGTGGCCGTTGAGATCGTGCCGGGACAGGTCGGCGCGCCGGCCCTCGTGACCGGTGCTGTCGATCCAGGCGCCATGGGCCGCCAGACACTCGCGCAGAGAGGTATCGAGCAGTTCCAGCCGCTTGGCCAGCTGGACGTTGGTCAGGTCGGCCATCGAGAGATCGACCGAATCGAGAATCGCGCCGATCAGATCGGCGTCGCGCAGGTTGGTGTGCATCAGGCAGGCCTTCGACATCACGGTGCCGTGGAGAATGGCGCCGCTGAGGTTGGCCTCGGTAAGGTCGGCGCCCTCCAGGGTCGCGCCGGTCAGGTTGGAATTGCTGAGATCGGCCCGGATGAAGCGGACGTTGCAGAGGGTGGCGTCGGTGAGGTCGGTCTGAAGGATGAAGGCGTTGCTCATCTTGGCCCGGCTCATGTCGGCGCGCTGGGCGCTGGCCGAGCCCAACTCGGTGACTCCCTCCATGAAGGTCAGCTGTTCCAGGCCGCCGCCCTTGCCCGGCTTCATCATCACGCCACCGCGCAGGTCGGCGTCGATGAACACGGCGTCGTTCATGCAGGCGCCGCGCAGGCAGGCGCCCCGGAGATCGGCCTTGCGCAGCTCGGCCCGCTCCAGGTTGGCCGAGCGCAGGTCGGCGGCGAAAAGATTGGCACTGAGCAGTCTGGTCCCGGTCAGCCGGGCGCCGAACAGCTTGGCGCCCGAGAGGTCGGCGTCCGAGAGGTCGCGGCCGCTGAAATCGAGGAACGAGAGATCGCGCAGCTTGAGGCTGGCCCGGGTGCCGCCCGCCCGGTGCTTGAGAAAGGCCTCGTGGGATTCAAGGATGCGGTCGAGTTCGGCCTGGCTGACCTTGTCGCGGCTGATTTCGATTTGGTCGATCGAGGCGGAGGTCAGATTGGTCGTGGTCATGACGGTTGGGAAGGGGCGCGGCAAGAGGGGCAGCGGAACGCGGCTTGCCCCCGTTCCGGCTCAGCCGCGCACTATGCGCCGGAGCCACGGCGAATGTTAAGCGAATTCTGGGGCTTACCCGGGCCGGCGCCCTTGGGTCAGGTGTTGGCGTAGGGATTGTTGCCCTTGCGCAGCAGCAGCCGGATCGGCACCCCGGGCATGGCGAAGGTGTCGCGCAGGCTCTGGATCAGATAGCGGGCATAGGATTCGGGCAGCTCGGCCGGGCGGCTGACCCAGAGCGCGACGGTGGGCGGCCGGGCCTTGATCTGGGTGGCGTAGCGCAGCTTGAGCCGGCGGCCGTCGACCAGCGGCGGCGGATGGCGGGCCATCGCCTCCTGCAGCCAGCCATTGAGCTTGGCGGTGCCGATACGGCGGTTCCACAGGCCATGGACCCGCAGCACGGTGTCGAGCAGGGTTTCCAGCCCCTGATGATTGAGCGCCGAGACGGTGACGGTGGCGATGCCGCGCGCCTGGGGCAGCGAGCATTCCAGCCGGTCGCGCAGCTGGGCCAGGGCGCCGCCGCGGTCGCTGACCGCGTCCCACTTGTTGAGCGCCAGCACGAGCGCCCGGCCCTCGTCGAGCACCATGCGGGCGATGGTCAGGTCCTGGCGGTCGAGACCGGCCGCGGCCTCGATCACCAGAATCACGACCTCGGCGAGGCGGATTACCCGCAGGGTGTCGGCGACCGCCAGCTTTTCCAGCTTGTCGTCGATCCGGGCCCGGCGCCGCAGGCCGGCGGTATCGACCAGCTTGACCATCCGGTCGCGCCAGCGCCACTCGACGGTGATGGCGTCGCGGGTCATGCCGGCCTCGGGGCCGGTCAGCACCCGTTCCTCGTTGATCAGGCTGTTGAGCAGGGTCGATTTGCCGACATTGGGTCGGCCGACGATCGCGAGGTTGAGCGGCCGGGCCAGCTCCTCGGGGGTTTCCTCATCCTCGGCGTCCTCGGCGTCACCGCCCGCGCCGTCGGTCGTGGCGCCGGCGGCGGGCGCGGTCCCGGCGCTGGCCACGCTCTCGGGCTGCGGCCCGGGATCGGGCGGCGCGAAGGGCAGCAGGGCCTCGACCAGATCCGCAAGACCCTCGCCATGTTCGGCCGAGAGCGCCACCGGATCGCCCAATCCAAGCTCGAACGCCTCGAGCTGGCCCGGCGTGCCGGCGCGGCCCTCGCATTTGTTGGCCACCACCACCACCGGCGTGCCCGCCTTGCGCAGCCATTGGGCGAAGTGGCGGTCGAGCGGGGTCAGGCCGGCGCGCGCATCGATCACCAGCAGCACGACATCGGCGCGCTCGATCGCCCGCTCGGTCTGGCGGCGCATGCGCGCTTCGAGGCTGCCGTCGAACGCCTCCTCGAGGCCGGCGGTGTCGACGACGACGAAGTCGAGACCGCCGACCCGGGCGTCGGCGGCCCGCCAGTCGCGGGTGACTCCGGGGGTGTCGTCGACCAGGGCCAGCCGTTTGCCGACCAGCCGGTTAAAGAGGGTGGATTTGCCCACATTGGGGCGGCCGACGATGGCGACGGTAAAGGGCAAGGTCCGGGTGTCCGCCTGAAAAAATGGCCATGGGGTTCGGGCTCCGCCCGCCGCCGGGCGGAGCCAGCCGCCGACGATCGGCGTCAGCGGTAGGCGACGAGGTCGCCGTCGTCGGTCAGGACATAAAGCGTGCCGTTGGCCACCACCGGGGCAAGGTAGCTGCGGCCGGGCAGCTCGAGGGTGGCCACGGTTTCACCGCCCGCCGGCGACACCGCCACCAGCTGTTCGTTGGAGCCAACCAGCCACAGCTGGCCGCCCGCCAGCACCGGCCCGGCCCAGACCACCGGCGTCGAACTCTTGTCCTCGGCATCCTCGTAGCGGTCGAGCACACGGGCCCAGCGGATGTGCCCGGTGCCGCGCTGAAGGGCGACCAGCTCGTTGTCGGTGGTGATCATGAAGATGAACTCGCCCGCCGGCCAGGGCGTGTTGACGCCGCCGACCTCGGCTTCCCAGATGCGGGCGCCGGTGCGCTCGTCGATGCCGACGCTGCGGCCGCTGTGACTGACCGCCAGCACCAGTCCGCGATCAATCACCGGCAGGCCGCGGATATCAGCCAGCCCCGAGAGCGAGCCGCCGCGCCGGATCGAGGCCAGATTGTCCTGCCAGAGCGGCCGGCCGTTTTCGACCCGCAGCGCCGTGACCTCGCCCGAGGAGTAGGGCGCGACGACCGCGGTGGCGTCGGCGGCCGCGCTGACCGAGCCGATCAGCCCGGCGGTTTCGAGAATGCCGGTGTGGGTCCATTCGGTATCGCCGGTGCGGGCGTTGAGCGCCAGCGTCTGATTGTCGATGGTCAGCGCCACCACCCGGCCCTTGACCACGGTTGGCGCGCCCCGGGCCGGCGCCGGAATGTGCTTGCGCCAGACGATCACCCCGTCGGCGGGATTGAGCGCGACGACCTCTGCATAGCCGGTGGCGGCATAGAGCAGCCCTTCGGCGAACGCGACGCCGCCGCCAAAGGTGCTGCCGCGGGTCTCCTCGGGCTTGAGATCCGTCTGCCACTGCTCGCGGCCGTCGGACTCGGTCAGGGCGGTGACCCGGGAGCGCGAGTCGAGTGCGAAGATGCGACCGCCGGCGATCACCGGCGCGCTGACCAGCCGCAGCCGGCCCGAGCCGGCACCGATGCTGCTCCTCCAGGCTTGGTCCAGATGGGCGGGCAGACCGAGATTTCCCATGGCGTGGTCGGGGAAGCCGCCGGCCTGGGGCCACTCGGTATTAGTGATCGCGGGGGGCAGCAGCACCGGAGTTGCTGCCAGCGACGGGTCGGGCGCCGCCCGGCTTTCGGTCTGAAGCACCGCGATGCGCTCGCCCGGCAGCTTGTTTTTGCTGTCGTCGCCGCTCCACCAGCTGCTGCAGCCGGAGAGCAGCAGGGCGGCCAGGGCGACCGCCGGCACGGCAGGGACGGGGCGCCGGAAAACACGCTGCTGATGCATCATGACGCCTTGTCGAAAAAGGCGACGAGTTCGGCGGCTCTGGCCCGTAACCCGGCGGGAGCGTCCTTGTCGTCCGCGAGTTGTTGGAAGAGGGTTTTCGCCCGGGTCTTGTCACCGGCGCGGGTGGCCAGCAGACCGTCGAGTTCGCGGGCGGAAAAGCGCCAGGGGCTGGTCTCGGCGCTCAGCGCGGCCAGCCGCGCCGACAGCGCCCCGGCGTCGCCGGCTCCCACCTGCTGCTGCACCGAGAGCAGCGCGGCCAGATCCCGATAGAGCACCGGCAGCGAGCCGTCGACGGCCAGGGCGTCGTAAAGCGCGACCGCGCCGGCGCTGTCGCCGCTGCGCGCCTTGACTCCGGCCTCGAACAGGCGGGCCAGCCCGGCGGCACCGGCCGGAGCCTTGCCCGCCAGGGCCTCGAGGGCGGGAATGCCGGCGGCCAGCGTGCCGGTCGGACCGGCGGCGTCCACCGCTTCCGCCAGTTGCAGGGTCGCCGCCTGCTGCCGGGCCTGATGCCAGTTTTTCCACAACACGTAGCTCGCCGTCGCGGCGACGATCGCCACCAGCAGCGCAATGACGTAGCCGCCATACTTCTTGGCGAGCCGTTCGTAACGGTCGCGGCGAAGGTCTTCCTCAACTTCCTGAAAGATATCGGCCATGATCCGTCCGCTGCCGCTCGACGCGAGCCGGCCTGCCCAGCCCTGCGACCATGCCGGATACCAGACCGGGTGGCGTCGGGTCAAGGATGGCCTTCACCGGCCGCACCGGTAACGGCTCAGCTCCGCCACTTGATCGAGCAGCCCATGCTGGGCGTCTGGCTGGCCGGACCCTGGCCGGTGATCGCGATTTCGGTCATCGCCACCACCAGCTCGCGCCTTGCCCCCGGCGTTGCCTGCCGGCCGCTGGCGTCGAACCGGCCCCGGTACTGCAAGCCCAGCCCGGCATCGAACCCGAAGAAGTCGGGGGTGCAGACCGCGTCATAGGCCCGGGCCACCGCCTGACTCTGGTCGTAAAGATAGGGGAAGCCAAAGCCGTGGGCGGCGGCGAAGAGGGTCATGTTTTCGAAGCTGTCTTCGGGATAGCTCCCGGCGTCGTTGCTCATGATCGCGACCGCACCGACGCCCAGCGCCTTCAGCGCCGCCACCTCCTCGACCAGCGGCCCGATCACCGCCTTGACGTAAGGGCAATGGTTGCAGAGGAACATCACCAGCGTGCCGCGGCTGCCGGCAACCTCGGCCAGGGTCCAGGTTCGGCCGTCGGTGCCGGGCAGGCTAAAATCGACGGCCCGCCAGCCGAAATCACATACCGGAGTCGCCACCGCCATCGGAAGTCTCCCTAAGTAATCAGCCAGGCCGGCCGCCGGCCGGCCAAGAGCAGTCTAGCCGTTTGCCGTGGTCCTGGATATTCCTGAGTCGCGCCGGCCCGCCGGTCCCCACGGCCCGGAGCGGCGTCAAACGGCGCCGGCAGCCGCCGGGCGGCCGCCTCCCTGCGGCTGCCCAAGGCAAAACCCCACAATCGCTGGGGTGGACCCTGAGTCGCGGCCGCAGCCGTTGACTTGGCGCGTTCAGCGCGCTAAGCCAGCCCCGTTCGACGAGTTTCCTCTCCGGCACCGCCTCCCCCCGGTTTTGCCGGACCTCACGCTGGCCGCGTCGGCGGCAGAAAATCGAGGACAACCCCATGGCATACAGCAGCAGTCGGCCGCTCTCTCCTCACCTATCGATTTATAAGATGCATCCGGGCATGATCATGTCCGGTCTTCACCGGATCACCGGTTTCGCCCTGACCATTGGCCTCATCCTGATGAGCTGGTGGCTGATCGCGGCGGCGATGGGACCCGACGCCTTCGCGCGCGTCCAATGGCTGCTCGGGACCCACATCGGCAAGCTGGCGCTGCTGGGCTGGACCTTCAGCCTGTTCTACCATTTCGGCACCGGGCTGCGTCACCTCTGCTACGACGTCGGCCTGTTTCTGAGCAATGAGGGGTCGGTGCGTGCCGGCTGGGTGGTGGCGGTCTTCGCGGTGGCGGCGACCGGGCTGACCTGGGCCGTCGGCTGTTCCCTGCTCTACGTGAAGTGAGGTCTTACCCATGGCAAAACACGGGACTTCCCTGGTCACCGATCTCGCCCGCGCCCGCGGCCTCGGTGCCTCTCACACCGGGACCGAGCACTGGTGGGCTCAGAGGCTGACCTCGATCGCGCTGGTGCCGCTGACCTTGTGGTTCATCTTTTCGATGGTCCGCCTGGCCGGTGCCGACTACGTCACGGTCAAGATGTGGCTGGCCTCTCCCTGCACGGCGGCGCTGCTGATCGCGCTGGTGCTGGTCACCTTCCATCATGCCGTGTCGGGGATGGAAGTCATTTTCGAAGATTACATTCACTGCAAGTGCGCGAAGCTGACCACCATCGTGGTGTTGAAGTTCGCCGGCGCGCTCGGTGCGATCACCTGCACCGTGGCCGTGCTGAAGCTTGCTCTGGGAGGCTGAGGGAACGATCATGGCGAACGCCTATCCGATCACCGAACATAAGTATGATGTCGTCGTCGTCGGCGCCGGCGGCGCCGGTCTGCGCGCCACCTTCGGGTGCGTCGAGCGCGGCCTCAAGACGGCGTGCATCACCAAGGTCTTCCCGACCCGCAGCCATACGGTCGCGGCCCAGGGTGGCATCTCCGCCGCGCTCGGCAACATGGGCGAGGACGACTGGCGCTGGCACATGTACGACACCGTCAAGGGGTCGGACTGGCTGGGCGACCAGGACGCCATCGAGTATATGTGCAAGAGCGCGCCCGAGGCGATCATCGAACTCGAGCACTATGGCCTGCCGTTCAGCCGCACCGCCGAAGGCAAGATCTATCAGCGCGCGTTCGGCGGCATGACCACCCGCTTCGGCGAGGGCATCGCCTACCGCACCTGCGCCGCGGCCGACCGCACCGGCCACGCCATGCTGCACACCCTCTATCAGCAGTCGCTGCGCTACGACGCCGAATTCTATGTCGAGTACATCGTGCTCGACCTGATCATGGACGCCGAGGGCGTCTGCCGCGGCGTCATGGCCTGGAACCTGGACGACGGCAGCATCCATGCCTTCCGCGCCCAGCAGATCATTCTGGCCACCGGCGGCTACGGCCGGGCCTACTTCTCCTGCACCTCGGCCCACACCTGCACCGGCGACGGTAACGGCATGGCGGCCCGGGCCGGTCTGCCGCTCCAGGATATGGAGTTCGTGCAGTTCCACCCCACCGGCATTTATGGCGCCGGCTGTCTGATCACCGAAGGCGTGCGCGGCGAGGGCGGTTACCTCACCAACGCCACCGGCGAGCGCTTCATGGAGCGTTATGCGCCATCGGCCAAGGATCTCGCCTCGCGCGACGTCGTCAGCCGGGCGATGACCGTGGAAATCCGTGAAGGCCGCGGCGTCGGCCCGCACAAGGACCACATCCATCTCCATCTGGAACATCTCGACCCCAAGATCATTCACGAGCGCCTGCCCGGCATCGCCGAAAGCTCGAAGGTGTTCGCCGGTGTCGATGTCACGAAAGAGCCGATCCCGGTCATTCCGACCGCGCACTACAACATGGGCGGCGTGCCGACCAATGTCCGGTGCGAGGTGATCCGGCCGACCAAGGACAACCCCGACGCCACCGTCCCCGGCCTGATGGCGGTGGGCGAGGCGGCCTGCGTGTCGGTCCACGGCGGCAACCGTCTCGGCTCCAACTCGCTGCTCGACCTCGTGGTGTTCGGCCGGGCTGCGGCCATCCGTTGCGCCGAGCTGATCCAGAAGGGCTCATCGGCCAAGGAACTGCCGGCCAATGCCGCCGAGCGCGCCCTCGAGCGTCTCGATCGTCTGCGTCATGCCAAGGGCGGCACCACCGTCGCGGCGCTGCGGATCGAAATGCAGCGGACGATGCAGAACTACGCGCCGGTCTATCGGACCGGTGAGGTGCTCACCCAGGGCACCAAGCTGCTCAAGGACGTCTGGGCCAAGAAGGCCGACCTCAAGGTCGAGGATCGCAGTCTGGTCTGGAACTCCGATCTGGTCGAAGCGATCGAACTCGACAACCTGACCTATCAGGCCGTCGCGACGATGACCTGTGCGCTCAACCGCACCGAAAGCCGGGGCGCCCAGGCCCGCGAGGATTATCCCAACCGCGACGACACGAACTGGCTCAAGCACAGCCTGGCCCAAGTCAACGACAAGGGCGAGGTAACACTGAGCGACCGTCCGGTCCACCTCTACACGCTGACCGACGAGGTCCAGGTGGTTGCTCCGAAGGCGCGCGTCTACTGACGCGCGGTTTCCGGCGCACCCGCGACAGTCATTCCGGGCCGGCCGACGGCCCCCGAAAAGGTTGAGGACGAACGAAGATGGTCGAATTCACCCTGCCCGCCAATTCCACGGTGCGGCCCGGCAAGAAGGTTTCGAACGCCCGCGACGGCAAAAACAAGCGCGTGTTCAAAATCTATCGCTGGAACCCCGAAGACAAGAAGAACCCCAGTCTGGACGAGTTCGAGGTTGATCTCGACAAGTTCGGGCCGATGGTGCTCGACGCCCTCCTTCACATCAAGAACGAGGTCGACAGCACCCTGACCTTCCGCCGCTCCTGCCGTGAAGGCATTTGCGGCTCCTGCGCCATGAACATCGACGGCTTGAACACCCTCGCGTGCACCAAGCCGATCGAGGAGATCAAGGGCGACGTCAAGGTCTATCCGCTGCCGCATATGCCGGTGGTCAAGGATCTGGTCCCCGATCTCAACCTGCTCTATGCCCAGCTGGCCACCATCCAGCCCTGGCTTCAGACCCAGTCGCCCAATCCGCCCAAGGAGCGGTTGCAGTCGCCTGAGGACCGGGCCGTGCTCGATGGCCTCTATGAGTGCATCCTCTGCTTCTGCTGCGCCACCAGCTGCCCGAGCTACTGGTGGAATCCCGAGCGCTATCTCGGCCCGGCGATCCTGCTGCAGGCCTATCGCTGGATTGCCGACTCCCGCGACGAGATGACCGGCGAGCGCCTCGATGCTCTCGAGGATCCGTTCCGGCTCTATCGCTGCCACCAGATCATGAACTGCACCCACACTTGCCCCAAGGGTCTCAACCCGGCGAAGGCGATTGTGGACATCAAGAAACTGATCGTCCGCCGTCGCGGCTGATCGGTCGTGATCGGGCGGGGGCAGGGGGACGCCGTCTCCCTGCCCCTCCCCCGGCTGCGCGGCTTTGGCTCCGCGGCGCCGGCGGCTAACCCGCCGAGGCTTCGATCCGCTCCATGTCGTCGTCCGACAGGCCGAGATGGTGGCCGATCTCGTGGATCAGCACGTGGCGGACGATGTCGGAGAGGGTTTCTCCACTCTCGCACCAATAATCCAGAATCGGCCGGCGATAGAGCAGAATGACGTCGAGGCTGGTCCGGACGTCGTGCAGGCTGCCATGCGCGAGATCGACGCCGCGATAGAGTCCGAGCAGATCGAACTCCGACTCGAGGTCCATCTCCTCGATGGTTTCCTCATCGGGAAAATCCTCGACCCGGATGGCCACGCCGCCGATCGGCGCCAGGAACGCCGCCGGCAGAGCGGTCAGCGCCCGGTCGGCCAGCCCCTCGAGATCGGCCAGCGTCGGCGCGGTGGTGAAGCGCGGCGCGATCACGACGGGACCACGGAGGTGGCGCCGACCACCGCGAGGAAGGCCTCGACGATCAGCGGATCAAAGCGGTGGCCGGCCGCCGCGCGGATTTCAGCCACCGCCCGATCGTGGCTGAGCGCCGGCCGGTAGGGGCGGTCGGAGATCAGGGCATCGAAGGTGTCGGCCACCGCGACGATGCGGGCAGCCAGTGGGATCTCCTGGCCGCGGAGGCCGTCGGGATAGCCGCTGCCGTCGAAGTTCTCGTGGTGGGCGGGGGCGATCAGCGCGCCCAGTTCGAGGTAATTCAGACCATCGACGGTGCGGCAGGCCCGGCTGAGAATCGCGCTGCCGCGCACCGCGTGCTGCTCCATCACGTGCCGCTCCTCGGCCTCGAGCGGGCCGGGCTTCGAAAGGATGCGATCGGCGACCGTGATGTTGCCGACATCGTGCAGCATCGAGGCCAGACCGATCTGGCCCAGGACCGGCTCGTCAAGGGTATCGCGGTGGTGGTTTTCCCGGTACAGCCAGCGGGCGATGCGCTCGGCCAGTTCGCCGAGTCGGCGCGAATCGGCGTGACCCTCCAGATCGACGGCGGCGTCGCTGCCGATGTCGATCTGAGCGGTCTCGGCGAGATCGGCCAGGGTGGCCACCGTCGCCTCCTGGGCCTTCAGCAGCTGCTCGTAAAGATAGATGTTCTCGAAGCCGATCGTGATCTTGTCGCAAAAGAGTTCGATCAGCCGCTGATCGAGCCGGCTCAGGGTCCGGTCCGAACTCATGTAGACGACGTTTTCCCGCCCGTTCAGAGTGTTGATGTACATCGCGCAGTGGGTGTGATCGAAGATGTTGTGGCGCCCGGCCAGACAGCGGCGGATCTCCCCGGCGATCTCGGGCTCGACATGGGCGTCGAGCGGTTCGTTGATCAGCTGTTCATAGCGCCCGGAGCCGGCCAGGACATACAGCCCCTCGCGGTCGGTCCGCCGGATGTCGCCGCGCTGGATGCAGAGGATGGCGTCGGGGCCGGCACCGACCACGGCGCTGAGTTGGGTCAGCACCCCGGCGGCGAACAGCTTCATCGAGCGCGTTTTCGACAGTGAGCTTGAGGCCTCGATGATCTTTTCCAGGCCGCGCCGGTTGGCGTCGATCGTGATCAGGTCTTCATAGGAGCGCAGCGCCGCCACGGTGCAGGTGAAGAGCTGCTGGGCGGTGAGCTGGGTCTTGGCCTTGTAGTCGTTGATGTCGTATTCGAGAATTACGCTGCGCTCGGGGGCCTGCCCGGGCTGGCCGGTACGCAGAATGATGCGGACGTGGCGATTGTTCATCACCTCCCGGATGTGGTGAACCAGCTTGAGCCCGGCGTCGTCGGTTTCCATCACGACATCGAGCAGGATCATCGCGATATCGCGCTCGCGCTCGAGAATGGTGATCGCTTCGGCGGCGGAATAGGCGCTGAGGAACTGCGCCGAGCGGCCCTTGAAGGAAAAATCCGCCAGCACCAGCCGGGTGATGGAATGAACTTCGGGCTCGTCGTCGACCACCAGCATCTTCCAGCGCACCGCGGAGACCACCGGTCTCACGGGCTCGGTCCCGCTGTCATCCTGGAACATCAGATCGTCATCGTCGTCGCTCATGCTGTGACTGTGCTTCCTGTTCCCGATCGGGTTGTGATCGCCCCCTTTTTCGGCCCGCAGCGGTCGCTTGGCAAGTCCGAAACCGCGCTACTGGGTGTCCGACCGCTCGCCGCCGCCGGCCGCCGGCCGGCCCAGCCGCCGGCCGGCCTCCTCATGGATCGCCTCGGTCAGGACGGGATGGCGGGCGGCAAGGTCACGGAAATCGGCGATGTCGAGGATCAGCAGTTGGGTCGGCCGGGTCGCGACCGCAGTGGCGTTGCGCGGCGCGCCGGTTATCAGTGCCAGTTCGCCGAAGAAGCTGCCGTCGCCGAGCCGGGGCGAGGCGTTGGGTAACTGAACCTCGATTTCGCCGCTGACGATGAAATACATGCAGTCGCCCGAGTCGCCCTTGCGTACCACCACCGAGCCGGCGGTTACCTCGCGCGGCCGCAGTCGCTGGGCGACCTCGGCGATCACCGTGGCGCCAACGTCGTGAAACAGCGGCACCTGTGCCACGAGGTCCCAGGTGCGGAGAAAAGCGCGCCGGCGCATCTCCTGGGAAAAGCCGGTGGCCAGAATACCGGCCCAGAGGGCAAAGACCATGATCCCGGCCATCATCACCAACCCGGCCAGCACCCGCCCCGGCCGGGTCGAGGGGACGACGTCGCCATAGCCGGTGGTGGTCAGGGTGGTGATCGTCCACCACAGCGACTTGGCCAGGGTGTCGAACTGGCCCGACGGGGTGCCGCGCTCCAGCAGATGGGCGAGCACCGCCGCGCACAGCAGCACGACGACAAAGGCGAACAGGACCCCGGTCAGCGGCTCGGACTCGATCTGGATCACCCGGCCCAGCACCGCCAGCCCCTGGGAATAGCGCGCGAGCTTGAACACCCAGAGCACGCCGAACAGCTCGGCGTCGGCGGCGCCGACCCCGGCCAGCAGGGCGGCCGGAATCAGCCACGCCCCGGCCAGATCCACCAGTCCGTGACTGGTGAGCAGCCAGTCCAGCCGGGCATGGCGCGGTGGGCGGTCGGCTCGGCCGGGCCAGTCCGGCACCACCCACAGCTGGAGCAGAAATTCGAAGATGAAGCAGCCCAGCGGCACCCGGACCAGCCAGGGCTGTTCGCCGGCATAAAGCGGGTCGCCGGCCAGCACCACGCCGAGCACGCCGAGCACGATGAGCACGACGTTGATGCCGCGGACCCAGCTGGCCTCTCGGGTCGGGGCGTCGGGATGGGTCAGGCGGACGATCAGCGCGCGCAGCCGGTGCTTTCGGGAGGGGTGCGGGTGGGAAGCCATCGCCGCAGAATAGCGCGCTCGCGGGTCCCTGTGCAAATGAGCGCTTTCGAAGGCGTCCGGCCCCTTGCTACTTTCCGGGACCTGCGATCGCCGGAGTTGGTGCCGCCATGCCCGTCCAAGAGAGCCCGCCGCCGTCCCGCCGCTGCGTCCCCGTCTCCTGGGAGGAGCTGCACCGGACCGCCCGCGCGCTGGCCTGGCGACTGATTGACCTTGGCCCCTGGCGCGGCATCGTCGCGATCAGCCGCGGCGGACTGGTGCCGGCGGCGATCATTGCCCGCGAACTTGAGATCCGGCTGGTCGATACCGTCTGTCTCGCCAGCTACGAGCACCAGACCCCGGGCGAACCGCACGTGCTCAAGGCTCTGGAGGGCGATGGCCGGGGCTGGCTGATCATCGACGATCTTGTTGATACCGGCCGCACCGCCGTGGTGGTGCGGCGGATGCTGCCCCAGGCTCATTTCGCGACCATCTACGCCAAGCCGGCTGGCCGGCCGCTGGTCGACACCTTCGTCACCGAGGTCAGCCAGGATACCTGGATCTATTTTCCCTGGGACATCGAGCCCCAGTTCATGACGCCGATCATCGAGCAGCACCGTGGCCGCTGATCGGCGCCGCGATCGGGGCCGCGACAAAGCGCCCCAATCGTGCCGTTGCACCCGGTCTCATACCACTTTAGACACAGATCCGGGACGGCTTGGCATGCAGAGGGGCGATCATGGTCAGCGAGTGGACGCGGTCAGGGGTTTCTCTTGCCGGGGTTCTCGGCGTTTTCTTGATTCTGGCCGCAACCGCCGCCGCCGCGCCGCCCCCGCCGGTCACGGTCGCGCCACCGGCGGCGACCGTGGCCCCGCCAGCGCCAGCGGCCGAGCCGGTGAAGGTCAAGGTCGGGCTTTTTGTCACCCAGCTTTACGATCTCGACATGGCCAAGCGTTCGTTCAGCACCAATTTCTGGGCGTGGTATCTCCATCCCGATAAAATCTACAAGCCGCTGGAGACGGTCGAAATCGTCAATGCGAAAGCAACGACAATAAAATTTACCGGCGTTACCAGTAAGGACGACGTAATTATTGGCGGAGAAAAGAAGCAGGTTTTCTGGGACCAGGGAAAATACGCGGTGACGGCATTCCAGGATTGGGATGTTACCAATTTTCCCTTCGATCGGCAGGTGCTTCATCTTCAGATGGAGGACGGGCAGAATGACTCCAGTCAGACCGCGCTCATTGCCGACGTCGAGAACAGTAAGATCGACAGCTCGGTTTCGGTGCCGGGCTGGATCATCGAATCGTTCAAGATCAAGGCCCGGGATACCGTCTACGAGACCACCTACGGCGATCCGACCCTGCAGGGCACCAGCAGTTATTCCCGGGTCACCGCCTCGATCACGGTCCGGCGCGAGGGCGTGCGCCTGCTCGGCAGCATGTTCATCGGCTTCTTCGTCGCCTTCGCCCTGACCTGCCTGACCTATTTCCTCGATACTGACTGGATGGCCGGCTCCCGGGTCGGGATGTGCGGCGGCGCGATCTTCGCCTCGGTCGGCAACAAATATGTCGTCGACAACTACCTGCCGCCGGTCTCGACCTTTACCCTGGCCGACGCCATCGAAGCCTCAACCTTCATGGCGATTATCTTCTCGATCATGGTCGTGGTGCTGGTCAAGGCGATCAAGGAGAAGCGGCCGGTGCTCGCCGACTGGATCAACCATGGCGGCTTCATGATCAACTGCTTCGGCTATCTCACCTTCAACGGTATCATGATCGCCCGCGCCGCCGCCTGAGTCTGCCGCCTCAGCTCTTGATGGTCAGCCGCTTCAGCCAGCCGCCGCCGCCACTGGCGGCCGGCTTGGCGGCGTCGCCCCCAAGGCGGCCGCTCAGCTGGCGGATCGCCTCGATGGCGCGGGCACGCGGACTGGCCTCTTCGAGCATGCGGCCGGCGGCGGCGGCCTGACTGAAACCGGGCCCGTCCTCGGCGATCACCACGGTGGGGGCGAGGCCGATGGTCTCGGCAAAATCCTTGACCCCGATCTCACCGCGCCGTGCCGCGCCGACCCGGTTGAGCGCCAGCAGCGGCGGCTGGTCGAGCCGGCGCCGGGCGGCAAGAAAGTCGATCAGGTTGCGGCCGTTGCGCACCGAGACCAGATCGGGCAGCGCGGTCACCACCACCTGATCGGCGGTATGCAGGGTCTGGCGCAGCCAGTCGGTCCAGCAGCGGGGCAGATCGAGAACGATGAAGCGGGCCTGACGGCGGAGGGCGGTCAGGGCTTCGTCGAGCGCGGCGGCCGTGACCAGGATTTCGGGCTCGAGGGTCGCCGCCGTCGGCAGCAGGTGCAGCCGCTCCCCATATTTGGCGGTGAAGCGGCCGAGGAACTGGTCGTCGATCCGCTCGGGGTCGGCGAGCACCGCCTGGACGCCGTGACCGGCCTCGAGGTTGAACGCAAGATCGGCGCCGCCGAAGGCCAGGTCGAGATCGAGCAGCACGACATCGGCATCGCCCCGCCGGGCCAGACCCCAGGCGACGTTGCCGGCCAGGGTCGAGGAGCCGCACCCGCCACGAGCACCGATAAAGGCAAAGACCTGACCGCCGGCATAGCGCCCCGCGTCCCGGCACAGGGTCAGCGCCGCCTCGATCAGCGCCACGGGATCGGCCGGCAGCACCAGATAGTCGGCGACACCGCGCCGGATCAGCTCGCGATAGAGCCCGACGTCGTTGACCGCCCCGAGCACGATCAGGTTGGTGCCGGCGATGCAGACCTCGGCCAGCGCCTCCAACTCGGCGAGCAGGCGCTCGGGGCTGGCCCGGGCCTCGAGGATCAACAGCGGCGGTGATGGTTCGCTTGCGTACCGTGCCCGGGCTTCCGACGGCCCGCCCGCCAGCCGGGTCAGCTCCAGCTTGAGCAGGCGGCGGTCGGCGAAGGCCCGCCCGATCAGGGCGTCGGCCGCGGCGGATGAGACGAAGGCATGAACGGTCTGGCGCAGCATGGACTCCCCGCTCACTTGCCGCCGACGTCGCTGGCCCGCAGCTCGTCGTTACGGTTGACGTCGCCCTGGGTCGCCTTGCCCTGATGATAGAGATCGATCGCCCGGGCGGCGCGGGTGCCGTCGGCGGCGCTGGCCGGCGCCGGTCCCAGCAGATCCGCCGGGTGGGCGATCATGGCGGAAAAATTATTCTCGATGGCGCAGCCCAGGTTGGGCGAGACTTCGGCGGTGGGGTTACGGCTGTAGACGATCTCGGGATCGCAGCCCGGCGCGGTGGCCACAAAGTCGGTGAAGCTGAGCGCGATCCCGGGCGGGCTGCCGAGCGCGCTCGAAACCACCAGCGCCTCGGCGGGCAGGCCGCGCCGGGCGGCGAGATCGCGCAGCGCCGTGGCGGCGGAGGCGCCGGCAGAGCGGTTGGGTGCCGTGACCACCGCGACCAGCGGCCCCCGGCCGCCTTCGCGATAGGCGTCAAAAAAGGCAGAGGCCTGGGTATGCTCGGCTTCGGTCAGCGCGCCGCCGCGGCCGGGCAGCGCCAGGGCCAGCCGGGCCGTGACCTCGGAGGCCCGGGCCTTCGGCTGCGGCGGCTCGGGAAACGCCCCCGGCTCGGCCGAGGAGCAGCCGGCCAGCAGCAGCAGGGCCAGCACCATCCCGGCGCCGTTCGCGGGCGCCCGACTGACGGCTTTTGCTGATTGTTTCGAGATCATGATAACTCCGCTCAGCGGATGATATAGCCAACCGGCCGCTCGGACCGGGGTGGCGCCTTGCTGCCGGCGCCGTAGCGGGCATAAAGGCTGTTCAGGAAGTAGCGATCGAGATCGGTTGGCGGTGCGAAGCCATCGGTGGGCGCGGTCATCGCCGCCGCCGCGGCCGGGCGCACGATATACGGAGTGGCGATCACCACCAGCTCGGTTTCGTTGCTGAGGAAGTTGTTGCTGCGGAACAGCGAGCCCAGGATCGGCACATCCTTCAGCCCGGGCAGGCCGCGGACCGTGCTCTGGACATCGTTGCGCAGCAGGCCGCCGAGCATCAGGCTGCCGCCGCTGGGAATCTCGACCGTGGTCTGGGCGCGCCGCACCTCCAGCGCCGGAATCGAGATGCTGTCGAGCACGATCGCACCCTGGGTTGACAACTCGCTGACCTCGGTGCCGATGCGCAGGTTGATCCGGCCGTTGCCCAGCACCACCGGTGTGAAGACCAGACTGACCCCGAACGGCCGGAAGCTGATCGTGACGTTGTTGTTCTGATCGCGTCCGGTCGGCACCGGGAACTCGCCGCCGGCGAGAAAGCTGGCGGGCTCGCCCGAAACCGCGGTCAGGTTGGGCTCGGCCAGCACCTTGATCAGGCCGTTCTCCTCCAGGGCTTCGATGGCGGAACGGAACTGGTTGCCGCCCCAGTTCAGCGCGCCCACCGCGAAGCGGTCGGTGAAGGTGTTGGCAATGGCGCTGATCGGGTTCACCGAGGTGGTGGTGCCGCCGGCCAGCCCGAGCCGGAAGCGCGAGCCGGTATCGCTGAAATCGAGGCCGAGCCGTTTGGTCACGGTGCGCCGGACCTCGGCAACCTTGACCCGGATCACCACCTGCTGGGAGCCGGTGACCTTCAGCATGTTGACCAGACTGTCATCCTTGTCGACGAAGCGCCGGACCAGCTGGCGCACGGTGTCGGCCGCCGCCGCCGAGGGCACGTCGCCGCTGACCACCAGATCCTGTCCCAGTGTCACCACGCGGATATCGGTGCCGGGGACCAGTTGGGTCAGCGCGCCCCGGAGCGCCGAGAGGTCGCGGTCGACGCGGATGTCGAGTTTCAGTACCTGCCGGCCGTTGGCATCGAGGAAAATGGCGTTGGTGTCGCCGACCTTGCTGCCGATCAGATAGACCAGCCGCGGGGTCTTGATCAGGACGTCGGCCACCGTGGGGTCGGCGATTACGACGTCGCGGACATCGACCGGCATCGAGAGCTGCCGGGCCTTGGTGGTGGTCAGCTGGATGCGCTGGCCGGGTCCGCCTTCATCGACGCGGGCGCTGGCCGGCCCCGGCATCTGGGCCGTGCCCGGCCCCGGGATCAGCGTCAGGCCCAGCGCGAGCCCGAGGATCAGGGCTCGGATCGTCCGGCACAAAAGGGGCGCGACGGCTTGATTTCGACGCATGGGCGGGGGATCCGGAGCGGGGTGCGACAAGAACTATTGTCTCTTGAGATCAGAATCAAAGCCGGGGCGAAAGTAAAGCGCCGAACCCGGTCAAGAGCCGTCCGCTCCGGGTCTGGCTCCTGTCTTGCCCCGGGGTGTTGCCGCCCGGCATCAGACCATCAACCCTCTTGGCCGTCCTGATCCTCGCAATAGCGGCGCAGCAGCGCGACATCGGCGATGGTCACGGTATGCCCGTGGGAGCTGACCCCCAGCTCACGCAGCCGGGCCATCGCCCGCGACAGGCTCTCGGGGGTGATCCCGATGTGGCTGGCCAGTGCCGCCTTGGTCATGGCGAGCCCGACCGTGACCGCCCCGCTGCCGGTCGCCGCCAGGGCCAGCAGCTCCGCCGCCAGCCGCTGGCCGGGGGTGCGGCCCTTGAAGCCGCCGACCCGGCCGATCAGGTGGCGTTGCCAGCGCGCCAGCGAGTCCATCATGCTGCGCGCCACCGCCGCGTCCGCGGCGATCAGCGCCAGCACCGGCTTGGCGGGCAGATGAACCAGCCGGCTGCCGGCTTCGGCCTCGGCGTTGACCGGGACCCGGCAGGTGCCGAACATCGCGCCCTCGGCGAAGCTGTGGCCGCGGTCGATGAACTCGATCACGCTCTCCCGGCCGTCCAGGTCGGGCACGAACAGCCGCACCCGTCCGGCCAGCACCACGAAGAAGCGGTCGGCGACGTCGCCGCGCGAGAGAATCAGGGTCCGGCTGTCATAGTCGACGACCCGGGCCTCGGCGGTGAACAGGCGCACAGTCTTGCCGGCAAGCCCCTCGAAGAGCGGGATACGGCATACCGCTGCGAAATCGTCCTCGCCGAGGGTGCTGCGTCCGGTCATGTCACGCCTCCGCCAGGAACGCCCGCAGCCGCTCGGGGGATGAGACCACGATATCGCGCTTGCCCTCGCTGTGCACGCCGAGCGCGCGCAACTGGGCCAGGGCCCGCGACAGGCTTTCGGGGGTCATGCCCAGCATGCCGGCGATGATCCGTCTTTCGCAGGCCAGATGCACGGTCTGCGGGCCGGCGCGCCGCTCGGTCAGGCCGAGCAGGAAGGTGGCCAGCCGCTGGGCGGTGCCCATCAGCTTCAGAAGGGCGATCTGGCGCACCAGCGCATGGAGGCGCGCCGAAAGAAAGCCGAGCATGTGCCGCCGCAACGGCGGCTGCGCTTCCAGGCAGGCCAGAATCGAGGCCGCGGGAATCTGGGCCAGCCGCGCCGCGGTGATGGCCCGCGCCGCGGTCGGATGGCGACCGGTGTCAAAGAGGCCGGCCTCGCCGATCACCTGGGCTGGCCCGGCCAGCTCGATCAGGCAGGATCCGGTGGGGCCGACCGCGGCCATCAGCCCGACCGTGCCCTCGATCACCACCCAGAGAACCTCGGCCGGTTCGTCCTGATCGAACAGGGTCTGGAACGGCGCCGCAACCACCACCCGGGACTCGGCGAACAGCGCGGCCATGGTTTCCCGGCCGAAGGGGGCGAGAAAACCGGCGCTCCGCAAGCGCACCGCGTCGGCGGCGGTCAGAGGTTGGGGATCAAGCGGCGGCGGGGTGGTTCCGGTCATGCCTGAGCGGCCCCCCCGGGTTCAGCCCGGCCGGCCATCGACTCGGGGGCCGGTCAGCATGCCGGTGTGTCCGATCAGAAAGAGCGCGAAGGCCGCGCCCCAGAGACCGATGGCCAGTTCCATGCCCTCAACCGTCAGCCCGGGGGCAAAAATCGGCACACCCACCCGCAGCAGCGCCGCGGCCGTGACCAGCCAGTAGGCGGCGACGGTCAGCGGCGCGGCTTTGAACGGCCGTCCGGTATGGCCAAGGGTGACCCGCGACATGATGCCGATGGTCAGGGTGCCGATGGCGCCCGCGGTCAGGGCGTGGAGGGCGGCGGTGGGCGGAATGACGTCAGGCGCCAGCGCCGCCAGCCCCTTGAGCGCCAGCCCCAGAACCAGCCAGCCATACCCGAGATGGAGCACCCAGAGAATCGGCTCGCCAAGCACGCGGCTGCCGCGCCAGCCGGCCAGCCGGAGGCCATGGACGGCCGCCGCCGTCAGCGCCACCGTTGCGGCGGCCCCACCGGACTCGGCGACCAGATCCACCAGCGCGACCAGCGCCAGCGACAGCAGCGCGGCCTTTTCCAGCATCGGGACCTGCCGCGGCCCCTCGGTCTCGCCGCGGGCGCGCAGCGCATTGCCGGTGAACATCGGGATCACCCGGCCGCCCAGCACGGCGATGTAAAGCATGATCAGGGTGGTGGCCAGCAGCATCCCCTGGTGGCCACCGTCGCGCAGCACGCCGAGGGCCTCCAGGTGAATCAGGAGGTTGGCCGCGGTCAGCGCCGCGAACAGCGCGATGAAGATCAGCTGGCGCCGGTTGCCGGTGGCCAGCACCGGGACCGCCAGCATCCAGGCGAGCACGGGCATGAACGGCAGATCCGCAGCCGCGACCAGCCAAGCCGGCAGTACCGGCGCGGCGATCCAGGCCAGCCGCCCGAGCAGCCACAGCGCACCGGCCAGGGCCAGCGCGGGGCCGCTCCAGGGTTCGGTCTGGGTCCAGTTGGCGGCGGCGGTGAGAATGAAGCCGGCGATCACCGCCGCGGTGTAGCCGAACAGCATCTCATGGCCATGCCAGACCACCGGGGCCAGCGGCCCGCCCCAGGACCCATGACCCAGGTAAAGGCCAAGCCAGATCAGGATGGCGGCAATCGCCTGACAGCCAGCCAGCAAAAAAAACAGACGGAACGGCGACGCCAACAAGCCGCCACTGCGACCGCTCATGTCGCCCTCCAGTACAATGATGATCGGCCATCCGGGAAGCACCGCCTCCCGGATGGCGGGTCCAGACTTACTTCTTGGTCGCGAGGAAGGCGATGATGTTGGCGCGATCGTCGGCATTGGCAACACCGGCGAAGGTCATCTTGGTCGCGGGCACCACGGCCTTCGGGCTGGTCAGCCAGGCGTCGAGCTTGTCTTCGGTCCAGGCATAGCCGAGGGCCTTGACGCCGGCAGAGAAGGCGAAGGTGGCCGAACCGGCGGTGCGGCCGACGACGCCATGCAGACTCGGGCCGACCAGATTCTTGCCGGCATCGGTGCTGTGGCAGGCCTTGCAGAACTTGTTGTAGCTGGCTTCGCCCTTGGCGGCGTCACCGGCGGCGAAGGCGCTGCCGGAAATCAGCAGGCCGGCGGCGACCAGACCGAACATGGAAAACATGCGCATGGACTCACTCCCCTATTATGATGACATCAGCCGATGGCGTTAAGCGGATCGATCGCGCCAGGAAAACGGCACAACCGTATCGATGGGTAACCGACCCGGTACGGCACCGCAAGATATTGGCACACCGCCCTGTTAAGGTCGACGGGGTCTGCGCGCAATGGTCGCGGTCCCCCCGCCCCGACAGCCGCACCGACCGCGCCATACTGCCAGCCGCCGCCGCCTCGGGCCTTGACGTTGGATCAGCCGGGGCTCAGGGCGCGGCGGTGTCGATCACGCCTTCGCGGTCGTGGAAGAAGCCGTTCGAGAGCTTGGCCGGGGCCGCGATGGCCAGCAGCCGGGTCCGTGCCTCGGCCGGCCCGAGCACACCGTCGGCCAAGTCCCGGAACAGCCGGGCCACCGCCACCATGTCGGCGGTATGGGGCGAAAGCCGCAGGCGCCGGATGCCCATGGCCTGCAGCCCGGCGACCTCGCCGGTCAGGCCGACATAGGTGTGGGACAGGGTCTGAAGGCCGTTGACCGAGAGGAAATCCTCGCCGTCGAGGGTGTCGACGGTCAGGCCGTCCGGGTCCTCGTTACAGATATAGCGGCAATTGTCCTTGTGCAGGCCGTGGGCGCGGGCGTGGTAGCAGCGCACCGAGATGGCCAGGGGCAACCGGCCGAACACCTGGACCTCAAGGTCGACTCCGAGCGCGGGCGCCGTCGCCGCCAGTGCCGCCAGCGCGGTGCTGGTCAGTTCGCCGGCCAGACTGACCGAGCGCGCGCCCCGCTTCGCCATCCAGGCCAGGGTCGCCTCGTTATAGACATTGACGAACGGCCCGACCCAATGGGGCCGGCCGCCGAGCAGGGCGACGCAGCCCATGTCGTTGGCCTCGATCAGGAAGTCGCCCGCCGACGTGACCAGCTCGCGCACGGCGTCGCGCTCGCGCTCGGTGGTGGCCAGGATCGGCGAGGCCAGCACGACCTCTTTGCCGGCGCCCTGCAAGCGCTCGACCACCGCCGGGATATGCTCGGCGAAGAAGGGCGTGCGCTTGGAGCACACCACCTCGCCGACGATGACGGTGTCGACCGGCGCCTCGTCGGCGATGCGGAAATAGAAGTCGCGCCAGTCCCCGGGCGCCCAGTTGAACAGCACCGGGCCGAGGGTGAGGTCCGTCCGGACTGCGCTCATCGCCAGGCCCTGCCATAAGCGCCGGCGGTATCCTTGCCGCCCTCGGTGACCCGGTCGAGGGTGGTGGCGTCGTAGGGCAGGCCGCGGTCAAAGCGGTCGAGGGCCAGCCGGCAGGCCGCCAC
The DNA here is from genome assembly GCA_037132135.1 of Rhodospirillaceae bacterium. GTDB lineage: Bacteria > Pseudomonadota > Alphaproteobacteria > Azospirillales > Azospirillaceae > BOG-933. The sequence continues at coordinate 27,596 of JBAXPR010000029.1, forward strand.
CACCTCGGCGATGTAGGCCTTGCCGCGCTGCCGGCCTTCGATCTTCAGCGCCTTGACCCCGGCCGCCTTGAGATCCGGCAGCAGATGCAGGGCGTTGAGGCTGGTCGGCTCCTCGAAGAGATAGCTCGGCTTGTCGTGGGTCTTGAAGCGGCCCTTGCACAAGGTCGGATAGCCGGCCGGCTCGTCCTCGTCGAAGGTGTTGATGGTGAAGGTGCCAAGGCGCGAGACCAGCTTGCTGCCCCGGGTCTCGTAGCGGACGTGGCTCGCGGGCGAGCAGACACCGTTGCGGTTGGGCGAACGGCCGGTGGCATAAGAGGACAGCGAGCAGCGGCCCTCGGCCATCGGGCACATGCCGCCGAAGACGAAGACCTCGGTCTCGATATCGATCTCGGCATTCAGCTTGGCGATGTCGTTGATCGTCAACACCCTGGGCAGCACGACCCGGCGCACGCCGAAGGCGTCGCGGTAGAGTCCGATCGCCTCGGGATTGGCCGCCGAGGCCTGGACCGAAAGATGAAGCCGCAGCTTGGGCCGGCTGCGCGCGGCATAATCGAGAAGGCCGAGATCGGCCAGGATCACGGCGCTGGCGCCATTGTCGGCGGCATCGTCGACCGCCCGGTGCCAGGCCCCGGCGTTGCCGGCGGTGGGGTAGGTGTTGATGGCCACAAACACCTGCTTGCCCCGGGCGCGGGCATACTCGACGCCCTGGCGCAGCTCGGTGCGCGAGAAGTTGAGACCGGGGAAATTGCGGGCGTTGGTTTCATCGCGGAAACCAACATACACCGAGTCGGCGCCGGCATCGACGGCGGCGCGCAAGGCCGCCAGCGTGCCCGCCGGACAGATCAGCTCAAAGGACGCCATGATGCTACCGTTTGCCTTCTTCCAGGCGGCCGAGCCGGCGCTCGACCTGTTCCAGACGCCTGAGGGCAGGCGCCAACAACACCTCGTGCAAGCCAATGAGTTTTCCCGCCAGCACGGTCAATGGCCGCCGCAACGGCAGGTTGGCCAGCGGTCCCAGCAGCGCACCGAAATCGGCGGCAAGATCGAAGTCCTCACCATCGAGAGAGTTGCGCATTCCAACCACGAGTTCGGTGTCGCCCTCAATCGTCAGATCACGCGAGAAAAACAGGGCGTCGCCATCGATCCGGCCCTCGAAAAGGTCAAGCAGCGCCGCGAAGGCGCCGCGGACCCGGGCGTTGGCGACGGTGCTGCGGTCGACCACCCGCAGGCTTGGCTTACGGCCGACATGAAGCAGGAAGGCCGCGGGCAGATCGCTGGGGTCGACCAGCAGGTCGGACTCGCCGAGTTCGGCCATGCGCTCGAAGGCGCCGGCGTGGCGGCGGGCCAGGGTCGACATCATCAGGTCGAGCACCGGCTGAATCAGGCGGCCGCCGAGGGGTTGCGCCAGCGTCAGCGCCAGCCGTGCGAACACCGTTTCCACCGTCCGTTCGGGCGGCGCCCGGAAGTTTGCCCTGTCGTTCATCGCTGTCGTTCCCTCCGTCAGATCGGCATCACACCTTGCCGGAGACCGGATCCTGGCGCACACCTCCCCCGTGCCGCCTTGATCGGCATCAAGGTTGATGACCCCGAGTGGATGGCAGAATGACTCCGTTGTCAACAGCCGTCTCGCGGGCGCCGGCTGCTTGCCCGTTATGCCCGTCAACAGCACAGGATGACCCGATATGGCTTTGGCCTGGAGTGACGACCTCAAGGTGGACAACGAGGTGATGGACGCTGATCACGAGGCGCTTTTCGGCCTGCTGGCGCGCTTCGAGGGTGCCGAAGGCGAGAGCTGGGTTGCCGTGTTCGACGAACTGGCGCATCATCTCACCGAGCACTTCGAGCGCGAAAACGAACTGATGCGCCGCCATGACTTCTTCGCGTATCACTGCCATCACGGCGAACATGAAAGCGTGCTCGCTGACGTTCGAAAGGCGTTGGCGACGGCGAAGGCCGGCGATCTCGCTCCGGCCCGCAGCTATCTCGATGACGTGATCGGCCCATGGTTTCTCAATCACCGCAACACGATGGACTGGGTGACCGCCCAGTATCTCAAGGGCATCAGCCCGGGCGGCTGAGCCGTGCAGCCGCGGCGGCGCGGTCATGACCGCGCCGCGCATCTGGGTTCTCCCCGACGGCCGTCCGGGCAATGCCAGCCAGTGCCTGGGCGTCGCCGAGGCGCTGGGGCTGCCCTATGAGGTGAAGACGCTCGGCTACACCTGGGCCGTCGTGCTCGACAACCGGCTGCGCGGCGCCTCGCTGCTCGGCATCGATGCTGCGACCCGCGCCACCCTGGTCCCGCCCTGGCCGGATCTGCTGATCACCGCCGGGCGGCGGGCGGCGCCGGTGGCGCGCTATGTCAAGGCGCAAAACGGTGGCCGTACGATGCTGGTGCAGCTGATGCACCCCACCCACCACGCCGATGATTTCGATCTGATCGCCGTGCCACACCATGATCGCCGCCCGGCCGCGCCCAATACCCTGACCGTCACCGGCGCCGCGCACCACGTCACCCCGGCCAAACTCGCCGTCGCCGCCGAACTCTGGCGCGAGCGGCTGGCGGCGATACCGCGTCCGCGGCTGGCTGTGATGATCGGCGGCGCCTTCGGGCGCCGGCCGCTGCCGGTGCCGCTGGCCCTCGACATGGTCGGGCAGGTCTCGGCGGTGGCGAAACGGCTCGGTGGCGGCCTTCTGCTCACCACCAGCCGGCGCACCCCGTCCGAGGTGGTGGCGGCGCTTCCCGCGGCGATCGGCTGTCCGGCCTACAGCCATTTCTGGACCCCCGAGGCCGAGAATCCTTATTTCGGCTTCCTCGCGCTCAGCGATGCCGCCGTGATCACCGGGGATTCGGTCTCGATGCTGTGCGAAGCCACGGTCACCGAGCGCCCGGTCTATATCCTGTCACCGCCCGGGCTCGCCCGCCGCCGTCAGGCCCTGCTCCAGGAGCGGCTGATCGAACTCGGCCATGCCCGCCGCTTTGAGGCCCTTGCCGATGACAGCCAGCCCCTGCTCTGGGGCGAGACCGCGGTGCCGCACCGGCCGCTCAATGCCGCCCACGATATCGCCGCCGCGATTCGCCTGCGGCTGGGCTGGTAGGCCGCGCGGGCGGCGACCGGGACAGGTTTGATCACTGGGCAGTTTCTGCTATCTTGGTTTTCGTCGTCGCGGTCCTGAACGGTTGAGGGCAAGGGGTGGCAGAGCTGGTGCTCCCGACGGTGGAGCCGCCCGGTACCGGCGGCGGCACATCTCCCGAAATCACGCTGGCGGCGCTGGTCGCGCTGGTGGTGTTGGCGTTCGCCGGCGCCGCCGCCTGGGCGATCGGTGAGGCCCATACCACCGCCCTGGCCACCGCCGAGGCCTATAGCGCCCGGTTGGTCCAGGGTTTCGACGAGGCGGTCGGTCGGTTCTTGCGCCAGCAGGAGAAGGCGGCGGTCCGCGTGGCCGGTGAGGTGCTCAAATCCCGCCCCGGCGCGCCGCCGGCCGACCGGCGGCAGCCCGAGCATCCGGTCGGGGAGGCCCCCGGCATGCCCGCGGCGATGGCGGTGGTCGATAGCCGCCGCCGGGTGCTGATGGTCAGCGATGACCGCTTGCGGCCGATGCTGGATCGGGTGATCGCGACCGAGCCCGAGCGCTTCCGTCCGCCGGCCGGTCCGGAGACGACCACCCTGTTCATCCTCCGGCCCGCCGCCGAATCGGCGCTGCCCCCGGCGCCGATCCTGCTCGGCTGGCGCGTGGTCGGGGCCGAGGGCGGTTTTGCCGTGGTGGTGACGGCGGTCGACACTGATCAGTTGCTCACCCAGGTCGGCGGGCCGGTGGCCGACAGCGGCGTCAGCCTCGGCCTGGTCTCGCAGGAGGGACAGGTGCTGTTGCAGGCATCGGGACAGCACCCTGACACGGTGACGGATCTGGTGCGTCAGACCTTGTTGCCCGAACGCCTGCAGGGCGCCGGCTTCGGCAGTTACCGGGCGGTGATCGAGCCCGACGGCCGGGAGGGGCTGGTCACCTTCCGCCGGGTCGGCCGTTTTCCGGTCGCCGTGGTGGCGGTGGTCGAGCAGGCCGAGGTGCTGCGCCCGTGGCGGGCTTTGATCGTGGTCGGCATTCTTGGGGTGTTCGGCTTGTCGACGGTGGTGGTGGTGCTGGCGGTGCTGCAGATCCGGGCGGTGGCGCGGGCGCGCCGGGACCTCGAACACCGGGTGCGGGAGCGCACCCGCGACCAGCAGCGGGCGTCGGAACGGCTGATGGCCGACGAGCGTCTGACCCATCTCGGCCATTGGGAGCATGATCTGGTTACCGGCCAGGGCCAGTGGTCCGACGAGGTCCATCATGTGCTCGGGCTGGTGCCCGGCGAGTCGCGGCTCGGCCTGGAGCAGGTGCTGGCGGCAATCCACCCCGAGGACCGCGACGCCGAATGCACCGCCCGCATCCTGGCCTCGGCCGGGGTCAAGCCCTACGATGTCCGTTTCCGCATCTGCCGTCCCGACGGCAGCATCCGCCACGTTCATGCCCGGGCCGAGGTGCTGCGGGCCGACAATGACGAACCGATCCGGCTGTTCGGCACCATCCTCGACATCACCGAGCGGCAGCGGGTCGAAACCGCGCTGGCCGAGAGCCATGCCGCGCTGATGGCGGTGATCAACGCCAGCCGGGAGGATTCGGTGATGCTGGTCGATGCCGCCGGCATCATCCAGGTGGCCAACGAGCGCGCCGCCCGCAGCTTCGGCCTCGAGAGCGCCGAGGCGCTGTGCGGCCGCCGGCTGCTGGATCTAGTGCCGCCCGAGGCGCGGGCGCGGAGCCAGCTCCGGCTCGACCGCGCGATCTGCGCCCGCCGGTCCCAGCGCTTTGAGCACAGCCGCGGCGACACCATCTTCGACGCCCATCTCTCGCCGGCGCTCGGGCCCGAGGGCCAACTGGTCGGCGTCGCGGTGTTCGAGCGTGACATCACCGCGCGCAAGCAGACCGAATCCGATCTGCGTCTGTTGACCCGGGCCATCGAGCAGAGTCCGCTTTCGGTGATCATCACCAACCGCCTGGGCCTGATCGAGTACGTCAATCCCCATTTCGTCGCCGCCACCGGCTATCGCATCGACGAGGTCGTCGGCAAGGATCCCAGCCTCTTTAAGTCCGGCTACACCTCGTCCACCGAGTATCGCCGGCTGTGGGAGGCGATAACCAGTGGCCAGGTCTGGCAGGGCGAATTCCACAACCGGATGAAAAACGGCGACCTGCACTGGGAATCGGCCTCAATCGCCCCGGTGCGCGATGCCGAGGGCGCGATCACCCACTTTGTCGCGGTCAAGGAGGACATCACCCGGCGCAAGCTGGCCGAGATCGAACTCCTGGCCGCCAAGGAGCGGGCCGAGGCGGCCAACCTCGCCAAGTCCCGGTTCCTGGCCACGGTCAGTCACGAGCTGCGCACGCCGCTCAACGCCATCCTGGGCTTCTCCGAGGTGATCCGGGACCGGGGCGGCGACGCGGGGGCGCTGGAACGCCATGCCACCTATGCCGAGCACATCCACTCCAACGGCACCCATCTGCTCGGGCTGATCAACGACCTGCTCGACCTGGCCAAGATCGAGGCCGGGCGCTTTGAGCTGCACGAAACCATTTTTGACCTCGAGGAGATCGTGTTCGAGGCGCTGGAAGTCGTGCGCAGCCGGGCCGAGGCCGGGCGGCTGCTCCTCGGTACCGAGCTGGAGCCCCACCTGCCGCTGCTGCGCGGCGATGACCGCGCCGCCCGCCACATCCTGATCAACCTGCTCTCCAACGCGGTGAAATTCACCCCCGAGGGCGGCTCGGTGACGGTGGCGGCCGGGATCGATCACCGCGGCCTCTTTGCCCTCTCGGTCGCCGACACCGGCATCGGCATCGCCGCCGCCGATATCCCCAAGGTGCTGGAGCCGTTCGGCCAGGTCGATACCGCGCTGTCGCGGCGGCACGACGGCACCGGCCTCGGGCTGCCCCTCTGCCGCAACCTGATCGAGATGCACGGCGGGCACCTCGACATCGTCAGCTGCCTCGGCGCCGGCACCACGGTCACCGTCCGTTTCCCCGGCGACCGGATTGTCGTCCCGGTCCCGGCCCGGAACTGAGTCGCCGATGCCCGAACAGCCCCCCGACCGCCCCAGCCCCTGGCTGCCGCCAATGCCCCCGACCACCCGCCGGGCCGAGGTCGAGCAGGCGCGCCGGACCCGGCCGGTGCAAACCTACCGCGCCCAGCTGCGGGACGCCGGCGACGACGAGGCAGTGGTCAAAGTCATCGCCGAGGCCCTGCGCAAGCTGTTGCGTCCGAAATGACCGCGATGCCTCTATCTTGGGGTGTGAAAGTTTTTTGACCAACTCGTGAAAAAAGCACTGGACAGTTTGTTGGGGTGGGGCCTATAAGCCGGTCCACCGAC
>JBAXPR010000030.1:0-33448 GCA_037132135.1 Rhodospirillaceae bacterium
CTCGAAACTTCAAGCAACCTCGCCCCCCTCACGCGAAGCAATCCTCGCCTGTTCGTTCCTCCATGACAATGTGGTGAGCGAACATCGCTTACGCCTATCCAGCACTGCCGGGGCTGTCTTGTCGTTGAGGGCCAGGTAACGCCGCCGCAGGTCGGCCAGGGCGGCATCGCGGCCACGCTGATGTCTGACAAAGTTTCAAGCCCTGACCCATCCCTATCCTGCCCACGCCTGGGCCAAGCAGGGCGCGGACCTACGGGTCGAAGCGCCCGGTCCATACCAGCAAGGCCTCACGCAGGGCCATGGCCGCCCGATGCGCTTGGCTGACCCCGGAATGGCTGCCAAAACAGGCCCCCGAGCCCCCGAACTCAATGACATCGAGCATGCCGGGCGCGATCTGAAGCGCCATCTCGGTTCAGCCACTACGCCGCGACGCTGACCAGCGGCGGAATCCGTCCCTGTTCCACCAGCCGGCAGAGACCGGCGATAAGGTCGTTGCGCAATACGACTCCCGTCGGCACCAGGGTGGCGCCGTCGGAGCCCTTCACCGACTGCGCCAGTTCCATCCCCTCCTCGAGCTGGGTAACCATGATACGGCGACCGGGCCGCGTGACAGGTCCGGGGCGGAGCTGGCGGTCGTTGTCCTCCAGCACCATGTCCTGGGGCACCGGCGCCTTTCCCGAGAGGACGGCGGCGTCGATGTCCAACACCATGTGGGCGAGGTGGCGGTACTGGGCGGCCCGAATCTCCCCCGACCGCCGCTCGGCGCCACTGAACGGCAAATCGCGCCGCCGCCGTTCCGGCCCGGTATAGGTGCTGGCGGTGACGAAGCTCGGGGGCGTGCGCAGCACCGAGGCGATCTTGGTGGCCAGCCCGTTGACCGACAGCGGTTTGCCCAGCACGAGGTTGGCCCCGGAATCGCGGGCGTTCGAAACCGCCGGCGCCGTAGCCTCATTGAGGGTAAGAATTACCGGTACTTTGCGGTCGGGACTGTCGGCGGCGATGCGCAATGTCTTGCAGAAGCGGGCGCAACCGGTTGGGGCAATGTTAACCTCGCCGACGATCAGGCCGGGGCGGCGCTGGATCACGTACTGGTAGGCGTGGACGACGTTGGTGACGCGATGGAAATCCCGAAATCCCAGGGACATAACCATTTCGCGGATGATCTTGGCCATGTGGGAGATGTTCTCCACCAGGAGAACCCGCGTCATCAGTTCTTGTTTGGAAAACTGGATCATGGGGGAAACCCCGGAAGGAGTCAGAGCCGCAGCAGCCAAGATTCGAGGTTGCCATCGGGCGAGCGTACCGCTCTCAGCCGGGAATCGTCGGGCGCGGCGGCGCCCGGTTCACCCTGCCCGGCCGCCGAGAGTCGCCCGGCCAGATCGTCGAGGCCGACCACGCCGAGGTCGAGCCCGCCCAGTTCCTCCGCTGGCCGGCCGGCGCGGGTGGCGAAGGCCGGGTTTACGGCCATGATCAGCCCTTCGGGATCGAGCACTGCCGCCGGCACCTCCACCAGCCCCAGCACCGCTTCGGTCAGCGCCGTCTGCCGCCCGGCCACGGCGTAGGCCTGCCGGCGGTAGCGGTGCAGGTCCTGGATGTCCCGCCAGGAGCGCAGAGCGCCGATCACGCTGGTCAGCAGGTGCGAGCGGGTGAGTTCGGCCTTGGCTTTGTAGTCGTTGATGTCGTAATCGACGATCACGCGATCCTCGGGCGCCTGACCCGGCTGGCCGGTGCGCAGGATGATGCGCACGTCGACATTGCCCAACTCCCGGCGGATGGCGCGGACCAGATCCAGCCCGGCGGTTTCGGACTCCATCACCACATCGAGAAGAATGACGGCAATGTCCTCGCGCGCCTCCAGCACCGCCCGCGCCTCGGCGGCGTTGAGGGCGCTCACCAGCTCCAGCCGGTGGCCCTGGAATTCAAAACCGGTCAGGGCAAGGCGGGTGACGTCGTGCACGCCGGGCTCATCGTCAACGATCAGCATGGCGACGGTGGGAAGGCTGGCCGCGGCTTCTCCGCTGTCGTCCTCGAGGAAATCGTCGTCGGTCATCGGGTCCCCTCGGCTGCTTGGGTGGCGTTGGCGGGAAAGCGGATGACGAAGGTGGCGCCGCCGCCCGGCGTCCCTTCGAGATGGATGGCGCCCCCGAGGCTGCGGGTCACCAGATTGTGCACGATGCCGAGCCCGAGGCCGCTGCCGCCGCGTCCGCGCCGGGTGGTGAAAAAGGGCTCGAAGATGCGGCCGGCGAGGTCGGCGGGCACGCCTTTGCCGCTGTCGGCGTGGCGAAGCTCGACGGTGCCTGAGGGGGCGGGGGAGGCGGTGAGCGAGATGCGTCCGTCCTGCCGACCTTCGTCGAGGCCGTGGATCACCGAATTCATCACGAGGTTGGTGACGATCTGGCTGAGGGCGCCGGGGTAAGTCTCCACCATCAGCCCCGGCGGGCACTCCACCGAGAGGGCGGCGCGGGTCTTTTTCAGCTCGGGCCCCAGGCTGCGCACCACGTCTCCAAGATACTGGCCGAGGTCGAGGACCCGGCGCTCGTCGCAGGTCTGATCCACCGCCATCATCTTGAAGCTACGGATGAGTTCGCCGGCGTGCCGGCAATGGCCGGTGATCAGCCGGGCGCTCTCGGCGGTGATGTCGAGGAAAGCCGCTACATGGGACTTCTTGGCCTGCCCCGTCTCGACCAGCGCCCGCAGTTTGGCGGTTTCGTCCTCCAGGGTCGAGGCGGCGGTCAGCGCGATGCCGACTGGTGTGTTGATCTCGTGGGCGATGCCAGCCACCAGCCCGGCCAAGGCGGCCAGCTTCTCGGCCTGGACAAGCTGCTCCTGGGTGGCTTGGAGCTTGGCGAGGGCGGCTTGGGCCTGATCGCGGGCGATTGCGATCTCGTCGCGGGCGTTCTTGAGGTTGAGCTGGGTGGCGACACGGGCAAGGAGGATTGCCGGCTTCACCGGCTTGGTGATGAAGTCCACCGCACCGGCTTCGAGACCGGACTGCTCGTTTTCCTCTTCAGTCAGCGCGGTGAGGAAGACGACGGGAATGGCGGCGGTGGCCGGATCGGCCTTGAGGCGGCGGCAGACTTCGTACCCGTCCATCTCAGACATCATGATGTCGAGGAGGACGAGGTAGGGACGCGGCTCTCTGACTACCAGCTCCAACCCCTTCGCACCCGAGGGCGCCACCCGCGTGCGGTAGAGGGGCTTGAGCAGCCCGGCGATGAGCGCAAGGTTTTCCGGCGTGTCATCGATGATCAGGATGGTGGGCTGGGGGGGCATGGCGATGGCTCAGGGGTCCAGGGTAAGGGAGAGGCGGGCGGCAACGGCATCGATGGTCACCAGCGATCCCGCGAAGTCCATGCCGCCGACGCGGGCGGCCAGGGTTTCCACCTCTTTCGGCGTCATTGCTGCGGCGAGGACGGGGCGGATCTCGTGGATATAGTCCAGCACCTCGCCGTCGTCGTCGGCGAGCAGGCGTCGCAGCCGGCTCAGGGGAGCGATCAGGGCCGAGGGGTCGGCGGGGACAACCGGGGGGGGCGGGGCTGACGCGTCGATCGTCGCGGCGCGGATCGCCGCCGTTATCCGCGCCAGTTCCAGGGTCAGGGATTCCAAGGAAACGCCGGTGTCGCCGCGCCGGATCGCCACTTCCACCGCCCCTGCCGTCCCGGCCAGCGCAGCGGCGCCGATACTGCTTGCCGTGCCCCTGACGGTATGCGCGAGGCGCTCGGCGGTGGCCGCGTCGCCGGCGGCCAGGGCGGCGGCAATCTCGGCGGCGGCGGCGCCCTGGCGGGCGGCAAAGCCTTCGAGCAGAGTGCGGTAGCGCCGCTGGTTTCCGCCACAGAACCGCAGTCCGGCGGCGGTGTCGATGCCCTCGAGAACAGGCAGGAGTTCGACCGTGGGAGCGGCCGGCGCGGGGCCGGCGGGCGGGGCCTCCGTCGTCTCGCGGGCTGGCATCCAGCGCAGCAGGGTGGCGAAGAGCTGGTCCGGTTCGATGGGCTTAGCCACGTGGTCGTTCATGCCGGCGTCCAGGCATCTTTGCCGGTCGGGCTCCATGGCGTTGGCGGTCATGGCGATGATCGGGCCGGGGTGGCAACCGAGGCGGCGGATTTCGCGGGTGGCATCCAGTCCGTCCATCACCGGCATCTGCATGTCCATCAGGATGACGTCGCGTGATGAGGCGGTTGTTTTCTCCACCGCCTCGCGGCCGTTGACGGCGATGTCGACGGCGATGCCAGCCTCCTCCAACAGCTCCGTTGCCACCTGACGGTTAAGGTCGTTGTCCTCCACCAGCAGCACCCGGAGACCGTGGAGGCGCGACATGTCATGGGTAGCGGTCGGGGCGGCGGCGGTCGCCTCTCCCTCGGCGACCTCCCAGGCGCCGCCGAGAACACGCATGGCGGTGTCGAACATCATCGAGGGGTTGACCGGCTTGATTAGCACGTCCTCGAAGCCACTGGCCTCGGCGCCCTTGAGCATCTCCTCGCGGCCATGGGCGGTGACCATCACCAGATGCGGCGGCTTCTCCAGGCCCAGGGCCGTGATCGCCTGCCCGGTCTCGATGCCGTCCATGCCCGGCATCTGCCAGTCGAGGAACACCACCTCAAAGGGATCGGCTGCCGCCGCCCGCACCGCCTTCACCGCCTCGCCACCCGAGGCCACCGCCTCGACTCGGAAGGACATCGAGGACAGCAGGTCGAGCAGAACCGAGCGGGCGCTCTCGTTGTCGTCCACCACCAGCATCCGCCGGCCGCGCAGATCGGGCCGCGGCACCAGGGTGCGCCGCGGCCGCCCCTTGCCGAGACGGGCGGTGAACCAGAAGGTGGAGCCCTTGCCGGGCTCGCTTTCCACCCCGACGGCGCCGCCCATCAGTTCGGCCAGCTTCTTGGAGATGGCGAGACCCAGACCCGTTCCGCCGTACTTGCGGGTCGTTGAACTGTCGGCCTGCTGGAAGCTCTGGAACAGCCGTCCCTTCTGCTCTTCGGTCAGCCCGATGCCGGTATCGCGGACCTCGAAACGCAGGGTGGCGGCGTCGCCACGGTCTTCGGCGAGGCGAATGACGATGCCAATCTCGCCCGCCTCGGTGAACTTCACCGCGTTGTTGGCATAGTTGATGAGAATCTGACCCAGCCGCAGCGGATCGCCCACCAGATCGTTGGGCACGCCGGCGCCAACGTCGAACACCAGTTCCAGGCCTTTGGCGGCGGTCTTGTCGGAAATCAGGTTGGCGACGTTCTCCAGCACCTTATCGAGATGGACGTCGGTGCTCTCGACCGCAAGCTTGCCGGCCTCGATCTTGGAGAAATCGAGGATGTCGTTGATCAGCCCGAGGAGATGCTGCCCCGACTGTTGAATCTTCCGCACATAGTCGCGCTGACGCGGCGTGAGATCGGTCTTGAGCGCCAGGGTCGACATACCGATTACCGCGTTCATCGGCGTGCGGATTTCGTGGCTCATATTGGCGAGGAAATCGGCCTTGGCCTGGGAGGCGGCTTCGGCCCGTTCCAGGGCCTGATGCAAAAGGTCCTCGGCCTTCTTCTGGCCGGTGATGTCCTGGTAGGCACCGTACATGAACCTGATCTTGCCGGCCTCGTCATGCACCAGCTTGCCGGCGGCGTGGACCCAGACGGTCTCGCCGTCCACCGGGCGCCGGTAGGCATAGACGGAATCGTAAGTTTCGTACCGACCCTCGACGGCACCGAGATAGCGCTCCTCGGTCGCCTTGGCGGCCTCAGGATTAGCCTCGATCAGCCGGTTGAACCATTCCTCGGTGAGATGGTAGCGGCCATTAGGCTTGAGAGGCTCGCCGAGGATGCGGGCGGCGCGTTCTGACTGGTAGTAGTAGTCGGGATCGCTGTAGTCCACTTGCCAGTAGCCGGAGCCGGTGAGTTCGAGGGCGATGTCGGCCTGGACGTTGGCGTTCTCTAGCGCTCTCTCAGCCTTCTTGCGCTCAGTGATATCCAGTAGCCAGCCCAGCACCCCCTGTTGTCCGTCGTAGGTGATGGGGAGATAGGTGACAAGCGTGTCAAGAACGCACCGATTTCGGTCATACATCTGCATTTCTTGATTGAAGACTATTTCGCCTGCCTTGATTTTATCGACGATTTCAGAGCGCTTGCTTTGATCAACGTAGATATCAACAGAAGCACCACCCTCATGCGCCCCAAACATTTCAATAAACTTTGGGTTTGCAAAATGAAACCTTCCTTCAGTTGAAAAGGCGATGCCAATTGGCGCAGTGTCCAGAATATATTGCAGCCGGGATCGCTCCTCTTCGAGGGCCTTTTTCGCCTTCTTGCGCTCGGAGATGTCGCGGAAGACGACCACGGTGCCGACCAGTCGGCCGTCCTTATGGACGGGTGTGGTCGAGTACTCCACCGGCACCGGGGTGCCGTTCTTGCGCCATAGCACCTCGCTATCGACGGTGCGCGGCTGGCCGTCCACCGAGGTCATGAACATGGCGCAGTCGGAGCGAGGGAAGGGGCGGCCGTCGGGCCAGCTGTGGTGGACCAACGGGTGCAGGGGCTGTCCCAGCAACTCTTGCTCCGTGTATCCGAGCAGGGCCGGACCGGCGGGGTTGATGAAGCTAATAAGGCCCTCGGTATCGACGCCAACGATGCCATCATTGACCGAAGCGAGGATCAACCGCGACCGCTCCTCGGAGGCTGCCACCGCCTGGTTGATGGCCTCCAGCTCTTCTTTGCGCGCGGCGAGCTGGCGTTCCGAGGCGGCGAGACTGGCGGCCTGGACCTGGGTTTCCTCCAGCAGCGTCTGGGTGCTGCTGGTGCGCTCGATGATCTCCAGGCTCATGGCCAGGATCGGCATCAGCCCGTCGAGCAGCGCCTGTGCGTCGGCGCCGAAGCCTTCGAGGGTGGCCAGCTCGACCACCGCCAGCAGGCGGTCGTTGCGCAGCACCGGCAGCACGGCGATGGCGTGGGGCGCCATGTCGCCGCTGCCGAAACCGATGCGGATGTAACCGGCCGGCGGCCGGGTGATGACGATGGGTTCGCGCTCCAGGGCGCACTGGCCCACCAACCCCTCGCCAAGGGCAAAGCCCTGCTCCAGGCTCTTGCGCTCGCGGTGGGCGTAACCGCCGAGCAGGCGGAGGTGTCGGGCGGCTTCGTCGTAGAGATAGAACACTCCCCGCCCGACCTTGAGCAGCGGCGCCATTTTGGCCAGAAAGACGCGGGCGAGGTCGGCCTGGGTAGCGGCGGCCTGGAGATCGCCGGAGATCAGGGCGATATGGGTCTTGATCCAGCGTTGGGATTCCATTTGCTGGGCCTCGCGGCGCAGCACCTCGATGGCGCGGGCCAGCGCGCCAACCTCGTTGGGAAAGTCAGTGTGAGGCACCGGCCGGTCGAGGCTGCCGCCGGCCAGGGACTCCACCGTCTCGCGCAGGCGGCCGAGCGGCCGCTGGATAGAGAGGGTGATCACTGCAGCGAACATCAACCCGGCGGCGACGCCTCCCGCCAGCAGCAGCACGGTGGTTCGCCAGCCCTGGTCGGAGAGGGCGCGCGCGCGTTCGGCGGTCTCGTGGGCCACGGTTTCCTTGACCTGGGCGACAAGGCCGACAGCATCGTCGGTGGCGGCGGCCACCCGTTGGAATTCGGACGAGGAAATGAAGGACAACGCCTCGGCGGGATTGGACTTGGCCAGGACCAACGTGCGCTCGACGTTGCCGCGGTAGGTGCGGAACAACTCCTCGAAGCGCTCCAGGTTACGCTTATTATCCTCGCGAAAGATCCGGGGGCGCGACTGTTCGATCTTGGTTCGCAGCAGGATCTCGGCATCGGCGAACTGGCGCAGGGCATTGGCGCGCTCGCCCTCTTCATGGGCCAACATCGATTGGCGCAGCGCTCGGCCCATCTTGGCGAGAGCGATGCGGGCGTCCTTGATGTCGGAAAGTCCCAGCAGGTCGCGGGTATAGAGGGTCTGCATTTCTTCGTTGAGCAAGCCCTGGGTGTGCAGGCTGAACACCCCTTGGGCCAGGGTGATCACCAGTACCAGCGCGAAACCGAGCGCGAGGTTGCCTATCAGGCGGCGCCTTTCCAGGACGCCGAGAAGATGTTTCATGACGGGACCTCGATGGCGGGGGCGTGGCGGCGCAGGATTTCCAGGTTGAGGGCAAGCAGGGTGACCATTTCGCCGAACTGGTCGCGCACCACCTCGTCCGGGGGGTCCAGGAGGGCGATCTCAACGACGCCCAGGGTGGAGCGGTCGCGCACCAGCGGCGCCATCATCACTGCCGCCGGCACTGAATTACCGAGGCCGGACCGGATGAGGCGGGACTCGTCGCCGGCGATCTCCAGCACCCGTCCTTCGCCGTCGAGGGCGCACTGGCCAAGCAAGCCCGCACCCGGCGCCAGCGTGGCGGCGAGGCCGGGGGGAGTGGCGTAGCTGCCGGCCAACTCCATCGACGCTGCTCCGGCGGTGGCGAAGACGTAGACGGCCCCCCCCAGCGCTCCCAACAGGGCGTGAGCTTCGGCAAAGAACAGGCCAGCCAGTTCCGAGGCGCTTTTGGCTTGCTGGAAACGCCGCGCCGCCTCGGCCATCCTGGTCCGGCGAGCGGCGCTGGCCTCCTGGGCCCGGGCGTAGTCCGCAATTCGCAGGGTGGCTGCCACCTGCCGGTGACGGCCGCGCAGCAAGGCGAGAGAGAGCAGCCCGATCAGCAACAGCAGAGCCCCGGCCTCCAGCGCCGCCACCGCGGCATCGCCCGGTGGTACCGTGCGCTCCAGGTCCTCCAGCATGACCAGCGTCCAATCGCCGGAGGGGTCGTTCCAGCGCACCCGAGTGCGCGTCACTGCCCAGCGCCGGCCGTCGGCGGTGTTGAGACCATCATTCACCGGCACGGGCAGCGCTTTTGGCTCGCCACTGTCGAAGCGGGCGCCGAACTGCTTAAGGGCACGGATCGCCGCCAGCCGGGCGGGTGTCGGCTCGCCGGCGAGGAAGCCGATCCAGTCCGGCCGGTTGCCGGCGAACACCACCCCTTGGGGCGCCAACAGCAGAGAGATACCGGTGTCGGTCCGCAGCAGTGCGTCCACCGCGGTGAGACCGGCGCGGGCGACCACCGCCCCCACAGGCTCGCCGCTCCGGGCGGCGGCCGGGAACACCGGCGCCGTGAAGTAGAGCGCCCGGTCGCCGCGGGCCATGGAAATGGCGGCGTAGACGTTCTGCTTGCCCTGTATCGCCATGTGGTAGTAGGGGCGGAAGCGGACGTCGATGCCGGTGGAGGGCGTTCCACTGACGTCCCACGACGATTTGACGAAGCCATCGCCGCCGACTACGAACACGCCGTCGGCGCCATAGGCTCGGCCAATCGCTTCCAGCCGCGCCGACAGATGCGGGGGGTTGAGGTCAGCGAGGCCAGCGGCGTCGTGGCGAACGTCCTCGTCGATGAGGCCGATCAGCGAGATCGCGCCCATGAGATTGCCGTTGAGGGTTTGGGACATCAGCTCGATGCCCCGCCGCTCCGAATCGAGCCTCAGTGCAGACAGCCGCTCGGCCTCGCGCACGTCCCGTGTCGCCCAGCCGGCGAGAAGCGAGCCGGCAAGAATGGTCACAGCCGCCACCGCCCAGGCGCTGCGGGAATTGTCGGTCACAAATGAGGCTATACGGCTCACTCGATTGCCTTATTACATGACTGAAATAATATTAGGTACAGAACGAATGTCCTGTGCTGTCCTGGGCCATCCCAGCCACTGATGAATTTAAAATATTGCCTGCAGACTATGCTGTTTTCAGGGCGGCCGCAAAGCCTGAATGATTGACGCAAGCCACCGGCTGTTGCTCAGCTATCGGAATATGATCGACGATCCGATCAAGCCGTGAGCCGATATAGCCTGCTGCGTGCGGTGTCGCTTCGTGCCTAAACGTCCACCCCTCCTTCACCCGGAGGTGGAGCGGTGGCTGCCGCCACTGGTTCGCCGGACTCAAAATCTGTTGTCTTTGCGGACGCGCCAGCTCGAGTCTGGCCGGGGGCGCCAACCGGATCAAGGGGATGTTTAGCTGATGCCGTTTCAGGCGATAAGGGTAGGTCGGATAGCGCGGTTTTTGTCCCTGTTCTGTCCCTGGTTTTTGGGTGACGCAGAGTGACGACGGATGACGGAGCCACCCCCGAAACCGCGTAGATGCATGGCGCGCTTTTGCCTTTTGCACCGGAATAAATTCCATAACTATTGTAATAGAGCATCTCGGTTCGAAGTCATCGCTAGCGATGTGATCAAGCACTTCAATTTCTCACGCCTCAGGACGCCCTCCATTCCCTTGAGTCTACGGCCCGCGCACGGAACCGCGACGCCCGGCCCCGGGTATCGGTGTGCGCCCCACCCGGTGCCTGCCTGGACAGGATAACCCACGTCGGATCCGAGTCGACAGCGACCTCGGCTACCGGCGCAACAGCACCTCGATTTTATCCCCGGCTACGCTCGCAGCCTTCAGAGCATCGCCGAACACGTATTCGGGGAGATCGGCTCCGGAGAGGATTGTCGCGCCGTTGGCGGCCGAGCCGGTGGCGGCGACCGCGCCGGCTTTGACGGCCAGAGCCACCTTCGATGAGGATATTGAGTGCTGCCGGGCCGCCGGCATGGAGGACTTTCTCGCCAAACCGATCGATCCCGCCCAGTTTTACGCAGCGCTGTCGCGCTGGCTGCGGGCACCGGCGACCCAGACCGGCTCAGATGCGCCGACAACTCACGAGAGCCACTGGCCGCGGCTGACATCGGCGATCCTCGCCACCCCGGCGGAAGACGCCTCGGCCGGACAAGGCAAAGGTCTGGATTGGCCGACGGTGCGGCAGGTGTTGGACTCGTTGGACCCGGCACTGGCGGAGTGCAGCGTGCTGGCCAACCCAATAATCGAAAGCCATGGCCCCCTGCTCAAGCTGGCCCTCGGCGCCCTGGGGCTCGAACTGGAGCAGCGGGTCGCGGATTTTCGTTACCCGGAGGCTCAGGAGACGATGCGGCGGGTGAGGCAGCAAGACCTCACCCCCGGCTTGAACACTGCCACGTAAACGCCCCGAGGCCAAAAATGCACCTTTTAGTTAATTTCCTTTTTGCCTCTGACTTTACTTGCGTGTTTTGCGGCCTCAGAACCCGCATCTGCTGCCCGCTGTACGGCCAGCGCACTTGCTGCAGTCGCTCTCGCCGCCATTGCCGTTGATTTTGCCGTCGCCGCGACCGCCACCCCCGATGCATGCTTAACCGCGTCGGTCGCGGCCGAGCCGGCTTCTCCGGCGTAATGCGCCGCTTCTGCCGCGGCTGACCCCGCCTCCAATGCCTTCGCTGCGGAGGCCGCGATAGCGACATGCTGAGCAGCCCGTGCCGCCGCGGTTGCCGCCTCCGCAACATTTTGCGCCGCCTTTGCTGCGGCCGAGGCCGCTTCCGCTGCGTGTTGTGCCGCAGCAGCAGCAGCTCCAGCCGCAACCGCCGCCTCGCTGGCGGCGCTGGCGGCTTCCGCGACGACGTTTGCCGCCTCCGTTGCCGCGTCCGCCGCGTCCACAATCGCTGTCGCCGCATCCGAAATCATCGTGGCGGCCTCCGCCACTGCCGTCGCAGCTTCAGCGGCAATTGCCGCGGCTGCGGCCGCGTGCTGTGCTGCCGCCGCGGCAGCCGTCGCGGCCTTTGCCGACGCCTTTACGGCGAAGCCCGCCCTTAACGCCGCTTCCGCTGCCGCATCAGCCGCCACCTTTACCGCGGCATGCACCATCTCACTCGTTGTCATCATAATCCTTTATGACGGTGAACGAACTCGGACGGGGATCTGCGCTCGATCATGTCATAGTATGTCTATTCCGTAAACCGGCTCATGAACGACCACCATTGTCCGCCGGGTGGGCCCTGGGCATCGGATTCAGAGCTGCAAATATCAGTGCACGGTGGGGAGCCGCCAGGGCCACCATACTGCGCGGCCTCCGGCATCGGCGCGACAGCTTTAAGGCAAGGCGGCTGCTTATGTCTGCAAACCTCAGTCCGCGCTGATTCGGCGATCAAAGCCGCCGTTTCGGCGGCATTTGCCGCCGCTTCAGAGGCAAGTATTGCTGCCTTTGCCGATTTTGTAGCCAGTTCCACCAACTTATCGACGTGCTTAGCTTCATCTGCCATTTCTTCATATAAATTTGAAGAGAATAACGATAATACGTCAACTTGGCAGGGGCCAACGGCGAGGGCAATCGCCTTGATAGCGCTAAAGACGTCACTTCCAACCGCAGATGCTGCGCATCCGGCTGCACTTGCGGCTACTGCCGCCAGTTCTGCCGCCTGTGCTGTTGCGGCCGCCCGCTCGGCGGCTTGCGATGCGACCAATACGACGTGGCGCATTAGCGCGAGGTGTTCGGGCTTTGCGTCCTCAGCAATCTTCGCCGTTAACGAAGCCGCGCGATCCGCGGCAAAGGCCGATCGCTTTGCCGAAACGCTGCCAAAAAAGCCGTTGCCCGCCGATCCCACCATTCCCTCTGTCCATGGCCGGAGAAATCTCATATCGGTCGAATTTAATCCCCACACCCCTCTGGTTGTCAATGAGCATATTCTGCCGATATTGCAGACATTTGGCGCGTCTCTGTGTCGCAGGCAATTAAAAATATTTATTATTTCGGCATCAAACGATAGCGCCGAATCGACAAGATAAAAAGATTGACGCCCGATCCCAGTTTAGAGTTGCTAAATGCCATCGCCGGGCCTTTTGCATAACGGTGGCTATCGCGCCTATTGTGTAATTTGCTGCGATAAAATGTCTTGAGTCAGTTAAAAAATCAGCGGACTATGAATGTCATATCAAATTTATTCAAACCGACAACAAATATAAATTCTTACATCGCCATCCACACCGCAGCTGGTGTTGCCATGTTTCGAAGCAAGCGCTGGCAGCATGCGTTCCGGACCCGCTTGTCTTCAATCTGAAGGCGTGGCAACCACGCGGCCATACTCGGCCAGTTCCAGGATCACCCCGTCGGGGTCGCTGAGATAGGCCATGCGCTTGCCGGCGGGCAAAATCGACATCGGCACCAGTACCGGTTCGACGCCCTCGGCATAGCCGAGCGCGCGGGCCAGGGCGAGGGCGGCGTCGATGTCGCCGACCCGGACCGCGAAATGGCGCAGGCCCTGGGTGGCGGGACGGCGGGTCGCCGGCTCCGCGCCGCCGGGCGGGGCGAGATAGTGCAGCAATTCGATCCGCAAGCCCGGATCGGCGCCGCAGAGGATGACGCAGCGGGCGCGGGCGCCGGCCAGGCCGGTCACGGCCTCGAACCAGCCCCCGGCCAGGGTGCGATCGAGCGCGATGGTCAGTCCGAACAGGGTCTGATAGAAGCGCACCGATTCCGCGAGATCGGCAACGACGATGTTGAGATGATCGAGACGCGGGACGACTGTCATGGCCGTGCTTTCCCAAGGTGATGCCATCGCTTGGCGCCTTTGGCCGGGACCTGTCAACGGGAAAACCGCCGCCGTGGACAAGGCGGCCGCACGGGATTAGACTCGGGACCCGAAGCAGACCCCAGCCAGGAGTCGGCGATGCTGAATGCTCTGATCCGGGCGGCGATCTCCGCCGCCGCCCTCGCCGGTCCTGCGGCGGCGCTGGCCGACACCTACTACATCTCGCCCTATGCGCCGCCAGATCTGGTGGCGCCGGTGGTGACCAACAGTTCGGCGATGGGCACCGCCTGGGCCCCGGCGCCGATCAGCATCGTGCCGGCGGCGCCGGTGCCGCCCGGAGCGGCCATGCCCGAAGGGCCGCCGGCCCCGGTCTATCCGGTGATGGCGGTCGAAAACGTGCCGGTGGCCCAAGGGGTTTACACGGTGCAGAAGGGCGCGCACCTCTCCACGGTGGCCCGGCGCACCCGGACCGCGCTCGCCGATCTGGTCCGGCTCAATCCCCACCTCAAGCCCGAAGCGCTGCTGCCGGCGGGCACCCGGGTCAAGCTGCCGATCCGGGGGTCATGGTGACCACCATGCCGGGGCGGCGGCCGGCGCTGCGCATCCTCCTGGCGGCAGCGGCGGCCGGCCTGGGGCTGGCCGGCTGCGACGGCGGCGATTACGTCACCCGCGGCGGCTCGCGGCCCGGTGATCCAGATCGTGCCCGGGGTTTCGGCCCCCTCGGCCCCGGTGATGACGGTCCTGCGCACCCGCAAGGTATCGCCGCTGCCGCCCCAGAACCAGCCCGAAGACCTCGACGAACCGGTGACCGTGCCCTCACCGTCCGCGCCGGCCGCACCGGCCAAACCGCCGCCGCCGCCGGCCCCGACGTCCGGACCAACGCCGCTGCGGCCCTGACCGGCCAGATTCAGGCCTGTCTGGCGTCGATGATGCTGCGGCGAATCTTGCGGGTGCTGGTGAAAACCCGCTGCAGGGTTTCGCCTTCGCCGCGCCGGATCGCCCGTTGCAGGGCGGTCAGATCCTCGGTGAAGCGCTGGAGGATGTCGAGCACCGCCTCGCGGTTGTTGAGGAAGATGTCGCGCCACATCACCGGGTCCGAGGCGGCGATGCGGGTGAAGTCGCGAAAGCCGCTGGCCGAAAACTTGATCACCTCCGACTGGGTCGACTCTTCCAGCCCGACCGCGGTGTCGACGATGGTGTAGGCGATCAGGTGCGGCAAGTGCGAGGTGATGGCCAGCACCCGGTCGTGATGGCTGGCCTCCATGACCTCGACCATCGAACCGACCCCTTCCCAGAGCGCGCGCACCCGGGCCACCGCCAGCGCATCGGCCGCGTCGGGCGGGGTCAGGATGCACCAGCGTCCCTCAAAGAGATCGGCCTTGCCGGCATCGGGGCCGGAAAACTCGGTGCCGGCGACGGGATGGGCCGGCACCAGTTGTACCCCGGCCGGCAACCGCGGCGCGACCTCGCGCAGCACCAGCTCCTTCACCGAACCGACATCGGAAACGATCGCCCCCGGCGCCAGATGGGGCGCCAGTGCGGCGGCAAGGGCGGCGAAACTCCCGACCGGCGTGCACAGCACGACCAGATCGGCGCCGTCGACCATGGCGCCGAGATCGGTACTGGCCTCGTCGACCAGCCCCAACTCCTGCGCCCGGCGAACGTGGTCGGGATTGCAGTCGGCGGTGACAACCCGGCGCGCCAGTCCGCGCCGGCGCGCCGCCAGCGCCAGCGAGGCGCCGATCAGGCCGATGCCGATCAGCGCCATGCGCTCGAACAACGGCTCGCTCATCAGCCGCGTCCCCGCGGACAGGCCGACAGCGCGTCGACGACCTCGCGCAGCTCATCCGAGCGGCCGATGGTGATCCGCAGGCATTGGGGCAGGCCATAGGCGGTCATCTGGCGCACCAGGATGCCGCGGGCCTTGAGGAAGGCGCGCACGGTGGCGGGATCGCCCCAGCCGGCGAACGACACCAGCACGAAATTGGCCTCGCTGGGATAGACCGTCAGCCCCAGTGCCCGCAACTGCTCGGCGAACCACTGCCGGGCCTGATGGTTGTGCAGCACGGCGGCACCGGTGAACTCGCTGTCCTCGAGGGCGGCGATGCCGGCGGCCTGGGCGGCGCGGTTGATGTTGAAGGGGCCGCGAATCCGGTTGAGGGCATCGGCGATCGCCAGCGGGCAGACCGCCCAGCCCAGACGGAGGCCGCCGAGAGCATAAACCTTGGAGAACGTCCGGGTCACCACAACGTTGCTGGCCTGGGCGACCAGTTCCTGGCCGGTGATGTAGTCGCCGGCACTGACGAACTCGGCATAGGCGGCGTCGATCACCATCAGCACATGCTCGGGCAGGCCGGCATGGAGGCGGCACAACTCGGACTGGGACAGGTAGCTGCCGGTGGGATTGTTGGGATTGGCCAGATAGAGGATGCGGGTCTCGGCGGTCACGGCGTCGAGCAGGCCGTCGACGTCGGCGACCAGATCATGCTCGGGCACCGCGACCGGCAGCGCGCCGACGCTGCGGGCAGCGATCGGGTAGACCAGAAAGCCGTGAGCGCTGTAGATCACCTCGTCGCGCGGCCCGGCATAGGCCAGCGCCAGCAGATGCAGAATCTCGTCGGAGCCGTTGCCGCAAACGATCTGCCGCGGGTCGAGGCCGTGCCGACGCGCCAAAGCCTCGATCAGCGCCCGGCTGCCGCTGTCGGGATAGCGGTGAATCTCGGGCGCCGCCGCCTGATAGGCCGCAAGCGCCCGGGGCGACGGCCCGAAGGCGCCCTCGTTGGAGGCCAGGCGGATCAGCCGCCCGGCGCCCGGCGCCTCGGCGTCGCCGCCGACATAGGGTGCGATCTTGAGAATTCCGGGACGCAGGACCGGCGGGGTCATGGCAGCGACTTCCTTGATGGCTCCGGTAGCGGCACGGCGTAGCCGCCCATGGTGTTGAGGCGCACCGGCACCGGCGCCAGCCGGTCGGCGCAGAGGGCGAGGCGGGCATCGCCGGGACCGACGCAGCCGGCAACCTCGACCAGATGCACCGGCGCCGAGCCGGGACGGCTGAGCCAGCTACAGAAATTGATCACCGGCAGGCCCGAGGCCTCCAGCGTGTCCTTGAGCCGGGCGCGGCTGACATCCTCGCCAAGCTCGATGCGCACCAGCGAGCGGTCATAAAGCAGCTGCGCTTCGGCGTCGGCGGTGGCTTCGTGCGGCACCAGCGCGATCACCAGGGCGTCGCGATCCTCGCCCCGGCTGTTGCCGCGGCCGAAAAAGGGCAGGCGGGCGACGACATGGGGCGTCTTGGCATCGTCGCCATTGATGAAACGCCACCAGGGGTCGGCGTCATCCTCGAAGGGAAACGGCACCACACCGACGCTGGCGCTGCCCTCGGCGACCGTGCGCACCACCGCCACCGGAGTCTTGGCCGCGGTCATCGGCGTGAAGCTGCCAAAATGGTCGCGGGCAATATCCCAAAAACCGCGCCGGTCCTCAGGGGCATAGACCACGACTCCGAACCGGCCCTGCATCTGGGTCAGACCGGAGATCAGCTCGCGCCACATGCGTAAAATCACCGCCACCGGCAGATCGCCGCGATGGTTGGCGGCCAGGCGGCGCAAAATCGCGGCTTCCCGCGCCGGCCGCAGCGCCACCTGCCCCGGAGTCTTGGCCGCACCGACCAGCTTCACCACCTCGGCACGTTGCAGCAGCAACTCGTGGATGGCGTCGTCGATGCCGTCGATCCGTTGGCGCAGCTCGTCGAGGGGCGGGGTCGGCGTGGTCATGGTCGGCAAACCGGGGCGATGGGGAATGGGTGACGGACGCGTTGCGAGACTAGCGTCTGTCCGCGCTCCGGTCAAAATCAAAGAAAGCGTTGACACCTCCAAGGCTTGGTTCATAGCTATGGCGCCCTCTGGTGCAGCCCCGGCCATCATCATGTCCACTGAACAATCGGACCCCGATCCGTCGCCTCCTGCGGCCGATTTCGAGCACCAACCGCGGCTGCTGCTCGCCCAAAGCCTGCCGATGCCGCTGGATTGCGGCGTGATGCTGAGCGGGTTCCCGGTGGCCTACCGGACCTTCGGCGCGCTCAACGCCGACCGGTCCAATGCCATTCTGATTTGCCACGCCCTGACCGGGGATCAGTATGTCATCGGCCGCAACCCGGTGACCGGCAAGCCGGGCTGGTGGGAACTGATGGTCGGACCGGGGCGGCCGATCGACACCGACCGCTTCTTTGTGATCTGCGCCAACGTGCTCGGCGGCTGCATGGGCACGATCGGGCCGAGCGACCCCGACCCCGCCAGCGGCGAGCCCTGGGGCCTGAACTTCCCGGTGATTACCATCGGCGACATGGTGCGGGCGCAGAAGCTGCTGGTCGAGCACCTCGGCATATCCCAGCTTTTTGCCGTGATCGGCGGCTCGATGGGCGGGATGCAGGTGCTGGAATGGGCTTCCTGCTATCCCGAGTCCGTGTTCGCCGCGGTGCCGCTGGCGGCGGCGCCCCGCCATTCGGCCCAGAACATCGCCTTTGGCGAGGTCGGGCGTCGGGCGATCATGGCTGACCCCGACTGGTGCGGCGGCGACTATCTGCGCCAGGGCAAACGGCCCGAGCGCGGCCTCGCGGTGGCCCGGATGGCGGCTCACATCACCTACCTTTCGGAGACCGCGCTGCAGCGCAAGTTTGGCCGCAACCTTCAGGACCGTGCCAACTTCACCTACGGCTTCGACGCCGACTTTCAGGTCGAGAGCTATCTGCGCTATCAGGGCAATGCCTTCGTCGAGCGCTTCGATGCCAACTCCTACCTCTACATCACCCGGGCGATGGATTATTTTGATCTGGCGCGCGAGCATGGCGGCGTGCTGTCGCGGGCCTTCCTCCATCACGGCCGGGCGACGCCGGTGCGCTTCTGTGTGATCAGTTTTTCCAGCGACTGGCTGTTTCCGACCGCGGTCTCGCGGGAGATCGTGCATGGTCTCAACGCGGTGGCCGCCAACGTCAGCTTCGTCGAGGTCACCACCGACAAGGGCCACGACGCCTTCCTGCTCGACGAGCCGGAACTGCATCAGGTGCTGTCGGGCTTCCTCGACGGCTGCGCCATCCATCGGGGATTGCCGCGGCGGCGGCGGGGGCTGCGATGACCTTCAGCTACGATTACGATCCGGTGCAGCACGCCGACGACCGGCCGGTCGCCGCACCTGCGATCCGCGCCGACCTTCAACTGATCGCCGACATGATCGTGCCGGGATCGCGGGTGCTCGACGTCGGTTGCGACGACGGCGCCCTGCTCGCCCACCTCGTCCACACCAAGGGCGTCGACGGGCGCGGCCTCGAATTGTCGATGGACGGCGTGAAGTTCTGCGTCAATCATGGCCTCTCGGTGATCCAGGGCGACGCCGATACCGACCTCAAGGACTATCCCAGCGATTCGTTCGACTATGTCATCCTGTCCCAGACCCTCCAGGCGATGCGGGCGCCGCGCGAGGTGCTGCTGGATCTGGTGCGCATCGGCAAGCACGCGGTGGTCTCGCTGCCCAATTTCGGCCACTGGCGCATCCGGGCCTGGCTGCTGTTCTTCGGCCAGATGCCGGTGACCCAGCGCCTCGGCCATCAATGGTGGAACACGCCCAACATCCACCTCTGCACCATCACCGACTTCGTCGGCCTCTGCCGGGCCGAAGGCGTGATCATCGAGGACACCGTGATCCTCGACCGCTTCGACCGCGTCCGCGGCCACGGCTTCGACGGCTTTGCCAACCTGATCGCCGAGCAGGCGGTGTTTTTGCTCCGGCGCGGCTAGCGGTCCTGCTCCCGCCGCATCTGGGGCGCGCCGCCCGGCAGCGGCAGAATCAGGCGACGGCCGGCATGCTGTTCGGCCCGGCGCGGCACCCCGGCAAAAAGCTGCTTGCTGGCCTCGATCATGGTGACGCCAGCGATGGCGCGGAACCAGCGGATGCCGATCTCCTCCCAGGCCGGCGCCCAGGCCTGAATAAAGCGCGAGCGCACCGGCGGAATGAACAGGGCGTGAGAGGTCCGCTCGGGCACAAAGAGGGTATCGCGCAGCACCTGCTTCAACTGGCTGACCGAATAGGGATAGCCGTGGCCGAACGGCGTCCAGTCCGCGCGGGCCCAGACGCCGCGGCGGTTGGGCACCACCGCCAGCAACCGGCCGCCACCGGCCAGCACCCGCCAGATTTCCCGCAGCATCGGCCGCACCTGCTCGGTGCCTTCGAGGCCGTGGACCAGCAGCACACGGTCGACCGAGAGATCGGCCAGCGGCAGTTCGGTCTCCTCGGTCAGCGCCGTCAGTCCCGGCCCCTCGACCGGCCAGTAGGTCACGCCAAGGCTGGCCGGCATCAGGGCGACCACCCGCTCGGCCTCGGCGAGGTAAGGTCGGAGATAGGGAATGGTGTAGCCGATGCCGACCATGCGCTGGCCGGCGCCGTTCGGCCACAGTTCGCGCAGACGGCGCCGGATCACCCGCCGGGCGACCTGCCCGAGGCTGCTCTGGTAAAACTCGCGAAGATCGACGATGTCACTGTGCATGGCGGCGCCATTGGATACCAGCCGGCGCGAAAATCAAGCCGATACTGGCGCACTTGAAAATGTGCCGCCGCTGGTCCATCACCGGAGTCGATCGAGGGGAGTTGCCCGCCATGGACATCGCCATCCTGCCCGCGCTGAGGGACAACTATATCCATCTGGTGCGCGACCCGGCCGGCGGCGCCGTCGCGGTGATCGATCCGGGCGAGGCCGGACCGGTGGTCGCGGCTCTGACCGCGGGCGGCGGGCGGCTGGCCGCGATCCTCAACACCCACCACCACGCCGACCACATCGGCGGCAACGCGGCGCTCAAGGCCCGCTATGGCTGCCCGGTGATCGGCGCCGGCGCCGACCGGACGCGGAATCCCGAACTCGATATCGCGGTCGGCGACGGCGACCGGTATCAGTTCGCTTCCGAAACGATATCAGTGATCGCAACCCCGGGCCACACCAGCGGCCACCTTTCTTATTACTTTCCCGAAACGATGGCTCTTTTTTGCGGCGACACCCTGTTTTCCCTCGGCTGCGGCCGGTTGTTCGAGGGCACGGCGGCGCAAATGTGGGCCTCGCTCACGGCCCTTCGCGCCCTGCCCGGCGCCACCCGGGTTTATTGCGCTCACGAATACACCCTT
Source organism: Rhodospirillaceae bacterium (assembly GCA_037132135.1). Classification (GTDB taxonomy): domain Bacteria; phylum Pseudomonadota; class Alphaproteobacteria; order Azospirillales; family Azospirillaceae; genus BOG-933. The sequence continues at coordinate 20,520 of JBAXPR010000030.1, forward strand.
GCTAACGCTCGCTTTGCTCTCACGATCGAGCCCGAAAATCCGGCGCTCCGGGCGCGCGCCGAGGCGGCACGGCGCCAGCGCGAACAGGGCCGACCGACCTTGCCGACGACCCTCGCCGAAGAGTGCGCCACCAACCCGTTCTTGCGCGCCGACCGGCCGGAACTGGCGGCGGCACTGGCTATGGTGGGAGCACCGGCGGTCGAGATCTTCGCCGAAATCCGCCGCCGCAAGGATTGTTTTTAAACCGAAAGGAAAATCCGGGATGATGAAGCTCTATTTCAGCTTTGCCTCGCCCTATGCCCGCAAGGTGCGCATGACCGCAACCGAGGTCGGCCTGCTCGACCAGATCGCGCTCGAGGTCACCGACGCCTGGAGCGCCACCGCCGGCCTGCCCGACGACAATCCCTTGTGCAAGGTGCCGACCCTGGTGCTGGACGACGGCACGCCGCTGTTCGACAGCCCGGTGATCTGCGAATACCTCAACCATCTCGGCGGCGGCAGCCTGTTCCCGCCCGCCGAGACCGGGCGCTGGCCGGCGCTGCGCTTCCAGGCGCTGGGTGACGGCCTTTGCGATGCCGCGGTGGCGCGCCGGCTTGAAACCCTGCGCCCCGAGGCGCTGCGCTCCGAGGCCTGGATTGGCCGCCAGAGCGCGGCGATGGTCCGGGCCTGTGACACCCTGGAGCGCTGGGCCGGCGATCTTGACGGGCCGGTGACCATCGGCTCGCTGGCGGTGGCCACCGCGCTCGGCTATCTCGACCTGCGCTTCGCCGGGGACGACTGGCGCGCCGGCCGGCCCGGTCTGGCGGCCTGGTTCGAGTCGGCGGCCCGCCGTCCGAGCTTCCTGGCCACCCTGCCGCCCGCGTCATGACCGCGGCCGCGATCATCGCCACCCTCGGAATGCAGCGTCATCCCGAGGGCGGCTGGTACGTCGAGAGCTATCGCCACCCGGCCGAGGACGGCGGCCGGGGCGCCTGCACCGCGATCTATTTTCTGCTCGAGGCCGGTGAGCGCTCGCACTGGCACCGGGTCGACGCGGTGGAAATCTGGCACTGGTACGCCGGGGCGCCGCTGGCCCTCGGCCTCTCGGCGGACGGCAGCAGCGTAACCACCCTCACCCTCGGTCCCGACCTCGCGGCGGGGGAGCGGCCACAGGCGGTGGTGCCGGCGGGGGCGTGGCAGGCCGCCGGTTCGCTCGGCGCCTGGACCCTGGTCGGCTGCACGGTCTCGCCCGCCTTCAGCTTCGACGGCTTCGAGCTGGCGCCGCCGGGCTGGGCGCCGGGGCCGGCGGCCGGGCGCTGATCGCACTCAGCGGCCGGGCACCAGCTCCCGGTACAGCCTCAGGTACTCCCGGGCCGAACCGGCCCAGCCGAAATCCCGGGTCATGGCGCGCTGCTGGAGGGCGCGCCAGCGCTCGGGCGCCCGATAAAGGTCCGCCGCACGCCGGATCGCCCAGCCCAACGCCTCGGCAGTCGCCTCGTCGAAGGCGAAACCGGTGGCGCAGCCGTCGGCCAGCGCCGCCGGGGTGGCGTCGATCACCGTGTCCTCAAGGCCGCCGGTCCGGCGCACCAGCGGCAGGGTGCCGTAGCGCATGGCATAGAGCTGGGTCAGGCCGCAGGGCTCGGCCCGCGACGGCACCATCAGGACGTCGGCGCCGGCCTGGATGCGGTGGGCCTGAGCCTCGTCATAACCGATATGGACGCCGGCCGAGCGCGGGCGGGCGGCGCCGATGGCGCTCAACGCGGTCTCGAGCCCGGCCTCGCCGGTGCCGAGCAGCACCACCTGACCGCCGCGCGCGAACAGCGCCGGCAGCACCTCGGGCAACAGATCCGCGCCCTTGTGCCAGTTGAGCCGTGAAACCATGGCGAAGAGCGGCGCCTCGGGGTTGACATCGAGCCCGAACTCGGCCTGAAGCGCCGCCTTGCTGCGCGCCTTGACCTCGAGACCGGCGTGATCGTAGGGCGCGACCAGATAGGGATCGCTGGCCGGATTCCAGATGCCGTAATCGACGCCGTTGAGAATGCCGGTCAGCTCTTCGGTGCGGCTGGCCAGCAGTCCTTCGAGCCCGCAGCCATGCTCGGCCGACTGGATTTCCCGGGCATAGGTCGGGCTGACCGTGGTCAGCCGGTCGGCGTAATAGAGCCCGGCCTTGAGAAAGCCGATGGTGCCGTAATACTCGACTCCGTGCATGTGGTAGCAGTGGGGCGGCAGATGCAGGGCGCCAAGACTGGTTTCGGCAAACTGGCCCTGATAGGCGATGTTGTGAATCGTCATCACCGTCGCCGGCCGCCGGCTGCCCATGAAGGCGACATAGGCCGGCATCAGCCCGGACTGCCAGTCGTTGCCATGGATCAGGTCCGGCCGCCACTGACGGTCATCGACGGCCGGGCCGGCGAAGCCGGCCGCAACCCAGCCGAGGGCGGCGAAGCGCAGATGGTTGTCGGCCCAGCCCAGCCCCGAGGGCGAAACATAGGGGTTGCCCGGCCGGGCGTAGAGCGCCGGCGCGTCGATGGCGTAGGCGGTGACGCCGCCGGGCAGCCGTCCGGCGATCAGCGCGCCCTCACCGACTCCGGGCAGCCCCGAGAGCGGGCGGAGGGTGCGCTTGTCCTCAAGGCCGTCGAGTACGGCGGGGTAGCCGGGAAGCAGCACCCGGGCGTCAAGACCGAGATCATTGAGCGCCGGGGGCAGGGCGGCGCTGACATCGGCCAGTCCCCCGGTCTTGACCACGGGGTAGCATTCGGAGGTCACGAAAAGAACGCGCATGAAGGGCGGCTCGGGCTGGGGACGGACGGCAATTACAGGCTGAGCTTATCAAGATCATCCTGATATATCAGTGTCACCCCGTTCTCGCTGCGATAAAAACGCCGGGCATCCTCGATCGGATCCTCGCCAACCACCAGCCCGTCGGGAATCCGGCAGCCGCTGTCGACCACCACCTTGTTGAGCCGGACACGACGGCCGATGGTGGTCTCGGGCAGAATCACCGACTCTTCGATCGAGCTGAAGGAATTGACCCGGACCTGGGAGAACAAAAGCGAGCGCCGGACCAGAGAGCCCGAAATGATGCAGCCGCCGGACACCAGGCTGTCCACCGCCATACCCCGGCGGTCGTCATTGTCAAACACGAACTTGGCCGGAGGCAACTGCTCCTGGTAGGTGAAGATCGGCCAGGAGCGGTCGTACATGTTGAGCGCCGGGGTGACGCTGGTCAGGTCGAGGTTGGCCTCCCAATAGGCGTCGATGGTGCCGACGTCGCGCCAGTACGGCTCATCGCTGCCTTCGGTCATGACGCAGCTGTCGGCGAAGCGGTGCGCCATCACCCGCGCCCGAGGCACCAGATAGGGAATGATGTCCTTGCCAAAGTCGCGGGCCGACGTTGGGTCGGCGGCATCGCGCTCCAGCTGGTCGAACAGGAAGCCGGCATTGAAGACATAGATGCCCATCGACGCCAGCGCCATGTCGGGCTTGCCCGGCATCGCCGGCGGGTCGGCCGGCTTTTCCAGGAAGCTGACGATCCGGCCGCGCTCGTTGACGTGCATCACGCCGAAACTCGAGGCCTCGGCCAGCGGCACTTCGACACAGGGCACGGTGAGGTCGGCGCTGGAGTAAATATGGTCCTGGAGCATGGCGGCGTAATCCATCTTATAGATGTGATCACCCGCAAGAATCAGCACGTATTCGGGATTCTGAGCGCGCAATATATCGAGGTTCTGGTACACCGCGTCGGCAGTACCCTGATACCACGAGGTCTCGTCGATCCGCTGCTGCGCCGGCAGGAAATCGCAGAACTCGTTCATCTCGCCGCGCAGAAAACCCCAGCCGCGCTGAAGGTGGCGCAGCAGGCTGTGCGACTTGTACTGTGTGATGACGCTGATGCGCCGAAAGCCGGAATTGATGCAGTTCGACAGCGCAAAATCGATGATTCGGAACTTGCCGCCAAAATGCACCGCCGGTTTGGCCCGACGCGCGGTCAGATGCTTCAGCCGGCTGCCGCGGCCCCCTGCCAGCACCAGAGCAATCGCCCGTCGCGGCGCCGTTCTCAGGTCCCGTTTATCGAGCATCGGTCAAGCCTTCGGTTGTTCGGGGCGACATCCCTCGGAGGGATTTTGCCATATTATGCGGCAGCGCACCATAGGGGCTGGCGCGGAGCCCGGTTATCGTCGCCGCGTCCCCGGCTATCGCTTCTTCTTCTTGGGATCAAGGTTGGCGGCCTCTGCGGCCTTCCTCTGCTCGATCAGGTGCTGCGCCAGTCTTTGCTGAGAATAGAGCTGAGGCGAGGAGAAAATCGCGCGGAGGCCAAACGACTCGTCGACGGTCTTGACGGCCCCGGCAACTGAAATTTCAAACGGTTCTTTTTCATCAGGCAACAGGATCGAACATTGAAGCATTTGCCCCGCGATCAGTTGACCCTCATAGGGATTGATCGCAAATGAGGATATTCTCAGCAAAGATGGCTCGTAATAGGTGTTGTCGATCTTGATCAGAGCGCCGCCAAAGGGCAGCCCGGCGTTTCGACTGTCGCCCTTGACAATCGTCAACCGCTCGATCAGCGCCTTCTGCTGTTCCTCGGCAACCCCGGGCTCCGCCTTTTCTTCTTCTGGCGTCTCGCCTTTTTTTTGCGGTTCAGACATGAGCCTTGACCTCGACTTTCGGACCCGCCACCGGATTGCGATCTTTTACACCAAGATCGGGCGGTCAACAAGGCCGCGATGGCCGCTCCCGACGCCGCTTTATGACCGACTCGTGATGTTTTCCGCAGTGCGACACACGACAGATTGAGTTTCCCACCCGGATCGGCTATCAATCCCTTGCGTCCGGATGCTGGAAGCGGCACGCGGGCGCGCTCCCGAAGGAATTTTCGGCAGCGATGCGACACAGGGAGAGGTCTTTGGTTCCTCCACCCGATCATTGCCCGGCGCTGGTGCTGAATGCGGATTTCCGGCCGCTCAGCTACTTTCCCTTGTCGCTCTGGTCGTGGCAGGACGCGATCAAGGCCGTGGTGCTCGACCGGGTCAATATCATCTCGCAGTACGACCGGGTGGTGCACTCACCGCGGATCAAGCTCAGGCTGCCGAGCGTGATCGCGCTCAAGGAATACATCCCGGCCAGCCGTCGCCCCGCCTTCACCCGGTTCAACGTGTTCCTCCGCGACTGTTTCACCTGCCAGTATTGCGGCGAATCGTTTCCGACCCCCGAGCTGACCTTCGATCATGTCATCCCGCGCTCCAAGGGTGGGCGGACCACCTGGGAAAACGTCGTCACCTGCTGTCAGGTCTGCAATCTGATCAAGGGCAACCGGCTGCCCCGGCAATGCGGCATGATCCCGCTCAGTCCACCGTTTCCGCCCACGGTGTACGAGCTTCAGGAAAACGGCCGCATGTTCCCGCCAAACTATCTTCACGAGAGCTGGCGGGATTTTCTTTACTGGGATACCGAGCTGGATCCGGGCTGAGCGGCTGCCGCTTTGCGGCTGGCGGCGAGGGCGAACAGGGCCAGGGCCAGAGTGAGCGGGATATTGTAGCCGGCGAGCGAAATCCCGAACAGCGACCACGAAACCTCATCGCAGCGGACGATCGGGCCGCTCAGCAGTTGCGCCCGAAGCGCCTCGACCGAGGCGGCCGGCGGCGGCACGCCGCAGCCGGCGCTGCCGGCCCACCAATGAGTCTCGATGCCGAGATGGAAGACCGCGGTGCCGCAACCGATCAGCATCGCAAGGGCGATCAGGGCCAGCAGCGCCGCGCGCAGCCGGCGGTGCCGGCCGAACACCAGCGCGGTCAGCCCGAGCGCGGCGGCGACACCATAGGGGATGCGCTGGTAGACGCAGAGCACGCAGGGCTGGACCCCGACGACATACTGGAGAAAAAAGGCGGCGTTGAGGGCCGCGATGCCGATCGCGGCCAGCAGGGCCGGCGCCCGCCAGCCGCCGGTCGCCCGCCCCCAGAGTGTCAAAAGCATCCGCCCCCTCCCTGGCCCGGTCATCGCCGCCCCCGTCACAGCAGTTTGATCGCGAGCACGCCGGCGATGATCAGGATCACGAAGGCGGTGGTCAGCAGGGTCAGCCGCTTCTCGATGAACGTCCGCACCGGCTCGCCGAACCTCCACAACAGCGCCGCGACCAGAAAAAAGCGCACCGAGCGCGAGATCATCGCCGCAATCGTGAACCAGAGCAGGGAAAAATGAAACGCCCCCGAGGCGATGGTCAGCAGCTTGAACGGAATCGGCGTCATGCCCTTGATGATGATGATCCAGACTCCCCACTCGCGGAAGGCGTCCTGAAGCCGCAAATAGGCGTCCATCACATGGTAGAAGGTGAAAACCTGCCGGCCGACGCTCTCGAAGAGGAAATAGCCGATGGCATAGCCGAGCCAACCCCCGAGCACCGAAGCCACGGTGCAGATCAGGGCGATGGTGAAAGCGCGGCTGCGGTTGGCCAGCACGATCGGAATGAGCAGGATGTCGGGCGGAATCGGAAACACCGAGCTTTCGATGAACGACACCGTCGCCAGCACCCACACCGCGTTTTTCCGCTCGGCCTGACGCATGGTCCAGTCGTAAAGGGGACGTATCACCGGGAGGGTCCTTCCGCTGCTGCCGGCGCCGGGCGGCGCGCCTCGCACCCGTTTAGCAAGCCGGGGGAGCCGCCGCAATGGCGGGGCTTGACCCGGCCGCGGCCCGGACCTCAAACTCGGAGCGCGGGCGAGCCGGGCCCCACCCGCGCCAGGGAGGGAAGCGAGCATGTTTGGCAAACGCGCCGAAGCACCGAGACCGCGCCCGACCCCGACTCCGGCGGCCAACGATGCGCCGGCCGCGCCGCCGACCGCCCCGTCCGCACCGGAGCCGCCCCCACCCGCCGCCGCCACGCCGGCCCAGGACGACGCCCATTACCGGATCAAGACCGCGGTGTTCGACGCCCTGCTCGGCGCCGTCGACCTGACCGAACTCGGGCGTCTCGACTCGGGAGCCAAGCGCGAGGAGCTTTCGGACATCTGCCGCGAGATCGTCCATGTCAAGGGCGTGCTGCTCAGCCCGAACAAGGAAGAGGCGCTGATCCGCGAAATCTGCGACGACGTGCTCGGGCTCGGGCCGCTGGAACCGCTGCTCGCCCGCGACGACATCGCCGACATCATGGTCAACGGCGCCGACCGGGTCTACATCGAGGTCGAGGGCCGGATCGAGCTGACGCCGGTGCGTTTTCGCGACAACGCCCAGTTGATGAACATCTGCCAGCGCATCGTCAGTGCCGTCGGCCGCCGGGTTGACGAGACCAGCCCGATCTGCGACGCCCGCCTCGCCGACGGCTCGCGGGTCAACGTCATCGCGCCGCCCCTGTCGCTGGACGGCCCGACCCTGACCATCCGCAAGTTCAAAAAGGAGAAGCTGACCCTCGACAAGCTGATCGGGTTCAACAGCGTGTCGCCGCCCTGCGCCGCGGTGATGCGCATTGCCGCCGCCAGCCGCTGCAACATCCTGATCTCGGGCGGCACCGGCAGCGGCAAGACGACGCTGCTCAACTGCCTGACCCAGTTCATCGAGGGCGGCGAGCGGGTCGTGACCTGCGAGGACGCGGCCGAACTCCAGCTCCAGCAGCCCCACGTCGTGCGCCTGGAAACCCGGCCGAAGAACCTCGAAGGTGCGGGCGAGATCACGATGCGGGATCTGGTGCGCAACTGCCTGCGCATGCGCCCGGAGCGGATCATCGTCGGCGAGGTGCGCGGCCCCGAGGCTTTCGACCTGCTACAGGCGATGAACACCGGCCATGACGGCTCGATGGGCACGCTCCATGCCAACACGCCGCGCGAAGCGACCTCCCGCCTGGAGAACATGATCGCGATGGGCGGCTTCAACCTGCCGGCGCGGGCGGTGCGCGAGCAGATCGCCTCGGCGCTCGACCTGATCATCCAGGCCCAGCGCCTGCGCGACGGCAGCCGCAAGATCACCCATGTCACCGAGGTCATGGGCATGGAAGGCGACGTCATCGTGATGCAGGACCTGTTCGTGTACGATTATCTCGGCGAGGATGCGGCCGGGCGGGTGCTTGGCCGCCACCGCTCCAGCGGCATCCGGCCGCGCTTTTACGACAAGGCCCGCTATTACGGCCACGAGCGCGAGCTGATGGCCGCGATCGAACAGTCGACCTGACGGAGGACCGGACGGCCATGGATCTCGTCGTCTTCGGCGGGCTTTCGGTGTTGCTGCTGTTGGGGGTGGCGCTGCCCTTTATTGTCCTCCATCAGGCGCGCTTTTCCGAAACCGCGCTGATGCGGCGGCGGCTGCAGGCGCTGGGGCCGGGAGGGCGCGACGGCGCCGGCGGCGCCGATCTCCATGCCCGTAACCGCCAACGTCTGATCCAGGGCAAGATCAAGGAGCTGGAGCGCCAGCGCGCCCGCCGCAAGGGCACTCTCGGCGCCCTGATCCGCCAGTCGGGCCTGGCGCTCAACATTCCGGGCTATCTCGGTCTCTGCCTCGGCGCCGCTCTGGCCGCCGGGGTGGCGCTGCTGCTGCTGGACCTGGGGCCGGGGCTGTGCCTTGCCGGAGCCGGAGCCGCCGGCGTGGCGCTGCCGCGGCTGGCGCTGACCCTGATCATCGGCCGCCGCCAGCGCCTCTTCACCTCGCTCTTCGCCGATGCCCTCGACATTCTGGTCCGCGGCGCCCGCACCGGTCTGCCGGTCGGCGAGTGCCTGCGTATCGTCGGCCGCGAGGTGCCCGAACCGGTCGGCTTCGAGTTCCGCATGCTGGTCGAGAGCCAGCGCCTTGGCATGACCACCGAGCAGGCGCTGGAACGCGGCCTGGAGCGGATGCCGACGCCGGAATATCAGTTTTTCGCCGTGGTGCTGACGATCCAGCAGCAGACCGGCGGCAACCTCGCCGCGACCTTGGAAAACCTCGCCAACGTTCTGCGCTCGCGGCGAAAGCTGCGCGACAAGATCGCGGCAATGTCGTCGGAGGCCAAGGCCTCGGGAATGATCATCGGTGCGCTGCCGTTTCTGGTTGCCGGGATCATCTGGATTCTTAACCCGGCCTATATCAGCCTGCTCTTCACCACCCAGACCGGCACCCGGATGCTGATGGGCGGCGCCGCCTGGATGGCGATCGGGGTGCTGGTGATGTACCGCATGATCAATTTCCGGTTTTAGGCGGGAGCGGCGGCATCATGGATTTTATCACCCGCACCGACCCCTCGACCCTGATCATCCTGGCCTCGGTGGCCGGGACCTTTCTGACCGTGCTCGCCTTCGTGCTGCCCTATGTCCGGCCCGACCCGCTGTCGGTCCGGCTGCGCGCGGTCAGCCGCCGGCGCCAGGAGCTGCGCACCCGCACTCAGGACGGCGCCGCCCAGCGTTCACGCTTGCGCCGGGCGCGGCCGGGCCTGCTCGGCACCGTCGCCGACCGGCTGAAACTGCGCCAGCTGTTTGCCGGCGACGAGCTGCGCGCGCGCCTGCTCCAGGCCAACTGGCGCGACGCCAACGCGGTCGCTCTCTTCGCCACCGCCCGGGCGGCGGCGCCACTGCTGCTGCTGGCGCTGGCGGCGCTGGTGCTCTATGGCGGGCCGCAATCGCCGATCCGCGCCGATCTGCGGCCGGCGGCGCTGTTTGCCGCGGTGGTGGCTGGGGTCTATCTGCCCAATCTCCTGATGCAGAACGCGATCCAGAAGCGTCAGCAGGCCTTCACCCTCGGCTTTCCCGACGCCCTCGATCTGCTGCTGATCTGCGTCGAGACCGGGCTCTCGATGGAAGCGGCGTTCGGCCGGGTAGCGCGCGAGATCGGCGACAGCTATCCCGAACTGGCCGAGGAACTGGAGCTGACCACCGCCGAGCTGGCCTATCTGCCCGACCGCCGGGTGGCGCTGGAAAATCTCTCGGTCCGCACCGGCCTGCCCGCGGTCAAGGCGGTATGCACGACCCTGATCCAGGCCGACCGCTACGGCACGCCGCTGGCCTCGGCCCTGCGCATCGCCGCCCAGGAAAACCGCGACCACCGGCTGGCGCTGGCGGAAAAGAAGGCGGCCTCGCTGCCCGCGACCCTGACCGTGCCGATGATCGTGTTCTTCCTGCCCGTGCTGTTCATGGTCATCCTGGGACCGACGGTGATCCAGGTCATGAAATAGCTCAGCTCAGCGGTTCCTGGACGATCACGCCATACCAGCCGAGGCCGCGATAGGTTTCGTAACCGGGGGTGAGGGCGTAGCCGACGATGGCGCCGTTGTCGTCGCGGTAATTGCCCATTGTGCCCGCGGTCTCGAGCCGGAAGACCTCGCGCAGGATGCCGCGGCCGTCCGAGGCCGCGATGATGCGGCCGCGACTGTCGATCAGCATCGAGCGGGTGCGCTTGCGCTCGTCCTCGGTCAGGCGCACGCCGTCGACCACCGCCTTGGCCTGGGGCGCCCAGTCGAAAAAGATGCCGAGCGCACCCAGCACCCGGCCGCCGACCTCGCCACCCTCGCGGATTGCGGTGGAGTAGGTGGCGACGGTGGCGTTGTCGAGGGCCTCGATGGTGGAAACATCGGCAACCGCGAAATCAGCGCCATCGCGGGTGGCCAGGGCATCGCGAAACCACTGGCTGCCGCGGACATCGGTGCCGATGGCGCGGGGATAGCGCTCGGGGCGGCCGTTGGCCACCACCACGCCCTCGGCGTTGGCGATCCAGAGATCGAGATAGACGGTGTAGGAATCGAGGATCACCCCCAGCCGCTTGTTGGCGTAACGGCCGGCGGCCTCCGAGTGCTGAGCCAGACACTCGACCACCGCCGAGTCGGTGGCCCACCAGCGGACATCGCAGGAGCGTTCATAAAGGTTGCGGTCGATGATCTCGATCATGTTGAGCGAGAGGTCGGCGAGGCGATTGCCCCGGACATGCATCACCATCGCCTCGCCCAGCTTCGAAAGCTCGTCGATGTTGGCCGAAAGCTCGGATTCAAGCTCCTGGGTCACCTTGTTGATCCGCCCGGAAATGCTCTTGACCTCGTTGGCCACCACGGCGAAGCCGCGCCCGGCCTCGCCGGCACGGTTGGATTCGACCAGCGCATTGAGAGCCAGGATGCGGGTGGCGGCGGTGACCTGCTTGATGGTGCGGATCTTGTCGGTGGCGATTCCCGAGACCACGCGCAGGAGATCGACGATTCGTTCGGGTTCGGCCATGGGTGGCGCTCATTTCCAGACGGTTGAGGAGATTACCCGCGCGCGGCGCGGCCGCGGTAGGCGTCGACACCGCAGCCGATGTCGAGCTTCGACAGCCAGTCAAGGAAACGCTGGATGTCGGGGCCGCGGAAGGCCAGCCCGTGCTGGGGCACCATGAAATCCAGCGGCAGCCGGGCGACCATCTCCACCCAGGCGTCGCGGGCCTCCCGCGAGGACAGCACGCGGCGGTGAAAGCCGGCCATGAACGGGACGTGGTCGGCGAAATCGGTGACCCAGACCTCGCGCCCCGAGCCGCCGGGCAGAATCGCGGCGCCGACATCGCCGGAAAACAGCGCCCGCGCCGCCGGGTCATAGACCGAGAACGCCCCCGGCGAATGCATATAGTGGGAAGGCAGGAAGCGCAGAGTGATGCCGCCGAGCGACATCTCGCCGCCCTCGTCGGGGATCGGCACGAACCGGGCCTCGGCGTCGAAATGGGAGACATAGGACGGCCACAGCGCCGAGATGTGAATCAGCGTTCCCGGCGGCGTCACCTGCCGCCACAGCGACAGCGCCGAGCCGACATCGGGGTCCTGGTGGGAGAGGAAGATGTGGCCCACGGTCTCCATGTCGACCTCGTGAACCAGCGCCCCCATCATCGCCGGAAAGATCTCGAGTCCGCCCGGGTCCAGCAGCATGGTGCTGCGGCCGGCGGTGATCACCACCTGGGTGGTATCGACGACGCTGCCGGGCCGGTGATCGTCCTGGGTGAACGCGAGCCAGCGGTGTTCACCCGCGGCAAACAACTTGTAACATTTCATCAGGCGTGCGCTCCCTGGAGGTCCAGCTTCGGCGCCGGTCCCGGCTGATGCCGGGTCAGCGCGCCCGAGGCGTCCATCAGCGCCTTGCAGCCCTCAAGGGCGCCCCTCAGCCCCCTGGCCGTCTGATCGTTCATGATGCGCAGTTCCTCGACATAGCGGGTCATGGTTTCCGAAACCGCCTTGAATTCGGCTTCGTGGCTGCCGGCGTTGACCGCTTCCGCGGCGATGTTGGTGGCGATGCTGGCCGCCTGGGAGACGACGTCGTCGACCACCCGCACCACCAGCGCCAGCCGGGCGGTGCCGTTATTGATCCCGGCGATGCGGTTGGCCATCTCCTGCAACTGGATCGCGCGCACCCGCTCCAGTCCCATCAGCGCGCGATGGCCCCCGGCGGTGATGTCGGCAATGTCGACCCGGACCGTGGCCTCCTCGAGCTGGCGCAGATGGCGCAATGTGCGCAGGGCATCGGTGGTGGTGTCGTAGAGCACCTGCAAACCCGAGGCGCTGGCCGTGATCTCAACCAGCCGCCGCACCAGACCGCGGGTGTACTGGGTCAGCGCCCGCACCGCCGCCCCCCGCTGCCCGGCCCGGCCGGCGGCCAGTTCGGCGTTGAGCGAGAGGATGCGCATGTCCTCGGAGAGATCGGCCAGCCGGTACATCGCGCGGTTGGCCCGGTTGATCTCGGGGAACAAAGTCCGGATGCGGATCTCGATCTGCCGCAGGACGCCCCGGTAACGGCGGGTGCCGGTGCCGGGGGCGGGAGACGTTTCAGAAGGCGACATGGCTCCCCTTTGACCGGCGTCGGGCGACAAAACAACCGCCGCGCCGGCGATCCCGGACGATCGATTGTATCTGCTTCAAAACCCTCGCCGGGGCGACAGCAAGATGTGTGCCATCGTCAAAGCCCGCATTTCTGGCGACACGGCGCCCCTTTGCCCAGGGCTAGGCTTGAAACCCAATCAAGCTCTTGACGCAATATCACGTCTGTGATTCAAGC
>JBAXPR010000031.1:0-33217 GCA_037132135.1 Rhodospirillaceae bacterium
TGGCCATCGACGCCGATCTCTCCTCGGGCCTGATCGACGAGCAGATCGCCAAGGCCCGGCGCAAGGAGCTGGAGGACGAATCCTCGTTCTACGGTTCGATGGACGGTGCCTCGAAATTCGTCAAGGGCGATGCCGTCGCCGGCCTCGCCATCATTTTCATCAATGTCATCGGCGGCATCATCATCGGCTCGCTGCGGCACGGCATGCCGTTCATGGAAGCCGCCGACACCTTCGTCAAGCTTTCGATCGGTGACGGTCTGGTCTCGCAGGTGCCGGCGCTGATCATCTCGATCTCGGCCGGCTTGCTGGTGACCAAGGCCGGCGTCTCGGGCAAGACCGACAAGATCCTGGCCGCCCAGATCGGCGGCTATCCCGCCGCCTTCGGCCTCACCTCGACCCTCCTGGTGCTGCTCTCGATGCTGCCGGGCATGCCGATGATGCCCTTCCTGACCCTGGCCGCCGCCGCCGGCTTCGGCGCCTGGTACCTGCCGCGCCAGAAGAAGGCGGCCGAGGAGGAAAAGGTCGCGGCCGAGGCCGAAAAGGCCGCGGAAGCGGCCCCGGCCGCCGAGGAGCCGATCTCGACCGCGCTGGCCATCGACCTGATCCGGCTCGAACTCGGCTATGGCCTGCTGATGCTGATCAACCAGCCGCCGCCGGGCAGCCATCGCCTGACCGACCAGATTCGCGGCCTCCGGCGCCAGATCGCCAACGAGATCGGCTTCATCATGCCGGCGGTGCGGATTCAGGACAATCTGCAGCTCGCCCCCAACACCTACATCATCCGGATCAAGGAGATCGAAGCCGGGCGCGGCGACATCCGCCCCAACATGCTGCTGGTGATGGACCCGCGCGGCGACGCCATGAGCCTGCCCGGGGAACAGACCGTCGAGCCGACCTTCGGCCTGCCCGCGATCTGGGTCGAGCCCAATTATCGCGAAGAGGCCCTGTTCCGCGGCTACACCGTGGTCGATCCCTCAACGGTAGTCACCACCCACCTGACCGAGGTGATCAAGGACAACATGTCGGAGCTGCTGTCCTACACCGAGACCCAGAAGCTGCTCGACGAAATGGACAAGGAACACCAGAAGCTGGTCGCCGACGTCATCCCGAGCCAGATCACCCTCGGCGGCTTCCAGCGCGTGCTCCAGAACCTGCTCGGCGAACGCATCTCGGTGCGCGACCTGCCCTCGATCCTCGAAGGTGTCTCCGAGGCCTGCTCCCAGACCCGCAACATCACCCAGATCACCGAGCATGTCCGGACCCGGCTCGCCCGCCAGATTTCCGACGCCAACACCAACGAGATGGGCTTCATTCCGCTGATCACGCTGTCGCCGGACTGGGAACAGGCCTTCGCCGAATCGCTGATCGGCGAGGGCGACGACCGTCAGCTGGCTATGCCGCCCTCCCAGCTCCAGCAGTTCATCACCGCGGTGCGCCAGACCTTCGAGCGTCACGCCATGATGGGAGAAGCGCCGGTCCTGCTGACCAGCCCGGGCATCCGCCCCTTCGTGCGCTCGATCATCGAACGCTTCCGCCCGACCACCACCGTGATGTCCCAGAACGAAATCCACCCCAAGGCCAAGATCAAGACCATGGGCCAGATCTGACCGGCCCGCGCCTCATCGGGCTCAAGGCGCATCATTGACAGAGCCGGGCCAACGTCTCACACTGCCAAGGTTGTTGGTTTCAGGATCGCCCATGGTCGCCCTCAGGAAACACGCTGCCGCCGACGGGACTGCCGAAAGCCTCGTGCCGTTCGCCGGCAGGGCGCGCCGCCCCACCGTCGCGCTGGAAGCGGTGCAACGGGATGGTGCGGTGCTGATGGAGACTCGGCTTGAGGTCCGGTCGCATCTGGATGTCGTCAAATCCCGGCTCGATCTCTTGATAACCCACCTCGTCCGCCCGGCGAAGTGAGCGACGGCGGAGGAAGTAATAGACCCGGTGACTTACGGCTTGAGCGTTCCCTCGTTTTTCCGCCCCGGCGATAGAAAGGACAGGCAGACGTGCGCCTGAAGTCCTTTTACGCCCGGACGGTCTCCGAGGCCATGCGCCAGGTCCGGCAGTCGCTGGGCGACGAAGCGATCATTGTGGCCACCCGCGAGGAAGAGGGCGGCGGCGTCCGCCTGACCGCGGCGGTCGAGGATGATGATCTGCCGCCGGCGGTGGCCAACGCCCCGGCCCTCGGCACCAACTACGCCAACCGGCGCAGCGCCGGTTATTATGAAGATGAATACGACGTCGCACAGGTGGTGGCCGACACCCTTTATGCCCACGGCACCCCGGCGGTGATTTCGGAAAAGCTGATCGAGACCATCGAAGACCTCGACATCGACGATCCGCTGCTGGCGCTGGGTGCGGCGCTGGATTCGCTGTTTTCGTTCCAGCCGCTGGGCGACGAGCGCTCGGAGCGGCCGCTGATGCTGGTCGGGCCGCCGGGCGCCGGCAAGACCCTGACCGTGGCCAAGCTGGCGGCGCGGGCGATGTTCCGCAACCGCTCGATCGGCATCGTCACCACCGACACCGTGCGCGCCGGCGCGGTCGAGCAGCTCTCGGCCTTTACCCGGCTGATGAAACTGAAGCTGCTGACCGTCGAGGATGCCGCCGCCCTGGCCGGCGCTCTCGAGGTCAACGCCGGCGCCGACCAGATCGTGATCGACACTGCCGGCAGCAACCCCTTCGACGGCGCCGACATGGACGAACTGCGCGAGATGATGGCCGTGACCCCGGTCGAGCCGGTGCTGGTGATCCCGGCCGGCATCGACCCGGTGGAAGCGGCCGAGATGGGCGCTATCTTCCGCTCGGTCGGCGTGCGCCGGGTGATCGTCACCCGGCTCGATCTGACCCGCCGTTTCGGCAGCATGCTGGCGGCGGTCTATGAATCCCGTTTGAATTTCTGCGACGTCAGCATCTCGCCCAAGGTGGCCGAGGGACTGACGCCGCTCAACCCCCTCGCCCTCGCCAGGCTGATGATGCCGAACCACGAGCGAACCGTCCGGGTGACCCGCCACACGGGGACCCACGCATGAGCCCGGCACGCCAGCGTCGAACGATGAGTGAACCGACATGACCGAACACGCATTCTCCGCGACGCCCACGAATGTTAAGCCGCTGCGCGGTCATAATGTCGTGGCGGTGGCCAGTGGCAAGGGCGGTGTGGGCAAGACCTGGTTCTCGATCACCCTCAGCCACGCCATGGCCCGGCTTGGCCGCAAGACCCTGCTGTTCGACGGCGATCTTGGCCTCGCCAACGTCGACATCCAGCTTGGCCTGACTCCCGAATACGATCTCGGACAGGTGATCGCCGGCTCGGTGACCATGGTGCGCGCGGCCGAGCGTTTCGCGGAGGGCGGCTTCGACATCATCGCCGGCCGCTCCGGCTCGGGCAGCCTCGCCACCCTGGCCTCCCAGCAATTGACCGGCCTGCGCAACGAGCTGCTCGAGATGGCCCGGACCTATGATTGCGTGGTGATGGACATGGGCGCCGGCATCGACCGGGTGGTGCGCCAGCTCGCCGGCCCGGCCGGCACCACCCTGGTCGTGACCACCGACGAGCCGACCTCGATCACCGACGCCTATGCCTTCATCAAGGTCACCCGCGCCACCAACCCCGCGGCCGACATCCGGATCATCGTCAACCTCGCGCAGAACCAGAAGGAAGGCGAGCGGACCTACGGCACGATTCTGAAAGCCTGCCAGAATTTCCTCAAGTTCCAGCCGCCGCTGGCCGGCATCGTCCGCCGCGACCTCAAGGTGCGCGAGGCGATCCGTCATCAGGTGCCGCTGCTGGTGCGCTCGCCGTCCAGCGACGCCGCCCGCGACGTCGAGGCGGTGGCCCGGGGTCTGGGGGTCTGAACTCCCGGGCCGCGGCCGGGCGCCACGGGAGGTCGATCCGATGCCCACCGTCACCCAGCCCGCGCCCGCCGGCGCCGCCCCGGCCGTTACCGCTTCGGGCGTGGCGACGGCGCTGCCGATCGGCGAGGTCGGGCTGGAACGCCTGCCGGAGCGGCTCAGCCAGCTGTCCCGCCCGGTGGTAATCACCGGCACCGTGATCGGCCAGACCGATGACGGTGCCACCCGGGTGCGTACCCAGGCCGGCGACGTGGTGTTGCGCACGGCAACGCCGCTGGCCGCCGACGCGCCGGTGGCGCTCAAGATCACCCCCGGTCAGCCGCCGACCAGCGCCACCGCCTTTCTGATCACCCAGCCCGGCGCTACCCCGGGTGGCAGCCCCGCAGCGGCGACGCTGGCGGGGCTGCCGCTAACGGCCGGTGCCGGCGAGGCGGCGCTGCCGGCCCCGGCGGGAGCGACGGCACGGCCGGCGATGATGGCCGCCGAAGCCACGGTGCCGCCACCACCGCCCGGCACCCTGGTGCCGGGACAGGTGCTGGCCGGCGCCGGCCGGACGCCCGCCCGCCAGCCGTCCGCCGCGGCGCCGCAGGGATCGCCCCAGGCCCCGGGCGCCGCCCTGGCCGCGGCGCAGCCTCAGAGCCTCGTCCCCGGCACCACCCTCGGGGTGCGGATTCTTGGGCCGTCGGCCGGTGTGGCCGGGCCGGAGCTGGCCGAGCCGGGCGGTCTCGTGCTCACCGGCACCGTCGCCGGCCGAACCGGAGGCGGCCAGACGGTGCTGGTCACCCCCCAAGGCTGCCTCGCCCTGACGCTCCGGGGGCCGCTGCCCCAGGGGATGACGCTGACGGTCGAACTGGTTGACCCCCGCCAGCTCGTGTTCGAGCATCCGGAACCCGCGGGCGCGTCCGAAGCCACGCCCTGGCCGACGCTTTCGGAGTCCGTGGCCAGCCTCGGCGGCCTGGAGGGGGCACTGGTGCAGTCCCTGCTCGGCACGGTGGTGCCGCAGCCCAACCGGCGGCTCGCGGCGGCATTGAGCTTTTTCCTCGACGCCATCCGCCACGGTGACGCCCGCGGCTGGCTGGGAGAGGACGCGACGGCGGCGCTCGACTCCGGCGGCCGGGGCGATCTGCTGTCGCGCCTCACCGACGAGTTCCGCGCCATGGCGCGCGACGCCGCCCAGACCCCGCCCGGCGAGTGGCGGCCGCTGGCGATTCCGCTGTTCGATGGCACCGGCTTTCAGCGGGTCGAGCTTTACGTCAAGGCCCAGCGGGAAGACGACGAGGCCGGGGGCGGCGGCAAGGGCGGCGGCGAGCGCAGCCACCGCTTCGTGCTCGATCTCGACCTCAGCCGCTTTGGCGCGCTGCAACTCGATGGGCTGGTCAAGTCCCGGTCCCGGCGCTTCGATCTCATCCTGCGCAGCCACCAGCCCCTGCCCGACCCCCTGCGCAGCGAACTCTTGAGCGCCTTCTCGGCCAGCCTCGAGGCGGTCGGCTTTGCCGGCGGCCTCGCCTTTCAGCCCGGCGCCCGGGGCTGGATCAAGCCGCCGCCGCCGCGCCGGCCGGGGCCGGGAGTGGTGGCGTAAGGCCGCCGATCACCCGCTCCGGCGGCAGCGTGATCGTGGCAATGGTGCCGACGCCGGGGGTGCTGGCCAGGGTCAGGGTGCCGCCGTGGAGCTGGATCAGATTGCGGCTGATCGCGAGGCCCAGCCCCGAGCCGCCGAATTTGCGGCTGATCGTCATGTCGGCCTGCTGGAACGGCTCCATCACCCGGCCAAGGGCCGCGGCCTCGATACCCATGCCGCTGTCTTCGAGGGTGACGATAAGGCCGCCGTCGGCACTGCAGCCGCCGGCCAGGATGACCCGGCCACCCGGGGGCGTGAACTTGATGGCGTTGGAGAGCAGGTTGAGCAGCACCTGCTGCAAGGCCCGGCGATCCCCCCAGAGCAGCGGCAGGGGCTCGGGGCCGGACCGGCAGTCGAGACTGAGACCGGCTTCGGCCGCCCGGGTGCCGACGGCGGCAAGACCGCTCTCGAAGATCTGGGAGAGATTGATCTCCTCCTCCTCCAGCCGGTACAGCCCGGCTTCGAGACGCGACATGTCCAGGAGATCGTTGATCAGATCCAGGAGGTGGGCGCCGCTCGACAGGATATAGCCGGCGTATTCGTGGGTGCGGTCGCGGCCCGGCGCGCCCTCGCCGCCGCGGCTGAGGATTTCGGAAAAGCCGATGATGGCGTTGAGCGGAGTCCTCAGCTCGTGGCTCATGTTGGCCAGGAACTGCGACTTGGCCTCGCTGGCCCGCTCGGCGATCTCCTTGGCCCGGCGCAGCTGTTCCTCGGCCCGCCGGGTCTCGGTGACGTCGGCCAGGGTGCCGGTGAGACGGCAGGGCCGGCCATCGGCGCCGCGCAGCACTTGCCCGCGCGCCAGCAGCGAACGCGGCTCGCCCGTCTTGCTCAGCGCCTGATAGCCGATTTCCAATGTCGCCGCGCCGCTGCGGCGGCAGACCTCGAGGGCGGCAGCGACCCGGTCCCGCTCCCCGGCGGGAACCGCAGCCTCCCAGCCGGCCCGGCCCGGCGGCAGTTCCCCCTCATCATAGCCGAGCAGCGCCGCCCAGGACCGGGAGAAGAACATCTCGTTGCTGTCGAGGGTCCAGTCCCAGACCACGTCGCGGGCCCCATGGACGGCCAGTGCATAGCGGGCCTCGGAGTGCCGCAGCGCCTGCTCGACCCGGTGGCGCGGCGTGATGTCGCGAACGCTGAGCAGCACCGCCGGCCGCGGCCCGAAATCGAACGGCAGCGCCGCGGTGCGCCCCTCGTACCAGGCCTCGTCCCCGCCGTCGCCGAGGTGATAGTCGACGCTCTGGCTCAACCCGGTCTCGATGGTGCGCCGGATCGTCGCGAGCAGGCGCTCCGCGACCGCGGCGGGCAAGATCTCGTTGAGCCGCTTGCCGAGCACGGCGGCGCGGTCGGCGCGGTCGCGGCGGATCACCTCCAGATAGCGGCCGTCGGCATCGAGAATGAACACGGTATCGGGCAGGGTGCCGAGCAGGGCGGAAAGACGGCCGCTGCTGGCGCGCAGCTCCTGCTCGGCGACCAGCCGGTCGGTGATGTCGTGCAGCAGCCACACCGCCTCCTCGGCGGTGCCGTAGACCGCGAACTCGACGGTCCGGCTGACACCGTCCTTGCGCACCAGCGGCACCACGATCGGCTGGCGGAAGCCGGTGGCCAGGGCGGCGAAGTAGATGCGGCGCACCGTCTCGCCCTGGCCGGGGTGAAGGGTGACGAACCAGGAATCCAGGCTGGGCAGCTCGTGGCGGGGATAGCCGGTGATCTCCTCGGCCAGCCGGTTCAGGGTCAGGTGGCCGTTTTCGACATGGACGGCGCCGGCCGGCAGGCTTTCGACCATCCGCCGCAGGCGCTGCTCGCTGACCCGGAGATCGGCCGAAAGCGTCTGGAGCCGGATCAGCTTGCGCAGCATCAGCCCGGTCAGCCCGCCCAGGGTCAGCCAGATCACCAGCAGATCGAACAGGCGCTCGGTCCAGGTTTCGCGCCAGCTGCCGAGCGCGCCGCCGTCGCCGAGACCGCCGCCGACCACCAGCGCGGCCAGCCCGGCGAGGCCCACCGTCGCGAAGGCGCCCATCATCCAGCGCAGCCGGTGGAACGACGGGTTCCCGACCGGCTTGTCCGACGCTCTCGCGGATGTGGCATCGGCAACCATGGCGCACCCGTCGGCCTGGCGGTCCCCCGGACCGCGTGACACCCCAACCCGGGCATCTTTGGAACGATGCGGTCTGGAAATCCATGAGAAAAGATGAAATCATGCTGATCCTGTGGTGAGTGCACCGCAGCAACACGGAGTGGATGGTGCCCGAGACCCTCGTGATCGACCCCGGCCTGGGGATGCTGCTGTTCGACCTGCTGGCGCTCTGGCCGCTGATCCGGATTTTCCGGCGCACCGGGCTCAGCCCGTGGCTGGCCTTGCTGGTGTTCGTGCCGGTGATCGGCCTGCTGCTGGTGATTCTGGTGCTGGGCCTCGGCCGCTGGCCGCTGCTTCCGCGGCTGCCCCGGCCGCCGCGCAAAACCCGCCGGGTGGTGCCGTCATGAGCACGCTGATGTCCTTCTATGCCCAGCCGGTCGACCTGCTGCTCCATCTGCCGCCCTGGCTCGGCAGCATCGTCGTCGGCGTGCAGCTGACCCTCAAGGTCGGCATCGGCGGCTGGCTGTTGGCGCGCACCGGCCGCAGCCCGCTGTGGGTGTTTCTGCTGCTGGTGCCCTACGTGGATCTGGTCGCGCTCTGGCTGTTCGCCTATGCCGGATGGCCGGCGGAACGGCTGGTGCGCGAGGCCGCGGCCAAGGCCGCCGCCGTTCCGCCTGACCGCGACTCGGCGGGCTGACGGCAACCGGCTTGCACCGGGGCTGGCTTGGCCTTAGTGTTCCGCCCGGGTCCTCACTCCCTTCCCCTTTGCGATGCGGGTTTTTCCATGAGCGGTGCGGCGGGTAAAGACATCAGGAAGGTCGTGCTGGCCTATTCCGGCGGCCTTGACACCTCGGTGATTTTGCGGTGGCTTCAGGAAACCTACCGCTGCGAGGTGGTGACCTTCACCGCCGATCTCGGCCAGGGCGGCGAGGTTGAGCCTGCGCGCGCCAAGGCCGAACTGCTCGGGATCAAGCCCGAAAATATTTATATCGACGATCTCCGCGAGGAGTTCGTGCGCGACTTCGTCTATCCGATGTTCCGCGCCAACGCGCTCTATGAAGGGGTTTACCTGCTCGGAACCTCGATCGCCCGGCCGCTGATCGCCAAGCGCCAGATCGAGATCGTGCGTGCGGTCGGCGCCGACGCCGTCTGTCACGGCGCCACCGGCAAGGGCAACGATCAGGTCCGCTTCGAACTCGGCTATTATGCCCTGAAGCCCGACATCAAGGTCATCGCGCCCTGGCGGGAATGGGAGCTTAACTCCCGCACAAAACTGATCGACTACGCTGAGCGGCATCAGATTCCGATCGCCAAGGACAAGCGCGGCGAGGCCCCCTATTCCACCGACGCCAACCTGTTGCACATCTCCTATGAAGGCAAGGCGCTCGAAGACCCCTGGGTCGAGCCCGACCAGGACATGTTCACCCGCTCGGTGGCCCCCGAAAAGGCGCCCGACAGCCCGACCTATGTCGAGGTCACCTTCGAGCGCGGCGACGCGGTGGCAGTGGACGGCGAGCCGCTGTCGCCGGCCCGGCTGCTGACCCGGCTCAACGATCTCGGCGGCGCCAACGGCATCGGCCGCCTGGATCTGGTGGAAAACCGCTATGTCGGCATGAAGAGCCGGGGCGTCTATGAAACCCCGGGCGGCACCATCCTGATCGCCGCCCATCGCGGCATCGAGAGCCTGACACTGGATCGCGGCGCCATGCACCTCAAGGACGAGTTGATGCCGCGCTATGCCGAATTGATCTACAACGGCTTCTGGTTCAGCCCCGAGCGCGAGGCGCTTCAGGCCCTGATCGATCAGACCCAGCAGCGGGTCAGCGGCGTCGTCCGGCTCAAGCTGTTCAAGGGCAGCGTCGCCGTGGTCGGGCGCAAATCACCGAACTCGCTCTACCGGCTCGACTACGTTACCTTCGAGGCCGACAGCGTCTATAATCAGAAGGACGCCGAGGGCTTCATCAAGCTCAACGCCCTGCGCCTGCGCCTGCGCTCGATGGCAGGGGGGGCGGCCGGCTGACACCGCCGGCCCGGAACAACCCGGCCTGATGTCGCCCCGGGAAAGCGGCTCTTTGGGGTGACCGGGCCGCCCGGCAGCGGCGCGGCGGCTCCGCGAAGACCGTATCGCAGCGGGGCTGGGTCAAGAGACCCGGGCCATTGCGGGCCACCGTGACCGTGGTCGAAACCCCTGATTCTATTGGTCAAAGGCGATGAGACAACAGCTGCGATCCCTGCCGCCTACCGGCCGATTTATCGGGACCGCCATCCGCCATGGGTCGTTGGGTGTTCTCTTTGCCGCTGTCCTTGTCGCGGGCTTTGCCGCGCTCACGCCGGCCCGGAGCCTCGCTCAGGACATTCTGTCCCCGGAGGAACGCCTTTGGCTGACGCACAACCAGGGGCGCATCGTCCTCGCCGTTGAAACCGGCTACGCCCCCTTCGTCTTCGTGGGTCCGACCGGCGAACCGACCGGCCTTGCCCAGGATTACCTGCGGAAGGTGGAGGAAAAAATTGGCGCGCATTTCCGGGTCAGGGTGTTCTCCTCCCTCGACGAGATTTTCCACAGCGTTCAGGCGGGCGAGGTCCAGATTGTCAATGCCATCACGAAAACGCCCTACCGCTCAACCTTTCTAAATATAACTGATTCGTTTGCCGTGGTCCCGAACGTCATCATTACAAAAAAGGACTATCAGGGCCAAATCAATCAAGAAAACCTGACCGGTGTCAAAGCGGCCTTGGTAAAAAGTTACGCCGTTACCGAATATCTTTTGAACTCGGCAACCGGCCTTGTCCCCGATCTGGTCCCTGATGATCTCTCAGCGCTTCTCAGTGTTTCGTTTGGACGCTCAGATGTCGCGGTGGTCGATCTGGCGACCGCCTCCTATTTGATTTCGGAACGGGGGATCACCAATCTCCGGGTTGCCGGCGAGGTCTCCTACGATGTCCGGCTGTCGATGGGGGCGCGGCTGCAGGAGCCGGTGTTATACAGCATTCTAAAAAAGGGCCTGGGCGCCATCACCGAAGCGGAAAGGCGCGAGATTCGCGACCGCTGGATCAACACGTCTGGTCAAACCATTCTCACCGACTGGCGATTCTGGGCCGTGCTGGGCGGAAGCTCTTTGGTCATCCTGGGCGTCATCACTGGCATACTGGTATGGAACCATGCGCTCCGAAAGCAGGTCGCGCGGCACATCACCGCTCTTGCCAAGGAGCAGGCGGAGCATCACCGGGAACTCGAGCGGCAGATCGCGGAGCGTACTGCCGAACTCTCGGCCACCAACCGGACATTGCAACAGGTCAGCGAGCGGTTGACGCTCGCAACCACGGGAACCCATATTGGTATTTGGGACTTTGATGTCGCCACGGAACTTTATGTCTATGACCCGCAAATGCTGCGCCTCTGCGGCCTGGCTGGTGACCACCAGGCCCTGACCCTGGACGCCTCTCTGTCCTTTCTTCATCCCGAAGACCGCTGCTTTGTTCGTGATAACATCCGCGCCGCGCTCCGCGGAGAGCGCGACCTCGGCATCGAATTCCGGATTCTGTTCCCTGGGGGCGCGGTACGCCACCTCAAGACCATGGGTCAGGTCTATCGCGACGACGCCGGCCGCCCGGTCAGAATGGTCGGGATTGCCTTCGACATCACTGAGAAAAAGCAGGCTGATAGTCTGTTGCAGGAAAATGAAATCCGATTCCGGTTAATCATTGATGCGTCCCCGGTACCTTTTGCTCTTAACGACGACCACGGGATTATAACCTATTTGAACCAGTCATTTGTGACGACGTTCGGTTATACCCTTGACGATATCCCCACTCTTCATGACTGGTGGCAGAAGGCCTACCCCGATCAATCCTACCGACAAGCGATTTCAGGGGCCTGGAAGGAGCACCTCGATAAGGCCAGAGGTGGGGGTACACCCTTTGAACCGCTTGAAGCGAACATACACTGCAAGGATGGCAGCATTCGCACCGTGCTTGCCGCGGCGGCGTCAATTGGCCTGTCGTTTGACGGGGTTCACCTGGTCACCCTCTCTGACATCACCGAGCGCAAACTCCTGCAGGACGCCCTCCACGACAAAATGCGGGAGCTTGGGGTTATTCTCGACAATTCGAGCGTGGGGATTACCTTTGTCAAGGACCGCCGGCTGATTTGGGCCAACAAAAGGATGTGCGACCTCTTCGGATATGCCTGGGAGGAGATGAAGAATAAGAAGTCGAGGGACCTCTATGTCACCCGGGACGACTACGACGCCCTCGACCGCGACGGCTATCAGGTCCTGAAACGCGGGGACCGTTTCATCACCGAACAGGAAATGCTGCGCCGCGATGGCAGCCATATTTGGGTCCGAATGTCGGGCAAGGCGATCGCCGGCGACAGTCTGGCGGGGGGAAGCATCTGGACTTTCGAGGAAATCACCGAACAAAAACGAACGGAGGTCGAACTGCGGCTTGCCAAGGAGGCTGCGGAATCAGCCAACCGGGCAAAAAGCGAATTTCTTGCCATGATGAGCCACGAAATCAGGACGCCGATTACGGGTGTGCTCGGCATGGCCGATTTGCTGCGACGGACTCCGCTCAATGAGGAACAGAACGGATATCTCGATACGCTTGCGACCTCGACAAAGACTCTGCTGACGATTCTCAACGATATTCTCGATATCTCGAAGATCGAGGCGGGCAAGATCGTGTTTGAGGAAAGCGCATTCCGTTTGCGCGACTCCGTTACCGATACCATCGGAATGTTCATGGCCAATGCGCGCTCAAAGGGCCTGAGCATCGTTCCGGAGTTTTCCGAAGCCCTGCCGGAACGGGTCGTCGGAGACCCATCCCGCTTCAAGCAGCTGCTGTTTAATTTGACCAGCAATGCGATAAAATTTTCCGACCGCGGCACGGTTTTCATTCGGCTGTCGGTCGGTGCCCACGATGACTTTCGAACCCATATCAAGGTCGAGGTCGAGGATAGCGGGGTCGGCATTCCTGCCGATCAAATGGAGCACCTCTTCAAACCCTTCTCGCAGCTTGGGGCCTCAGCGACCCGCCGCTTTGGCGGCACCGGTCTCGGGCTGGTGATCACCAAGCGGTTGGTGGAAATGATGGGCGGGACAATTGGCGTGGAAAGCCGGGCAGGCACCGGATCCCGGTTCTGGTTCATGCTGCCGGTCAAAGCGGCGCCCGGCGGGGCCGCCCCGGTGATCGCCGCCGACAGCAGGGCCGGGGCAACGGCCCTGCGCCCGCTCCACATCCTGGTCGCCGAAGACAACCGGATCAACCAGATGCTGGTGCGCTCGATGCTCCAGAAAATGGGCCACACCGTGGTCGTCGCCGACAATGGCGCGATCGCGGTGGCAATGGTGGCGGCCGGCGACTTTGACGCGGTCTTGATGGACATGCAGATGCCCGAAATGGACGGCGAGGAAGCAACC
Organism: Rhodospirillaceae bacterium; assembly: GCA_037132135.1. GTDB lineage: Bacteria > Pseudomonadota > Alphaproteobacteria > Azospirillales > Azospirillaceae > BOG-933. The sequence goes on from JBAXPR010000031.1 coordinate 12,959, forward strand.
AGGGTCATCAGAGCGATGCCGGCACCCAAAGACCGGTTGCCGATTCTGGCCCTGACCGCCGACGCCATGGTCGAACACCGCGACCGCTATCTCATGGCCGGCGTCAATGACCTGGTGGCCAAGCCAATCGACTGGCAGAGGCTGTCCGAGGCGCTCGCCGCCCATACCGCGCCTGAGGAAGCAAATTTATGCTAGCTCGGGTTGCCGGCGGCGGTGAAGGCGCCAATGACGGCGGGCTTCCTCACAGTTGGCGTCGTTGGACTGAAGCGCAGCGGGAAAGTCATTACTGCAGATTGACATCGCAAGCGGGTTGCGCCAAGGTCCCGGCCATCAATATTCCTGTACAGACAGCCAGCAGATCATCTTCATGACCGACACACGGGGACTATCGTCGCTCGGCCGTTTGGCTCTGGTCTTTTGCGCGGTGCTGACAGGCTGGACCGCCCTGGTCTGGCTGGCCGGGGATCGGTTGAGCGCCCAGCGCATCGAGGCCCTGGTCAAGGCCGAGGGGGCGCTGATGGACGAACACGCCGACGCCCTCAGCTACAACCTCCATCGCAGCCTGGCCTTCCAGCACGCCCTGCCCACCCACTTCGCCAGCGACGATGATGTGGTCAGCGCCGCGCAGCGCTATGGCCACGGCGGCCACTGGAGCGGGCGGGATTTCGGAGACCGTCAGTCTGCGCTATCGGCGACCCCCGATCTGGTGGCGCTGTCCCGTCATCTGGCCCGAGAGGCCGGGCAGTTCGGCATCGATATCGCCTGGGTGCTGGCGATCAACGGCGACTGTATCGCCACCAGCAACTTCGACCGGCCCGAAAGCTTCCTCGGCACCAATTACAGCGACCGCGACTATTACACCATGGCGCGTGACGGCCGCGCTGGCCACCAGTTCGCCGTTGGGCGCCGCACCGGCATCCCCGGACTCTACTTTTCCGCTCCGGTGCTGGTGGGCAGCGAAAATCTCGGCGTGGTCGTGATCAAGATCGACCTCGTCAAGCTCAGCCCGCTGCTGGGCAGCGCCGACTCCTTCGTCACCGACGAATACGGAGTGGTGATCATGGCCCGGCGGCCCGCGCTCTACCTCCGCGTCCTGCCCGACAACCGGCTGGCCGAGCTGACCCCGGCGGCGCGCGAACTTCGCTACCGCCAGCGGGACTTCCGGCCCCTCGAAATCGCGTCCTGGCCCGGCCTTGACCATGACCGCATCTACCGCTTCGAAGGAGAGGCCGATCCCTACCTGATGACCACCCGGGCCGAATCCGCCGAGGGCATGACCGTCCATGTCATCGACCCACTCAACGACATCGGCGAGATCGCTCACAGCGTCCGGATACTCAAGATCGCGGTGGTGATTGCCGGCACGACCCTGATGCTGCTGGCGGCGGGCGCCATCCTTTATCTGCGCCGCTCGGCCCGCCATGTCCAGGAGTTGCGCGAAAAGAGCGTTGCCCTCGAAGCCGCCCGGCAGCGCGCCGAGGCGGCGGGCGAGGCCAAGGCCCAGTTCCTCGCCAATATGAGCCACGAAATCCGCACCCCGATGAACGCCGTTCTCGGCTTTTCCGAGGTGCTCTCGTGGACGCCGCTCACCGAGGCGCAGCGCACCTATGTCGACAAGACTCTGGTCGCCGGCCGCGCCCTGATGGGCATTCTCAACGACATCCTCGATTACTCGAAAATCGAAGCCGGCCGCCTGGAACTGGAGGACGCCGCCTTTTCCCTGCCCGAGCTGCTGACCGACGTTGCGACCATCGTTTCGGTCAATGCCCGGCAAAAGAATCTGGCAGTCTCGATCGATGCCGCGCCGGAGGGTACCGGTAACCTCATGGGCGACAGCCTGCGGCTCCAACAAATCCTGCTCAACCTGATCGGCAATGCCATCAAGTTTACCGAGTCCGGGACGGTGACGCTGGCGATTGCGGTCACCGACCGCCAGCCGGACCGGGTGGTGTTACGCTTCGAAATCCAGGATACCGGCATCGGCATCGCGCGCGAAACCGTGCCTTCGCTGTTCTCACCCTTTACCCAGGCCGACAGCTCGACCAGCCGGCGCTTTGGCGGCTCGGGCCTCGGCCTTGCTATCTGCCGGAGATTGGTCAACCTGATGGGTGGCGAGATCGGCGTCGACAGCACCGAGGGCCAGGGCAGCGTCTTCTGGTTCACCGCCCCCTTCGCCCCGGTTGCCGAGGCCGGGCCCACCGCCTGACGGGTCCCGGCCGCGGGCGGCAGGTGACCGAACGGTTCTCAGAACAGGCGGAAGCTCAAAACGCCAAGCACGATAATCGCGACCAGCGCCCCGGTCACCAGCATCAGGCGCTTTTCGATGAACTTCTCGACCTCGGGGCCCCAATACCACAGCGCCGTGGTGATCATGTAATAGCGCGAGAAGCGCGCCACCAGCGAGCACAGCACAAACACGGTGATATCGAGCTTGGCGAAGCCGGCCGCGATGGCCAGCAGCTTGTAGGGAATGGGCGTCACGCCCTTGAGAATCAGGAACCATGGGCCGTAGAGGGCAAACGCTTCCTGAAAGCGGCCGAACGCCTCGCCGGCGTTGTAAAACTCGATCACCGGCCGCCCGACCGACTCAAAAAGATAAAAGCCGACGGCGTAACCGAAGAAACCGCCGATCACCGAGGCGACCGAGCACCAGGTGGAGTTCCACCACATGCGCGAGCGATCCTTGAGTGCCATCGGCACCAGCAGGACGTCGGGCGGCAGCGGAAAGAACGAGCTTTCCGCAAACGAAACCGCACACATCCACCATACGGCGTCGGGGCGTTTGGCGCGTTCGACCAGCCAGTTGTACAGCGGTCTCAGCATGCCAAGCCATCCCGGCGCGTGCCGCACCGGCGCCGCCCCGCCCCATACTTCACGGTCTGGTACTCCTCTTGGGCCGGGGCGCGGCGACCGCCGCCCCCCGCCCGTCCTGCGCCTACTGTTCGTCGCCGCTGGTCTGGACCGGCCCGCTGTCGAGGCCCTTGGCCGCGGGATCGCGATCAACCAACTCGATCACCCCCATCGGAGCGGCATCGCCATAGCGGAAGCCGGCCTTGAGCACCCGGGTGTAACCGCCGGCGCGGCTGGCATAGCGTGTGGCCAGCGCTCCGAACAGCTTGGCGACGATCGCGTCGTCGCGCAATACGGCATATGCCTGACGGCGATTGTGCTGACCGCCCTTCTTGCCCAAAGTAACCAGCTTGTCGAGGATCGGCCGCAGTTCCTTGGCCTTGGGCAGGGTGGTGGTGATCTGCTCGTGCTTAATCAGCGCCACCGCCATGTTGGCGAACATCGCCTTGCGGTGGCTGGAGGTCTTGTGGAGCTTCCGTCCGCTCATTCCGTGACGCATGGTCTCAGCTTCCTTTCAACATGGCTTGGCTTCGCGGCGCGAAACCGATGGCGAGTCCCACCGCCCGGACCGGCCGGTACGACGGGTTGGGTCTCCATGACCCCGGACATGATAAGGGCGGCAAGGGTGCCCCCGCCGCCCTGTTCACGAACCTCAATACGGCTCTTCGAGCCGCTTGGCCAGTTCCTCGATATTCTCGGGCGGCCAATTGGGAATTTCCATCCCGAGATGGAGTCCCATCTGGGCCAGCACTTCCTTGATCTCGTTGAGCGACTTGCGCCCGAAGTTGGGCGTGCGCAGCATCTCGGCCTCGGTCTTCTGCACCAGATCGCCGATATAGACGATGTTGTCGTTCTTGAGGCAGTTGGCGGACCGGACCGAGAGTTCGAGTTCGTCGACCTTGCGCAACAGATTCTTGTTGAACGGCGGTTCCTCGCCCCGCTCCTCCCGCACCGCGTGGCTGGGCTCCTCAAAGTTGATGAAGAGCTGCAACTGGTCCTGGAGAATCCGGGCGGCAAGCGCGACCGCATCCTCGGGCGACACCGCGCCGTCGGTCTCGACCTCCATCGAGAGCCGGTCATAGTCGGTGACCTGACCGACGCGGCTGTTCTCGACCCGATAGGAAACCTTGCGCACCGGGCTGAACAGCGCATCCACCGGGATCAGCCCGATCGGCGCATCTTCCGGCCGGTTCTGGCTCGCCGGGACATAGCCCTTGCCCGATTCGACCGTCAGCTCCATCACCAGCTTAGCCCCGGTGTCGAGGGTGCACAACACCAGCTCCGGGTCCATGATGTAGATGTCGGCCCCGGTCTCGATCTGGCCGGCCGTGACCTCGCCCGGTCCCTCGGCCCGGAGACGCATCCGCTTCGGGCCATCGCCGTGCATGCGCAGGCCCATCGACTTGATATTGAGCACGATGTCGGTAACATCCTCGCGGACGCCCGGAATCGAGGAGAACTCGTGCAGGACGCCCTCAATATGGATCGAAGTCACCGCCGCTCCCTGCAAGGACGACAGCAGAACCCGGCGCAAGGCGTTGCCCAGCGTCAGTCCGAAGCCGCGCTCCAGCGGTTCGGCAACCACGCGGGCCGAGCGGCCCGGGTCATCGCCGGGATGAACGTCGAGCTTTTTCGGTTTGATCAGTTCTTGCCAATTTTTCTGCATCACGGGAGCGTCCTCTCGCCTTATCCGGGAACGCGGCTGTGACCGGCCCGCCAACCCAACTTTTCGGCCAACCCGCTATGGCCCGTCCCGATCCGGCCAATGCGCACCGGCCCTTTTGGGGGCTGGCGCGGTGTCTGCGGACCGGGCCGTTCCTGACGTGATCAGACCCTGCGCTTTTTCGGCGGCCGCACGCCGTTGTGCGGAATCGGCGTGACGTCGCGGATTGAGGTGATCGAGAACCCGACCGCCTGCAACGCCCGCAGCGCCGACTCGCGACCCGACCCCGGCCCCTTGACCTCGACCTCGAGGGTTTTCATGCCATGTTCCATCGCCTTGCGCCCGGCATCCTCGGCCGCGATCTGGGCGGCATAGGGCGTCGATTTGCGCGACCCCTTGAAGCCCTGACTGCCCGACGACGACCAGGCAATGGTATTGCCCTGAGCGTCAGTGATGGTGATCATGGTGTTGTTGAACGAGGCGTTGACGTGCGCCACGCCCGATGAAATGTTTTTGCGCTCGCGACGGCGCAGGCGCTGGGCAGCTGCAGACGGTTTGGCCATGGGCTGGGACTCGTTCCGTTATTTCTTCTTGCCGGCGATCGGCTTGGCCGGGCCCTTGCGGGTCCGCGCGTTGGTATGCGTCCGCTGACCGTGCACCGGCAGCCCCTTGCGGTGGCGCAGCCCGCGATAGCAGCCGAGATCCATCAATCGCTTGATGTTCATCGCCACTTCGCGACGCAGATCGCCTTCCACCCGGTAATCGCTGTCGATCACTTCACGGATGCGCAAGACCTCGTCGTCGGTCAAGTTGTTGACGCGGCGTTCCCGGGTGACACCGGCCTTGGCGCAAATCTCTTTGGCCTTGGCCGGCCCGATGCCGTGAATATAAGTCAATCCGATTTCCACACGTTTCTGTGCGGGAATATTGACGCCAGCAATACGCGCCACGCCTGACCTCCTCGCTTCAACAGGCCGCCGCCGGACACCGGGGACAGCCTGGTCTTTTACACAAACGACCGCTTCCGATCTCCGGCCCCGACCCGCTGGCCGCAACCGAACCGCCGAAAACACGGCCGCACTGGACACCACACCTCCCGCGCCGTTCCGAAAAACGCCGCGTTCGAGCCAACAGGCACGCCCCCACCGCTCGGTTCACGAGGAACCGGGGACGGCGGATGGTAGACGGAAATCCGTGCCTGTCAACTCTTTTTGCGTACTCTTGCCGCTACGCCCGCAGGACCGCCTCCAGCTGACGCGTCACCTCACCGATATCGGCCATGCCGTCCACCGACTTCAGAATGCCTTTGCCCTGATAGTAGGGCAGAATCGGCGCGGTTTGAGCATGGTATTGGCCCAGCCGGGTCTTGACGGTTTCAGCGTTGTCATCGGCGCGGCGCTTGAACTCGGTGCCGCCACAGCCATCGCAAACACCCGCGACCTTCGGCTTTTGAAACGAATCGTGATATCCGGCGCCGCACTTGCCACAGGAATAGCGGCCACAGATGCGCTCGACCAGCACGTCGTCGACCACCTTCATCTCGATCACATGGTCGAGCTTCTGGCCCTTCTCCGACAGCATGGCGTCAAGCGCCTCGGCCTGAGGCACGGTGCGCGGAAAGCCGTCGAGGATGTAGCCGTTCCTGGCGTCGGGCTGGTCGATGCGCTCGGAGATCAGATTGATCACCAGCGCGTCGGGCACCAGCTTGCCGGCTTCCATGATCTCCTTGGCCTGCCTGCCCAGCTCGGAGCCGGACTTGACCGCCGCGCGCAGCATGTCGCCGGTCGACAGCTGGATGATCTTGAACGAATCCTCGAGAAACTTGGCCTGAGTTCCCTTGCCCGCGCCCGGCGGACCCAACAGAATGATGTTCATCCTCTCCTCCCCCTCAGCTTTGATTTTTTGATCAGCCCCTCATACTGGTGGGCCAACAGGTGCGAGTGGATCTGCGCCACCGTATCCATCGTGACGCTGACCACGATCAGCAGGCTGGTACCGCCGAAGTAGAACGGCACCGACTGGGACGAAATCAGAAACTCGGGCAGCAGGCAGACCGCAGCCAGATAGGCGGCGCCGATCACCGTCAGCCGGGTCAGAACATAGTCAAGATAATCAGCGGTGTTCTTGCCCGGCCGGATCCCAGGGACGAAACCGCCATATTTCTTGAGATTGTCCGCGGTCTCGACCGGATTGAAGACGATCGCGGTGTAGAAGAAAGCAAAGAAGATAATCAACGCCGAATACGCCACCATGTAGATCAGCGAGCCGTGACTGACCATGCCCGACAGCATCTGAAGCCATTCCGGCCCCTGGCCGCCGGCAAAACCGACCGCGGTCAGCGGCAGCAGCAGCAGCGACGAGGCGAAAATCGGTGGAATCACGCCCGACGTATTGAGCTTAAGCGGCAAATGGGACGACTCGCCGCCATACATGCGGTTGCCCATCTGACGCTTGGGATACTGGACGATCACCCGCCGCTGAGCCCGCTCGACGAAGACGATGAACAGCACCACCGCCACCGACATCACCATCAGGAAGATGATGAAGAGCGTGGACAGCGCGCCGGTGCGGCCCATTTCCAGAGTCCCGGCCAGCGCCTTGGGCAGATTGGCCACGATGCCGGCGAAAATGATCAGCGAAATGCCGTTGCCGACCCCGCGGGCGGTGATCTGCTCACCCAGCCACATCAGGAACATTGTGCCGCCGACCAGCGAGATCACAGTGCTGAGGCGGAAGAACAGGCCCGGATCAAGCACGGCGGCGCCGGCTCCCCCGGTCATACCCTCCAGCCCGACCGACAGCCCATAGGCCTGAACCGTCGCCAGCGCCACGGTAAGAAACCGGGTGTACTGATTGAGCTTCTTACGACCGCTCTCGCCCTCCTTCTTGAGGGCCTCCAAAGTCGGCGAGGTCGCGGTCATCAGCTGAATGATGATCGAGGCCGAGATATAGGGCATGATGTTGAGCGCGAAGATGGTCATGCGCCCGAGGGCGCCACCCGAGAACATGTCAAACATGCCCAGGATGCCACCGCCCTGCTTGCTGAAGACATCATGGAAAATCTGAGGATCGATGCCGGGCAACGGAATATAGGTGCCGAGCCGGTAGACCACCAGCGCACCCAGGGTAAACCACAGCCGCTTCTTCAGCTCGGTCGCCTTGCCCAGCGCCCCGAAATTGACGTTGGCGGCCAATTGCTCCGCAGCAGATGCCATAAGATCCTCTTCCGAAGCGGGGTCCGGGACCTTTCGGCCCCGGCCGGGGTCCCAAGGGGTGGAACCCCTTGGACTCAACTACCCGACGGTCACGCTGCCGCCCGCCTTTTCGACGAGCGCGATCGCGCCCTTGCTGGCCCCGGCAACCTTGACGGTCACCTTGGCCCTGAGGGCGCCCTTGCCCAGCAGACGCACCAGCGCCTGGCCCTCGCGGACCAGACCGGCGGCCTGAAGTTCGGCCGCTCCAATCGGCAGGGCGGCATCGAGCCGTCCGGCTTCGATCGCCCGCTGCAACCGGCCGACATTGACCTCGGCGTACTCGACGCTCGAAATCGGGTTGAAGCCGCGCTTCGGCAACCGCCGATGCAACGGCATCTGACCGCCTTCGAAGCCCTTGATGGCCACGCCGGTGCGTGAGGTCTGTCCCTTGACGCCGCGGCCGCAGGTCTTGCCCTTGCCGCAGCCGATGCCGCGCCCGACCCGGGTGCGGTTCTGGGTCGCCCCCTCGTTGTCGCGAATCTGGTTGAGTTTCATCGCTAGCGATCCTTCCGTCAGCGCTCAGTCGGCCTGTTCGACCCGAACCAGGTGCTGGACCTTGGCCACCATGCCGCGCACCGCCGGGGTATCCGGCAGTTCGCGGGTCCGGTGCAATTTGTTGAGGCCAAGCCCGATCAGGGTCTCCCGCTGGTCATGCTTGCGCCCGATCGGGCTGCCGACCTGGGTGACGATCAGAGTCTCGCCCTTCGGGGTGTGATCGGTCTTAGGCATTGGCCACCGCCTCCTTCGTCTCGGCCGTCTCGCGGCGTCCGAGAATGTCGGAGACCCGCCGGCCCCGGCGGGCCGCGACCAGCCGCGGACTGACCACCTGAACCAGGGCGTCGAACGTCGCCTTGATCATGTTGTGGGGATTCGAGGTGCCGATCGACTTGGTCACGACATCCTGAACGCCCAGCGCCTCGAAGATCGCGCGCATCGGACCGCCGGCGATGATGCCGGTACCGCCCGGCGCCGCCCGCAACACCACCCGCCCGGCGCCGTAATGGCCCTGAACATCGTGATGCAGCGTCCGGGCCTCGCGCAGCGGCACCCGGATCATCGTCCGCTTGGCCTGATCGGTGGCCTTGCGAATCGCTTCCGGAACCTCACGCGCCTTGCCCGACCCGACGCCGACCCGGCCCTTGCCATCGCCGACCACCACCAGAGCGGCAAAGCCGAAGCGCCGGCCGCCCTTGACCACCTTAGCGACACGATTGATGCTGACCAGCTTCTCGATCAGCTCACTCTCTTCGCGCTCGCGCTCCCGCGGTTGCCGTTCGCGGTCGCCACGCTCGCCTTTTTCACGCGCCATATCCTGGCTCCTTCGCGATACGGTCTAGAACTGAAGGCCGGCTTCACGCGCGGCGTCGGCCAACGCCTTCACCCGCCCGTGATAAATATAGCCGCCTCGATCGAACACCACCTTGGTGATGCCGGCCTGAGTTGCCCGCTCGGCGATCAGCTTGCCAACCTGCTTGGCCGCCTCGATGTCGGCGCCGGTCTTGAGCTGGCCCTTGAGGCCGGTGTCCAGGCTCGACGCCGCCGCCAGGGTCAGCCCCTGAGTGTCGTCGATGATCTGAGCATAGATATGCTTGCTCGACCGAAAAACCGAGAGCCGAACGCGGCCGCCGGAAGTCCGGGCGATCCGGGTGCGAACCCGGAGCTTGCGGCGCAAGTTCAATTGTTTGGCTTTGTTCATAACTTGCGCCCCACTTACTTCTTCTTGCCTTCCTTACGGAGCACCACTTCGGTATCGTACTTGATACCTTTGCCCTTGTAAGGTTCCGGCTTGCGGTAGCCGCGGATTTCGGCGGCGACCTGACCGACCTTCTGGCGATCGCGTCCGAAGATCGAAATCGCGGTCGGCTTGTCGGCCTTGATGGTGATCCCTTCGGGGATCGGATACCGGATGTCGTGGCTGTAGCCCAGCTGCAACACCAACTCGGCCCCCTGAACCGCGGCGCGATACCCGACGCCGTTGATCTCAAGGTTGACGGTGAAGCCTTTGCTGACGCCGACGATCAGGTTGGACACCTGAGTCCGGGCCGTTCCCCACTGGGTGCGGGCGCGACGGGTGTCGGCCCGCGGCGCCACCACCACCTTGCCGTCCTCCAGCTTGGCGGTGATGTCATCAACCACGACGAAACTCAGTTCCCCGAGCTTGCCTTTCGCCGTCACCGTCTGACCGTTGACGGACACGTCAACGCCCACGGGAACCGGCACCGGATGCTTGCCAATGCGTGACATGGGTTCCCGCTCCTCAGAACAGCTTGCAAAGCACTTCGCCGCCGACATTGGCTGCTCGTGCTTCGTTGTCTGACATCACCCCGCGCGGGGTCGACAGGATGGAAATACCCAGCCCGTTGAACACGCGGTCGAGGTCGGCAATCTTGGAGTAAACCCGCCGGCCCGGCTTGGAAACCCGGGAGACGTGTTTGATCACAGGCTCGCCTTCATGATATTTCAGCTCGATGCGCAGGGTGGATACGCCCGGCTTCACCTCGCGGCTGGTATAGCCGCGGATGTAGCCCTCGCGCTTCAGCACTTCCAGCACATTTGCCCGCAGCTTGGAAGCCGGGCTGTCCACGGCCGCCATGCGCGCCCGCTGTCCGTTGCGGATGCGGGTCAGCATATCGCCAAGGGGATCGCTCAACGCCATCTTCTCTGATCCCTCTTACCAGCTCGACTTCGTCATGCCGGGAATCTGGCCGGTCGAGGCCAAATCCCGCAGCGCGATGCGCGAAAGCTTGAACTTACGATAGAACGCGCGGGGGCGGCCGGTGATCTCGCACCGGTTGCGGACGCGGGTCCGGCTCGAATTGCGCGGCAGCTCGGCGAGCTTCAGCCGGGCGGCGAACTGCTCTTCGGGCGGAACCGACGGGTCCTTGGCCTTTGCCTTAAGACGAGCGCGCTTGCCGGCATATTGCTTGGCCAGCTTCTCGCGACGCTTGTTCTTCTGGACGGCACTGACTTTTGCCATGGTCTGCTTCTCCGCCGCGTCAGTTGATAAACGGCATGTCGAAGCCCTTGAGAAGCGCCCTGGCTTCCTTATCGGTCTTCGCGGTGGTGACGATGATGATGTCCATGCCCCGGACCTGCTCGATTCGGTCGTAGTCGATCTCTGGAAAGATGATCTGTTCCTTGACCCCGAGCGCATAGTTGCCGCGGCCATCGAAGCTGTTGGGCGACACGCCGCGGAAGTCGCGCACGCGCGGCAGGGCGATCGACACCAGCCGGTCGAGGAACTCGTACATCCGCTCGCGGCGCAGGGTCACCTTGCAGCCGATGGCCATATTCTCGCGGAGCTTGAACTGGGCGATCGACTTGCGGGATTTGGTCACCACCGGCCGCTGGCCGGCGATGGCCGTCAATTCCTTGACCGCCTGGGTGATCCGCTTGCTGTCGGCGGTGGCGTCACCGACGCCCATGTTGATGACAATCTTCTCAAGGCGCGGAATTTCCATCTCATTGGCGTATGCGAATTCCGCCTTGAGGGCCGCCTTGATCACGCTGTCGTAGCGTTCTTTCAATCTGGTCATGGTCGGTCGGCCCTTCTCAGAGATCGATCACTTCGCCGGACCGCTTGGCGACTCGCACCTTGCGTCCGTCTTCAAGGAACTTGTAGCCGACCCGCGACGGCTTGCCCGTCTTGGGATCGGCATGGGCGACGTTGGAGATGTGGATCGGCGCCTCGATCTCCTTGATCCCGCCCTGGGCCTGGGCCGAGGCCCGCTCGTGCTTGGTGACGAGATTGACGCCGCGCACGATCACGCGCTCATCCTTCGCCAGCACCTTCAGCACTTCGCCGCTCTTGCCCTTGTCGCGACCGGAAATCACGACGACCTTGTCCTTGGTCTTGATCTTCAAGCCGGCCATCACAGCACCTCCGGCGCCAAAGAAATGATCTTCATGAACTTCTTGCCGCGAAGTTCACGGGTCACCGGCCCGAAGATGCGGGTACCGATCGGCTCACCCTGCTTGTTGATCAGCACGGCCGCATTGCGGTCGAAGCGGATCGAGCTGCCGTCGGCGCGCCGGATATCCTTGGCGGTCCTGACGATCACGGCGCGGTGCACATCGCCCTTCTTGACGCGACCCCGGGGGATCGCCTCCTTGACCGACACGACGATGACGTCGCCGACCGAAGCGACCTTGCGCTTCGAGCCGCCGATCACCTTGATGCACTGCACCCGGCGCGCGCCGCTGTTGTCGGCGACCTCCAGGTTGGTTTGCATCTGAATCATGGTGCTTTACCCTTTCACGCCACGGCCGGAGCCGCGGCTCCTTCGACGACGACGACCCAGCGCTTCCGCTTGGAAATCGGACGGCATTCCTCGATCGAGACCTGATCTCCGGTCTTGAAACGATTGGCCTCGTCATGAGCGGCGTAGCGCTTGGACTGACGGATGAACTTCTTATAGACGGGGTGCATGACGCGGCGTTCGACCAGGACGATAATCGTCTTGTCGCCTTTGTCACTGACCACCGTGCCCTGCAAGACTCGCCGGGGCATGCCGTTTCTCCTGCCTTACCTAGCTCTGAGCCGGAGCGGCGACTTGCCGCTGACCCAGAACGGTCATGATACGCGCGATGTCGCGCCGGACGGTCCGCACGCGGGCGGTGTTCTCCAGCTGGCCGGAGGCCCGCTGGAAGCGCAGATTGAACTGCTCTTTTTTCAGCGCCACCAGCTGGTCGTTGAGTTCATCAACGGTGCGGCCGCGCAAATCTTCGGTCTTCAGCCCGCTCATACCGCGGTCTCCTCACCCAAACGATGCACGATCTTGGTCTTGATCGGCAGCTTGGCCGCCGCCAGCTCGAAGGCGCGGGTGGCGATATCGGCCGGCACGCCATCGAGTTCGAACATGATCCGTCCGGGCGCCACCCGGGCCGCCCAGAACTCGGGCGCACCCTTGCCCGAGCCCATGCGGACTTCGGCCGGCTTGCTCGACACCGGAACATCGGGGAAGACCCGGATCCACACCCGGCCCTGACGCTTGATGTGGCGGGTGAGCGCACGGCGCGCCGCCTCAATCTGCCGGGCCGTGACCCGGGCCGGTTCCAGCGCCTTCAGCCCCATCGAGCCGAAGTTGAGCTGGCTGCCGCCCTTGGTGGCACCCTTGATGCGGCCCTTGTGGGCCTTGCGGTAATTGGTACGCTTGGGACTCAACATTTTCCCGGCTCCCCTCAGCGATCACGATCGCGGTCGCGATCATGGCCGCGACCCCGATCGCCCCGCGGCTCGCGGTGCTCACGCCCGTCCGGACGCGGCGTGCCCGCCTGGGCCTCGCCAGCGCGCTTGTCCTGGGCCATCGGATCGTGTTGCAGGATTTCGCCCTTGAACACCCAGACCTTGACCCCGCAGGTGCCGTAAGTGGTCTTGGCGGTAGCGACCCCGTAATCGATGTCGGCGCGCAGGGTATGCAGCGGCACGCGACCTTCGCGATACCACTCCATGCGCGCGATTTCGGCGCCACCGAGCCGGCCGGAGCAATTGATCCGGATGCCCATCGCCCCGAGCCGCATCGCCGATTGAACGGCCCGCTTCATGGCGCGCCGGAAGGCGACCCGCCGCTCCAACTGACTTGAGATGTTCTCGGCGATCAGGCGGGCGTCGATTTCCGGCTTGCGGATTTCGACGATGTTGAGGCTGACCTCGGAGCCGGCCATCTTGCCGAGTTCGAGCCGCAGCTTCTCGATGTCGGCGCCCTTCTTGCCGATCACGACGCCGGGACGGGCGGCATGAATGGTAATGCGGGCGCGCTTGGCCGGACGCTCGATGATCACCTTGGAGCAACCGGCCTGCTGCAGCGTCGTCAGGAGATGATTGCGCAGCTTCAGGTCCTGATGCAGCATCGTGGCGTAGTCACGGCAGGCGAACCAGCGGCTGTCCCAGGTCCGATTGATGCCAACGCGGAGGCCGATCGGATTGATTTTTTGACCCATGGGGTTACTCCTCGGCCTTGTCTTCGGCGGACTCGACCGCTTCGGTTCGCTCGCGCACGATCACCTTGAGGTTGCTGAAGGACTTCTCGACCCGGGCGCCGCGTCCGCGGCCCCGTGCGTGGAAGCGCTTCATCACCAGGGCGCGGCCAACCGTGGCCTCGGCAACGAACAGGCGGTCAACGTCGAGCTGATGGTTGTTCTCGGCGTTGGCGATCGCAGCCTGGAGCACCTTGCGGACCTCGGCGGCGATGCGCTTCTCCGAGAAGGCGAGGTCGGCGAGCGCACGGCTCGCGTCCTTGCCCCGGATCAGCTGCGCCACCAGGTTGAGCTTGCGCGCGCTGCTCTTGATCAGAGACGCGGTTGCCAGCGCCTCATTCTCGGCGAAACGCGGGGGATTGGCGGACTGGCCCATGGCTACTTCCTCTTGGCCTTCTTGTCGGCGGCGTGCCCGTAATAGGTCCGCGTCGGCGAGAATTCACCGAACTTATGGCCGATCATGTTCTCGGTGACCAGCACCGGCAGGAACTTGTGGCCGTTATACACACCAAAAGTCAGGCCGACGAACTGGGGCAGAATGGTGGAGCGTCGCGACCAGATCTTGATGATCTCGTTGCGGCCGCTGCCCCGCGTCTTATCCGCCTTTTTCAGCAGATAGCCGTCGACAAACGGTCCCTTCCAAACTGAGCGCGCCAAGGTGCGGTCTCCTTACTTCTGGCGGCGGCGGATAACCAGCCGGTCCGTCTTCTTGTTGTTGCGCGTCTTCTTGCCCTTGGTCGGCTTGCCCCACGGCGTCACCGGGTGACGGCCGCCGGAGGTGCGGCCTTCGCCGCCGCCGTGCGGGTGATCGATCGGGTTCATGGCAACGCCGCGCACCGACGGGCGAACGCCCAGCCAGCGGTTGCGTCCGGCCTTGCCCAGATTGATGTTGGCCTGGTCAGGGTTCGACACCGCGCCGATGGTGGCGAGGCACTCGCCGCGAACCATGCGCAGCTCGCCCGAGCTGAGTTTCAGCTGGGCATACCCGCTGTCGCGGCCGACGATCTGAACGTAGGTGCCGGCGGCCCGCGCCATCTGCCCACCCGCGCCGGCCTTAAGCTCGACGTTGTGCACGATGGTGCCGACCGGAATGTTCTTCAGCGGCATGGCATTGCCGGGCTTGATGTCGACCTTCTCGCCCGAGACCACCGCATCGCCGACCTTCAGACGCTGAGGCGCCAGAATATAGGAGACGGTGCCGTCCTGGTACTTGATCAGGGCGATAAAGCCGGTTCGGTTAGGGTCGTACTCCAGCCGTTCGACGACGGCCGGCGCATCGAACTTGCGCCGCTTGAAGTCGATCAGCCGATACGACCGCTTGTGGCCGCCACCCATGCGCCGGGCCGTGATCCGGCCGGTGTTGTTACGCCCGCCCGAGCCGGTGAGGCCCTCGGTCAGGGCTTTGACCGGCTTGCCGGACCACAGCTCCGAGCGGTCCACCTGGACGAGCTGGCGCTGGGACGGCGTGACCGGATTGAACTGTTTCAAGGCCATTCTTCGGTCCCTTCCGTCAGACGCCGGTGGTCACGTCGATGCGCTGACCCGCAGCCAGCGTCACCATCGCTTTCTTGGTATCCGCGCGCCGGCCAGGGATGCCCCGGAAGCGCTTGGTCTTGCCCTTGGTGATGATGGTGTTGACCGCCATCACCTTGACCGCGAACAGCCCTTCCACCGCCGTCTTGATCTCGGGCTTGGTGGCGTCCAGCGGCACCTTGAAGGTGTACTGCTGGTTGCCGGTGATGTTGGTCGCCTTTTCGGTAATCACCGGCGCCAGGATCACGTCGTAGATCAGCCTGCTCATTTCAGTCGGGCCTCCAGCTGCTCGACAGCGTTGCGGGTCAGGAACAGCGTGTCCCGCCGCAGAATGTCGTAGACGTTGGCGCCCTGCTCGGGCAGCACGTCAAGCAACGGAATGTTGCGCGCCGCCTTGGCGAAGTTCTCGTCGAGGTTGGCACCATCGATGATCAGCGCTGACTTGAGGTCGAAGCCCTTCAGCTTCGCCGCCAGCACCTTGGTCTTGAAGCTCTCGGCGGTCGCCGAGTCGAGGACGATCAGCTTGCCGTCGGCTACCTTGGAGGCGAGCGCGATCTTCAGCGCCAGCTTGCGGACCTTCTTGGTCAGGTCGTGCTCGTGGGAGCGCACCACCGGACCGAAGATCACGGCACCGCCGCGGAACTGCGGTGAGCGCAGCGAACCCTGACGGGCGCGGCCGGTACCCTTCTGCCGGTAAGGCTTCTTGGTCGTGCCGCGAATGTCGCCGATGACCTTGGTCTTGTGGTTGCCGGAACGGCGCTTGGCCAGCTGCCAGTTGACCGCCCGGGCCAGCAGATCGGCGCGCACGGCGACACCGAATATCTCGTCGGCGAGTTCGATCTCGCCGACTTCCTGATTGTCGAGGTTGCGAATTACCGCCTTCATCACGCGGTCTCCTCTTGAGCGGCGGCGGCGCGAAGACCGGCCGGGAAGGGCACGCCATCGGGCAGCTTGCGCTTCACCGCGTCGCGCACCAGCACGTAACCGTTCTCGGAACCGGGTACCGCACCCCGAACCAGGATCAGCCCCTGACCGCTGTCGACCTGTACCACCTTGAGGTTGAGCGTGGTGACACGCTCAGCGCCCATGTGGCCGGCCATCTTCTTGTTCTTGAAAGTACGGCCCGGGTCCTGGCGGTTGCCGGTCGAACCCAGCGACCGGTGCGACACCGAGACGCCGTGGGTGGCCCGCAGGCCCCCGAAGTTCCACCGCTTCATGCCGCCGGCAAAACCCTTGCCGATGCTGGTGCCGGTGACGTCCACGAACTGCCCCGGCACGAAGTGGGCCGCCGAAATCTCGGCGCCGACATCGAGCAGCGCGTCCGCACTCACCCGGAACTCAGCCAGCTTGCGCTTCGGCTCCACCTTGGCTTTGGCGAAGTGCCCGCGCATCGGCTTGGTGACGTTCTTGACCTTGGCCGTGCCGACCCCGAGCTGAACCGCCGTATAGCCGTCGGTATCATCGGTGCGCACGGCCACGACCTGGCAGTTATCGACTTTGAGCACAGTGACCGGCACATGTTCCCCTTCGTCCGTGAAGACGCGGGTCATACCGAGCTTCTGCGCGATCAAACCGGATCGCATGGCTTTATACCCCTTACAAGGCCCGCCCTGGCCTCAACCTGAATTCTTCGATGTCAGAGCTTGATCTCGACGTCGACACCCGCCGCCAGATCCAGCTTCATCAGCGCATCGACAGTCTGCGGCGTCGGATCGACGATGTCGAGCAGCCGCTTGTGAGTGCGGATCTCGAACTGCTCGCGCGACTTCTTGTCGATGTGCGGTGAGCGGTTGACGGTAAACTTTTCGAACAAGGTCGGCAGCGGAATCGGACCGCGTACCCGCGCCCCGGTCCGCTTGGCCGTATTGACGATCTCGCTTGTCGACTGATCGAGCACACGATGATCGAACGCCTTCAGGCGGATGCGGATATTCTGGCTTTCCATGGTCCTCGACCCGTACCTTTTTGACTGATAGGGAAGCCGGTGTCCGTGCCGGACACCGGCGTCTCGTATCATGCGGAACCTTACTTGACGATCTTGGCAACCACACCCGCGCCGACGGTCCGGCCACCCTCGCGGATGGCGAAGCGCAGACCTTCGTCCATGGCGATCGGAGCGATCAGCTCGATCTCCATGGCGACGTTGTCGCCCGGCATCACCATTTCGGTGCCTTCCGGCAGCTGAACCATGCCGGTGACATCGGTGGTGCGGAAGTAGAACTGCGGCCGATAGTTGGTAAAGAACGGCGTGTGACGGCCACCCTCTTCCTTGGTCAGAATGTAGGCCTCGGCCTTGAACTTGGTGTGCGGCGTGATCGAGCCGGGCTTGGCCAGCACCTGGCCGCGCTCGACGTCTTCCCGCTTGGTGCCGCGCAGCAGCGCGCCGATGTTGTCGCCGGCCTGGCCCTGATCGAGCAGCTTGCGGAACATTTCAACGCCCGTGACCACGGTCTTGACGGTGTTCTTGAGACCGACGATCTCGATTTCCTCGCCGACCTTGACGATGCCGCGCTCGACACGGCCGGTGACCACGGTGCCGCGGCCCGAAATCGAGAACACGTCTTCAATCGGCATCAGGAACGGACGGTCGATCGGGCGCTCCGGCTGCGGAATGTAGCCATCGACCGCTTCCATCAGCTTCAGCACCGACTGGCGGCCGATCTCCGGCTTCTTGTCCTCAAGGGCACAGAGGGCCGAACCCTGAACGATCGGAATGTCGTCGCCCGGGAACTGGTAGGAGGTCAGCAGCTCGCGAATTTCAAGCTCGACCAGTTCCAGCAGGTCCGGGTCGTCGCACATGTCGACCTTGTTCATATAGACCACGATCGCGGGCACGCCGACCTGACGGGCGAGCAGGATGTGCTCGCGGGTCTGGGGCATCGGGCCGTCGGCGGCTGAAACGACCAGGATCGCGCCGTCCATCTGCGCCGCGCCGGTGATCATGTTCTTGACATAATCGGCGTGGCCGGGGCAATCGACGTGGGCGTAGTGGCGGTTCTTGGTCTCGTACTCGACGTGGGCGGTCGAGATCGTGATACCGCGGGCCTTCTCTTCCGGCGCCTTGTCGATCTGATCGTAGGCCGTATAGGTCGCGCCGCCGGTCTCGGCCAGAATCTTCGTGATCGCCGCGGTCAGCGAGGTCTTGCCGTGATCGACGTGACCGATCGTGCCAACGTTGCAGTGCGGCTTGTTCCGCTCAAATTTAGCTTTCGCCATGATCCCAAGTCTCCGTCTTTTTCGCTTGCCGCGAATTACATCACGATTATATCACGCCAGCTTGGCACGGACTTCGTCGGCGATTGCCGGCGGTACCCGTTCATAGTGGTGGAACTGCATGGTGTACTGCGCTCGCCCCTGGCTCATCGAGCGCAGGGTATTGACATAGCCGAACATCATGGCCAGCGGCACCATCGCCGTCAGCACGCGGGCATTGCCGCGCTGATCCATGCCGGTGATCTGGCCGCGCCGGCTGTTGAGGTCGCCGATGACGTCGCCCATGTAGTCTTCCGGGGTCACCACCTCGACCGCCATGATCGGCTCCAGCAACGCCGGGCCGGCCTTCGCGATGCCTTCCTTGAACGCCGCCCGGGCGGCGATTTCAAAGGCCAGCACCGAGCTGTCCACGTCGTGGTAGGCGCCATCGATCAGCTGGACCTTGAAGTCGATGACCGGGAAGCCGGCGATGACGCCGCTTTCCTTGGACGACTCCAGACCCTTGGCGACACCCGGGACGTACTCCTTGGGCACCGCGCCGCCGATCACCTTGTTCTCGAACACGAAGCCCATCCCCGGCTCCGGCTGCGGCTCGAACACCAGCTTGATGCGGGCGAACTGGCCGGAACCGCCGGTCTGCTTCTTGTGGGTGTAGTCGATTTCGGCCCGCTTGGTGATGGTCTCGCGGTAGGCGACCTGGGGGGCGCCGACATTGGCCTCGACCTTGAATTCCCGGCGCATGCGGTCGACCAGGATTTCCAGGTGCAACTCGCCCATGCCCTTGATCACGGTCTGGCCGCTCTCGTGGTCCACGGTAACCCGGAACGAGGGATCTTCCTGGGCGAGGCGCTGAAGCGCGGTGCCCATTTTTTCCTGATCGGCCTTCGACTTGGGCTCAACCGCGACCTCGATCACCGGCTCCGGGAATTCCATGCGCTCCAGGATGATCGGCTTGGCGATGTCGCAGAGGGTGTCGCCGGTGGTGGTGCCCTTCAGCGCCGTAAAGGCGACGATGTCGCCGGCGTTGCACTCCTTGATCTCTTCGCGGCTGTTGGCATGCATCAGCAGCATGCGGCCGACCCGCTCGCGGTCGCCCTTCACCGAGTTGAGGATGTAGGAACCGGAGCTGATCGAACCGGAATAGACGCGCACGAAGGTCAGCGAGCCGACGAAGGGGTCGGTCATGATCTTGAAGGCCAGCGCCGCGAAGGGTGCGCTGTCGTCGGTGTGCCGCTCTTCCTGCTGGTCGCTGTCGGGCTTGATGCCAACGACGTTCGGAATATCGGTCGGCGCCGGCAGATAGTCGACCACGGCGTCGAGCATCGGCTGGACGCCCTTGTTCTTGAACGCCGAACCGCACAGCACCGGCACGAAGGCGAAATCGATCGTGCCCTTGCGGATGCAGGCCTTGAGGGTCTCGATCGACGGCTCCTCGCCGCCCAGATAGGCTTCGAGGGCCACGTCGTCCATCTCGACCGCCATCTCGATCATCTTGTGGCGGTAGTCGGCCGCCATCTCGGCCATGTCGGCCGGAATGTCGGTCTCGTAGAATTCGGCGCCGAGGGTTTCGTCCTTCCAGATCAGCGCCTTGTTCTTGAGCAGATCGACAAGGCCGACGAACTCCGACTCGGAACCGATCGGCAGCTGGATCACCAGCGGCTTGGTGCCGAGGCGATCGACCATCATGTCGACACAGCGATAGAAGTTGGCGCCGATGCGGTCCATCTTGTTGACGAAGCACATCCGCGGCACTTTGTACTTGTCGGCCTG
>JBAXPR010000032.1:0-32448 GCA_037132135.1 Rhodospirillaceae bacterium
AGGCCATGGTGTCCTTGAAGCGCAGCGCCCGGATGAACTGGTACATGAACTTTTCGGCCGAAAGATAGATCACCTTGCGCTGGGGCTGGCGCTGTTTGATCAGGTGGGCGATGGCGTGCATCAAATGGGTCTTGCCCAGCCCGACGCCACCATAGAGGAACAGCGGATTGAAGGTGACCGCCGAGGCTTCGGCAACGCGCCGGGCGGCGGCATGAGCCAGTTCGTTGGGCTTGCCGACCACGAAATTGTCGAAGGTGAAGCGCGGGTCCAGCGGCGCCGAAACATCGCCGAAGCCATCGTCCTGGACCGCCGGAACGGCGGCACGCACCTGAGCCGGCACCGGCTCGGGCAGAGTCTCGGCCACTGCCGCGGCGCGGTCATTACGGTCGTCATGGCCGCCATTGGCCGGCGCTGGCGCAGCCGAACCACCGGTCAGCGCCGTCGCCTGCACCGAAAGATCGATCGCCTGGACCTGCGGATTTTCCGCCGCCCAAAAGCCCCGGATCCGGTCGGCGTAGTGGGTCAGCACCCAGTCGCGCATGAAGCGGGTCGGAACCAGAATCGTGATGTCGCCACCGGTCAGCCCGCCCAGCGCCAGCGGCTTCAGCCAGCTGCGGAAGGCGGTCTCGCCAACCTCATCGCGCAGCCGGGCCCGCACCCGCTGCCATTGCTGCTCGAGCGTCCCCCCCGACTCGGCCCCGGCCTCGCCCCGGCCGCCGGTGCGCCGGCCCACCGTGGTGGCCGGCGCCGACTCGCCATCGCGCGCGGACGCACGGTCACGCCGAGGGCTGGAGTCAACCGATCCGCCCGTATGTGGAGCCAATTTTTTCAAGCCAGATCACGCTCAGAAAAGCCCAGACCACAGCGCTGCGACAACGCCCAGCGCCCAGCGTACCAGTCGGTGCAAGGATACTCATTGATCATCACGATCAATCATCTCATAGAATCGATTGAAACTTTGCAGCATTAGTTAGAGATGTCACAATAATTCTACCGATATTCCTCGTCAGAACCGCCGGCGCACAAGCAACCTTGCGACGAATGACTGGAGGGAGCCTCGCCATCGACATAGAAATTCAGCACCACCCCACGATGTCAGACAGGATAGCCGCGGGATGATTTTATTGCAATAGGACAGAATGAGAACGGTCCCCGGACCGTCTTGCCAACCGTTAACGGCGGCGGCGGGGTGAGGGCGCAAAAAGGCACGGCCGGCCGCCCTTCAGCGGCGACCGGCCGTGCCTCGAACCCCCTCTTCGCCCGCTGATCCCGACGGTCAGCCGGTGATCAGAGCGCGTTGATCCGCGCCGAGAGACGCGACAGCTTGCGCGAAATCGTGTTGCGATGGACCACGCCTTTGGTCACGCCGCGCATCAATTCGGGCTGGGCCTCCTTGAAGGCATCGGCGGCGGCGGTCTTGTCGCCCGCCTCGATCGCCAGTTCGACCTTCTTGGTAAAGGTGCGAATCCGGCTGACACGCGCCCGGTTGACTTCGGTCCGCCGCACGGTCTGGCGGAAACGCTTTTCGGCTGATTTATGATTGGCCACGGGTCTTCCTTGCTCGAAAATCCCTGTTTCGGAGTGGGCCGAGGGTATAGCGGTGAAACCCCGTCCCGTCAACCGTCTTGATCGCGGTCTCGACGCCGCCTCAGCCGCGACGGCCGAGAAGGCCGCGCGCGATCACCTGCGCCTGAATCTCTGCCGCGCCCTCGAAAACGCTGAGGATGCGGGCGTCACAGAGCACGCGGCTGATCTGGTACTCTTCAGCGTACCCGTTGCCGCCATGAATCTGCAAGGCGTTATCGGCGTTCGACCACGCCACCCGCGCCGCCAGCAGCTTGGCCATGCCGGCCTCGATGTCGCAGCGGATGTCCTGATCCTTCTCACGGGCGGCGAAATAGGTCAGCTGGCGGGCCAGCATGGTCTCGGCGGCCATCCAGGCGATCTTGTTGGCGACCCGGGGAAACCGGATCAGCGCCTTGCCGAACTGGCTGCGCTCCTGGGCATATTGCAGGCCGAGCTGGAGCGCGTTCTGGGCCACGCCGGTGGCCCGGGCCGCGGTCTGGATGCGCGCCGATTCGAAGGTCTCCATCAGCTGCTTGAAGCCCTGGCCCTCGACACCGCCGAGCAGGTTGGCCACCGGCACCGTGAAACCGTCGAAACCGATCTCGTATTCCTTCATGCCGCGATAGCCGAGGACCTTGATCTCGCCCCCCGTCATGCCCTCGGCCGGAAACGGCTGCTCGACCGTGCCGCGGGGCTTTTCCGCCAGCAGCATCGAGAGGCCGCGATAATCGCTGGTCGCGGGGTCGGTGCGCACCAGCAGGGTCATCAGGTCCGAACGGGCGGCGTGGGTGATCCAGGTCTTGGCGCCGTAAATCCGGTAGACGTCGCCCTCGCGCACCGCCCGCGCCCGCAGCGAGCCGAGGTCGGAGCCGCTGTTGGGCTCGGTGAAGACCGCAGTGGGCAGAATCTCGCCCGAGCTGAGCCGGGGCAGCCAGCTGGCCTTCTGCTCCTCGGTGCCGCCGAGGCGGATCAGCTCGGCCGCGATCTCGGACCGGGTGCCGAGCGAGCCGACGCCGATATAGGCGCAGCTCAGCACCTCCGAAACCAGACACATCGCGGTCTTGCCCATGCCGAGGCCGCCATACTCCTCGGGCACGGTCAGGCCGAACACGCCCATCTCGGCCATCTGCTCGATGATCGACATCGGGATCAGTTCGTCCCTGAGGTGCCAGCCATGGGCGAACGGCACCACCTGATCGGCGGCGAAGCGCGAGAACTGGTCGCGCACCATGTCGAGGGTCTCGTCGTTGAAGCCGAGGGCGCCGAAATCGCCGCGCTCGGCGATCAGCTCGGCGATCCGGGTGCGGACCGCGCTGGTGCCGCCGCCCGCGACCAGCCGGGCCACCGCGCCGGCGCCGCTGAAGGCCGCGACGGCACCCGCCTCCAGCCCGAGGTCGGCCGGCCGGACGATCTCGACCTGACTGAGCGGAATACCGCCCGCGATCTGGGCCAGATACTCGGCAAACACCAGCTGGAGCATCAGCTGCTCCAACTCGCCGAACTGGCCGGTCCCGCCGAGGCTGCCGCCCCAGCCCGCCATCTGGCGGAGACCCTCGGCATAGGTGTTGAGCCAGGCGAAGCCATGCGCAGCCACCTGCTGGCTGTCCATCAGGCCGCCGTCGATCTTGCCGTTGGTGCCGGTCACCTTGCCCAGCACCGCCGTCCGTGCCGCCTCGACCAGCTCCGACACCGCAACCAGAGCCTCGGCGCAGACGGGCAGCAGATCGGACAGCACCAGGGCGCCGGGCGCGGTGGCGGCGGAGGGGGACGAGGCATGGCTCATGGTGCGGCTCCGGGCAGCTTGGGTCATTATGCGACCGGCAAGATGCGGAAAACGGTCTTTCCGGTCAATCCCAACCTGCAAGACGCAATGATTTTTCGAGCCCCGGCGCCATCACCGGCATGGCGCCAGCCACCAGACCTCGGGCAGGAAGCCGTAGACCGGCACCACCGCCGGCCGGTGCAACCAGCACCAGGAGGCGACGAGGTCCTCACCGAGATAGAACAGCGGCACGGCGTAATAGCCCCAGATCAGCACCCGGTCGAGGGCGCGGACGCGGGCAACCAGGGCGGCGCGGTCGGGCGCCTGGCCCAGCGCGCCGGCCAGGGCATCGACCGCGGCCGAGCGGACCCCGGCATAGTTGCGGCCACCGGCCAGCTCGGCCGCGGCCGAGCCGAAGAAAATCGCCTGCTCGTTGCCCGGCGACAGCGTCGACAGCCATTGATAGAGCACGAGGTCGTAGTCGAAACCATCGAGCCGGCCCTGGAACTGGGCGCTGTCCACCGTGCGCACCCGGGCCGCGATGCCGAGCCGGGCCAGCGCGCGGGCGAATTCCAGCGCGATCTTTTCGTCACCGGGGGCGCTCAGCAGCATCTCGAAGGCGAAGGGCCGGCCCTCGGCGTCGACCAGCGCACCGCCCTCGACCCGCCAGCCGGCCTCGCGCAGCAGCCCCTGGGCGGCCCGGAGATTGGCTCTGAGCCCGGCCGGACCGCTGCCGTCGGTCTCGGGCAGGGCCGGCGGCCGGGTGAAGAGTTCGGGCGGCAGTTCGGTGCGGAAGGGCGCCAGCAGCGCCGTTTCCTCCGGCCCGGGCAGACCGGTCGCCGCCAGTTCGGAGTTGGGATAATAGCTCGGACTGCGCCGGAAGGCGCCGTGAAAGAGGCTGCGGTTGATCCAGGCGAAATCGAAGGCCAGCCCGAGCGCTTCGCGCACCCGCCGGTCCTGGAACGGCCAGCGCCGGGAGTTGATGATGAAGGCGCGCATCGGCTCGGGGCGGCCATGGGCCAGCGCCTCCCGCCGCACCCGGCCATCGCGGGCCGCCGGAAAGTCGTAGCCGGTGGCCCAGCGGGTCGGGTTGGCCTCGCGCCGCAGATCGGCCTCGCCGGCCTTGAAGGCTTCGAGGGCGACACCGTCGTCGCGGTAGACATCATAGCGGATGACATCGGGGTTGCCGGTGCCCCGCCGCACCGGCAGATCGCGCCCCCAATAGTCGGGCAGGCGCCGGTACTCCACCGAGCGCCCCGGTTGCACCGCCGCGATCCGGTAGGGGCCGGAGCCGAGCGGCGGTTCCAGCGTCGTGGCCTCGAACTCCCGGCCCTGCCACCACGCCCGGGACAGCACCGGCATCAGTCCGAGGATCAGCGGCAGCTCACGATCAAAGGCGCCGTCGGGCAGCGGCGCGAAGCTGAAGCGCACGGTGCGGGCGTCGGGGGCCTCGGCGCGGCTGACCCGGCTGTAATAGGCCCGGTGATTGGGCCGGCCATGAGCGCGCAGGGTCTGCCAGGAAAACAGCACGTCGGCGGCGGTGATCGCGGTGCCGTCCTGCCAGCGCGCCTCGGGCCGGAGCCGGAACTCGACCCACGAGCGGTCGCCCGGGGTCTCGATAGTCTCGGCGATCAGGCCATAAAGCGAAAACGGCTCGTCCTGCGCCCGCGCCATCAGGCTCTCGAACAGATCCGCCGCCCCCGGCGCCGGCCGCCCGCGGACGATAAAGGGATTGAGGCTGTCGAAACTCCCGGTCATGGCCCAGCGCAGGGTGCCGCCCTTGGGCGCCTCGGGATTGACGTAGTCGAAGGCCGTGAAACCGGCGGCGTATTTCGGCGCGCCGTGCATGGCGACGCCGTGAACCGGCCCGTCGGCGCGGGCGGGAGCCGGGAAGGCGAGCAGGAGCGCGGTCAGACACAGAAGACTCAGTCTCATGCCTTCGCTCCCACTCGAACCGGCTTAACTCGACCCGGCGACGATAGCAGCGGCGCGGGCAGGATGCCAGGAGGGGCCGTTTCAAATATCCGCGCGCAGCGGCTGTCGCACGGTTACCGGTAGCCGAAAAAAGGGGGCGGTGCTCGCTTAACAACAGGCTTTCATGAAGAGTGCCCTATGCATATAATTATCGAGTCCCTAGTGGAAAACTCGTAGACATAAATCTCGACCGCCTCCTAAGGTTGCGTAACAATTATGTTTTCTTGTAAAAATGGTGATGCAGTGCTTGTGATCCTCAAAATCCAGGAAGATGTGCTTAATAATGAAGCAACCAAAAGCTTTGTCCTTCGTGCGTGCCAGTTTTTAAGAAAATTAGCCCATGACGATATTGGGGCCATGGATGACGGCCAATTACACGACTACGTAAGGACCGCCCTTACCAAAGCCATCCGCTTCGGCGCTTCGAGTGAAAGGGGGATAATCATGTGGATATGTCTTCAGATTATGGCTGGGTTAGATTTTTACGAGAAGGAACATATGCGCAACCTAATTCAAACCAAAGCCCCTCTCGATGAAATTTTGGAACATTTATACTCAAGACTATGCGTGCTTGAGATTCGAGAAAGGTCAAAATAATGGCTTTCGCCTTAGCGCCCCTTGTTATTCCTGCCACAGAAGCAATATTGGTAGATATGGTTTATATTGGTTCTGCTTTGATGGTCGGCATTGGTATCGTTAAGGTCAAGGATGAGATCGATCGGAATTTCTCGGCCACCGCACCATCGGCAACGAAGACATGTCCATGTGCGGCGAAAGCCGAATCAACTACCAAGACAGAGACCGCAACACAAAATCCGAAAAATGATGATGACCAATCGGAGAAATGTAATAAATCAAGACACGCTATTCTTGATAAATTCAGCATAATTGGAAAAGAGCTTCGAAAGTACGACCCCGTTGCCGATGCAAAAGGGGGATTTAAGCATAAATACGGCGTTACAAAACCTTGCGGCCACTATAGAGAGATTCGCGAGCTTCAAAAAGGACTCAAGAATGATCTGAAGCAATTTCAGGAGAATTGTCAAAATTCTGGAGTAAAAATCGATCGGTCGGTTGACCAAATGGCAAACAGGCCTATCGAGAGGCCGGTCGGGTGCGAGGAGATTTAAGCCGTATGGAAAAGCTGAGCCAAGCCATTCACGATGGAGACATCGCGGCGATGAAAAGCGTTCTGGCCGATTTGGCAGTCAACCCCAACGACGCCGATGAAGGAACGACACCGCTGATTTGGGCCTGCCAATACGGCTCGGAAAAGTTCGTACAGCTTTTGTTGGAGGCGGGGGCCGACCCCAATCTTGCTGACGAAGAGGGAGAAACGCCGCTCCATGTCGCCGCGTTTGGCGGCTATGAGGAATGTGTGCGTTTGCTCCTGTTTCACGGGGCTTGCGTCGACGCCCGCACGGACATTGGCAAAACGCCGCTCATGAATGGGGCGCAATCCGGTTCCACCGAAACGGTAGAGCTGTTTCTGGCAGCGGGGGCGAGCGTCCACGATGTGGATGCTGCCGGACGATCCGCCTTGCATTGGGCAACATTGGGACAACACGACAACGGCGCACTGGTGCGCTTGCTTCTGAATGCCGGTGCCGACGTAAGGCACCGAAATTCGTTGGGAGATGCCGCATTCGATTATGCTAGCGGGCGGAATCGGCCCGCTCTTGAAGGTGAGCTTCTCGCGGTTCTGGAGAACGAACCGCAGCGGCGTTTCTGACGTTAACACCGACTATACCACCGGAAACCGCTTCTCGATCCTCGCCATCAGCCCATCCCTGACCTGCCGGAAGCCGTCGATGCGGGCGTCGCGGCTGCCTTCGAGGATCGTCGGGTCGAAGGTTTGCCAGTATTCGACCTCGCAGGCCATGGTGCGGACCATTTCGACCGCGCGGTGGTGGGCTTCGGGGGAGAGCGAGATCACGAGGTCGAACGAGGTGTCTTCCAACTCGTCAAAGACCTTGGGGCGATGGCGGCTGAGGTCTTCGCCGAGTTCGGCCATCACCGAGACCATGAAGGGGTCGGTTTCGCCCGGGCGCAGGCCGGCCGAATCGACATGGAAGCGCTTGCCGAAGCGGCGCTTAAAGAGGGCCGCCGCCATCGGCGAGCGCACGGCATTGAAGGTGCAGGTAAAAAGGACGCTGCTGATGCCGTTCCAGGAGATGAATTCAGCCATGGGACGGCCCGCCCCCCGTATCAGCCGCGAATGTGCAGAACGCACACCAGGGTAAAGATGCGCCGGGCGGTGGTGTGGTCGATGGCGATCTTGCCGGCGAGCCGCTCGCGCAACAACTCCGAGCCTTCGTTGTGCAGGCCCCGGCGCCCCATGTCGAGGGCTTCGATCTGGGCCGGAGTCGAACGCCGGATCGCGTGGTAATAGCTCTCGCAAACCATGAAATAGTCGCGCACGATGCTCTTGAACGGGCTGAGCGGCAACACCACCCGGGTCAGCTCAATGCCGTCCTGGGTGCGGATGTCGAAGCTGAGCCGGCCCTCCTCGGCGCTGAGATGAAGGTTGAACGGGCCGTCATCGCCAAAGCCGACCGGCTCGAAGCTGTTGTCCTCCAAAAGATCGAAGATCGCCACCGCCCGCTCGTGCTCGACCTCGGGCTTGCGCCGGACCACCGTGCGCTCGTCGAGCTGAACATGGACGATGCGGCGGCGGGGATCGCCGGGCGGCTGGTCGTCGGTGTCGGTCATGGCGCACCGTCCCTGTCTTTGAGCCGCTTTTCCACCGATAGCGCATGGGCCTCCAACCCCTCGGCCCGCGCCAGCGTCACCGCGGCGGGGCCGATCGCGCGCAAGCCCGCGGGCGGGCAGGCGATGAAGGTGCTGCGCTTCATGAAGTCGAGCACGTTCAGACCCGAGGAAAAACGGGCGCTCCGCGAGGTCGGCAAGACATGATTCGGCCCTGCGACGTAATCGCCGAGCGCCTCGGGGGTGTGGCGGCCCAGGAAAATGGAACCGGCGTGGCGAACCTCCGCCATCAGGGCGGCGGGGTTGTCGACCGCGAGTTCGAGATGCTCGGGGGCGGCGAGATTGATCAGATCGGGGGCTTCGGCCGCGAGGTCCTTGACCACGATCACAACGCCGTGCCGTTTCCAGCTTTCACCGGCGATGGCGGCGCGGGGCAGGTCCGCGAGTTGGCGCCCGACCGCCGCCTCGACGCGATCGGCGAACCCCGCGTCGTCGGTGATCAGGATCGACTGGGCGTCGCTGTCATGCTCGGCCTGGGACAGGAGATCGGCCGCGATCCAGTCGGGGTCGTTGGCGCCATCGGCCACCACCAGAATTTCCGATGGGCCGGCGATCATGTCGATGCCGACCACGCCGAACACCTGCCGCTTGGCCTCGGCAACCCAGGCGTTGCCGGGTCCGACGATCTTGTCCACCGGCTTGATCGTCTCCGTGCCATACGCCAGCGCGGCAATCGCTTGCGCGCCGCCGATGCGGTAAATCTCATCGACCCCGGCCAGCCCTGCCGCCGCCAGCACCAGCGGGTTGAGCACGCCGTTCGGCGTCGGCACCACCATCACCAGCCGGGCCACGCCGGCGGCCTTGGCCGGGATCGCGTTCATCAGCACCGAGCTGGGATAGGACGCGGTGCCGCCCGGCACATAAAGCCCGACCGCGTCGATGGCGGTCCAGCGGGCGCCGAGCCGCAGGCCCTCGGCATCGGTGGTATCGCTTCCCTGGGGCCGTTGGGCATGAAAGGCGCGGATGCGCCGGGCCGCCATATCCAGGGCCGCGAGCTGATCCGCCGGCACCGCGGCAACCGCGCGCTCGATTTCGGGCGCGGAAATTTTCAGGGTCTCGCCGGTTGCGCGATAGCGGTCAAAGGTCTCGGTGTATTCGATCAGCGCCCGATCGCCACGCTGACGCACGGCGCGGATGATCTCCGCCACCGGCTCGCGCACATCCAGCGCGCCGTTGCGCTCCGACCCCAGCAGCACTGCCTTCCGGTCTTCGAAGCCGGCGGCCGCATCCAACCTAGTCGCCATTGATCGCCCCCCTGAACGTCTCGATCCAGCCGTTCATTTCTTCGGGCCGGGTTTTCAGCGCGGCACGGTTGACGATCAGGCGGGAGGTGATGTCGGCGATCTTTTCGACTTCGACCAGCCCGTTGGCCTTGAGCGTCGCGCCCGAGGAAACGAGATCGACGATGCGGGAACAAAGCCCGAGCGCGGGCGCCAGTTCCATGGCGCCGTTGAGCTTGATGCATTCGGCCTGCACGCCGCGGGCGGCGAAATGGCGGCGGCTGATCTCGGGATATTTGGTCGCGACCCGGACATGGCTCCAGCGTGCCGGATCGTCGGCCTCGCTGAGGGTCACGGGTTCGGCCACCGAGAGCCGGCAGGCCCCGATGCCGAGATCCAGGGGCGCGTACAGCTCGGGAAAGTCGAACTCCATGATCACGTCGTTGCCGGCGACGCCGAGATGGGCGGCGCCAAAGGCGACAAAGGTGGCCACATCGAACGAGCGCACCCGGATGATGCTGATATGGGGCAAATTGGTCTGGAACTTGAGCAGGCGGCTGTGCTCGTCGTCGAACGCCGGCTCGGGAATGATCCCGACCCGGTCGAGCAGCGGCCGCACCTCGTCCAAAATCCGTCCCTTGGGCAAAGCCAGCACCAGGGCTTCGCGTTCGGCTCCGCTCACGTCTTCCTCTCCCGGCATTGCCCCGCAACGGCGGGCATAGATAGCATACTCTTGCGCCGCGTCATCGGAATCATGGATCGGATGACGGCGGTTTCCAGTGGGCGAGCGCCGATGCCACCCGCTCCAGACACTCGGCCCAATCGCCGGGGGCGCGCTGGCGAAACAGGGTCATGCCGGGATACCAGGGGCAATCGGCCCGCGCCAGCTGCCAGCGCCAGTCGGGCACCCAGGGCAGCAGCAGCCACACCGGCCGCCCCAGCGCCCCGGCCAGATGGGCGGTGGCGGTATCGACCGCGATCACCAGATCCAGCGCCTGGATGGCGGCGGCGGTATCGGCGAAATCGCTCAGGCGGGGGGCGAGATCGGTCAGCCAGGGATCGGCCCCGGCAGCGGCCGGCAGCGCCGCCGGTCCGACCTGAAGGCTGTAATAGTCAACCCGTGCCAACGCGCGCAGCGGCGCCAGCGCCGAAAACGGGCACGAGCGGTTGCCATCGTTGCGATGGGCGGGATTGCCGGCCCAGACCAGCCCCACCGCCGGCCCGCCGCCGGCCCGCCGCCGCACCAGCCCGGCCACCGGCCGTTCGGCAACCGAAAGGTAAGGCACCGGCCCGGGCGGACCCTCCAGCCCGAGGCCAAGGGCCAGCGGCAGGCTCAGCAGACCGATCTCCTCGCCCTCGCCGCCATCCTCGTCGAAGCCCAGCACCCGGGCAACCCCGGCGAGGCTGCGCATCAGCCCGACCAGCGGGGGATGGCACTGAAAGCTGATCTCAAAGCCCAGCGCCGCGAGGCGCGGCAGGATGCGGCAGAACTGGATGGTGTCGCCATGGCCCTGCTCAGCATAGACCCGGAGCCGGCGCGGCGGCGTCAGCGCCAGCGGCCGGCCGCGGTGATGATTGGACTCCCGCCATTCCCATTCGGGCCAGCCGCCGGCGCAATCGCCGAGCAGCAGCCGCATCTGCCCGAGATCGACGTGGGCGGCGGCGCAATCGGGGGCCACGGCGACCGCGCGGGAAAAGCAGTCGAGCGCCGCCTCGAACCGCCCCTGATCGCGGTCGATCAAACCGGCGAGAAACCAGCTCCGGCCGTCGCCGGGATCAAGGGCCAGCGCCCGGTGATAGTCGGCACGGGCGAGATCGGTGCGGCCGAGTCCGGCATGGGCATCGGCAAGCAGACGGGGAAAGACAGTGTCACCGGGAAAGCGCGCCTCGGCCGCCGCCAGCACCATCGCCGCCTCGTCAAAGCGCCCAGCCTTGGCCAGCGCGAGTCCAAGGTTGCGCGCGGCCGGAGCATGGCCGGGGTCGAGAACCAGGGTCTGGCGCCACGCCGCCAGCGCCGGCTCGACCATCCCCGAGGCCAGTTCCATCACCCCGAGCGCGAAGAAATCCGCGGCCTCGCCGCTCGCACGCGCCGCCCGGCGCTGATGCAACACCGCCTCGGTCGAGCGCTTCAGCCCGTGGAGCGCCCGCGCCAGCAGCCGCGACAGCTCGGCCGGCGGCATGGCCGTGCCCGGCTGTTGCAGCCCCGCCCGGCACAGCCGCTCGCAGCCCCGGAGATCGCCGGCCGCCAGTTGCCGCCGCGCCTCGGCCACGAGGGCGGCCCCGGAGTCGGCGCCGCTCAATGGATCAGCTTAACCAGCCCGACGATCAGCGCGGTTTGCGCGGTCATCGCGCCGAACAGCCAGCGCATCAGATCGGCCTTGGTGCTGGCCGCCGAAGCCTCGGTCCGCGCGTCCAGCCGCTGCTCCAGCGCCCCCATTTCGACTCGGATCGACGCGATGTCGGAGCTGGACATGGCATCGGCGAAGGCGGACGCGGCGGTGCGCGCCGGCTCCGCGGAAAAGCCGCCGGCCGGAAGCCGGTCGGCGAGCTTGAGCGTGTCGAAGGCGACCACGGGCATAAGCAGGCTCCATCGCGTACGCTGATCATCGGGTGCGCCGGGGCGGGAGTCAAGGCACGAACCACCCCCTTCCGCCCGGCCGGCCTGAGGGCGCATAGTGGCCGGCATCCGATCACAACACGAGGACCGGCGGTCTCCCGGACGGAGCCGGCCGGACGAAAAGAGCATGAGCGCGCTTGAGGAGTTCATCACCTCCCACCGCATCACCGAGGTCGAGTGCCTCGTGCCCGACATGTCGGGAATCGCGCGGGGCAAGATCGTGCCCGCCGACAAGTTCCTGCGTATCCTGCGCGATCGTGGCCTCCGCCTGCCGGAATCGATCTTCGTGCAGACGGTGACCGGCGACTTCCCCGAGGAGGAGGACGTCACCAGCGTCGAGAACTCCGACATTTACATGGTGCCCGACGAATCGACGATCCGCCTCGTGCCCTGGTACAAGGAGCCGACGGCCCAGGTGATCAGCGATTGCTTCTATGCCGACGGCCGTCCGGTCACCATCTCGCCGCGCTGGGTGCTGCGCCGGGTGCTGGAACTCTATCAGGAGCGAGGCTGGAAACCGATCGTCGCCCCGGAGCTGGAGTTCTTCCTGGTTCAGGTCAACAAGGATCCTGACTATCCGCTGCTGCCGCCGATCGGGCGCTCGGGCCGCACCGAGTCCGGCCGGCAGGCCTACGGCATCGACGCCGTCAACGAGTTCGATCCGATCTTCGAGGAAGTCTATGATTTCTGCGAGGCCCAGAACATCGACATCGATACCCTGACCCACGAGGCCGGGGTGGCCCAGATCGAGATCAACTTCAACCACGGCGACCCGCTCGAACTGGCCGACCAGACCTTCCTCTTCAAGCGCACGGTGCGGGAAACCGCGATCCGCCATCAAGTCTACGCCACCTTCATGGCCAAGCCGATGCAGGACCAGCCGGGCAGCGCCCTCCACATCCACCAGTCGGTGGTCTCCGCCGAGACCGGCCGCAATCTCTTTGCCGATGCCGACGGCCGGGACACGCCACTGTTCTTGTCATTCATTGCCGGCTTGCAGAAGTTTCTGCCGGCGGCGATGCCGCTGCTGGCGCCCAATGTCAATTCCTACCGCCGGCTGCTGCCGGGCTCGGATGCGCCAATCAATGTCCACTGGGGCCGCGACAACCGCACCGTCGGTTTTCGGGTGCCGATCTCGGAGCCCGACGCCCGCCGGGTCGAGAACCGGGTCGCCGGCGCCGACGCCAACCCCTATCTGGCGCTGGCCGCCTCGCTGGCCTGCGGCTACCTCGGCATGGTCAACGAGATGGAGCCGACCGACCCGATCAAGGGCACCGCCCACCGCCTCGCCTTCACCCTGCCCCGCCACCTGATGGACGCGCTCAACAAGTTCAACGCCTGCAAGCCGCTGCGCGAGATCATCGGCGAGAATTTCCAGGACGCCGTCACCGCGGTCAAAACCGCGGAATACGAAGCCTATCAGCGGGTGATCAGTTCGTGGGAGCGGGAGAATCTGCTGCTGAACGTGTAGCGGCCGGCCGACCCTCGTGCGCACCGTTCAGGCCTGGCTCCAGCGGTGCCGGCGGGCAAGGTCGATGAAGCATTTCAGAGCCGGCGAGAAGCGCCGCCCGGCCACGGTCACCAGCTTGATTTCCCGGAAGATTTCTGGCTCTGTGACGATGCGGGTGGCGATGCCGGGCACGATCGGCAGGAATTCGGGCATTACCGCGCAGCCGAGACCGGCCAGGATCATGGCCTGGATCCAGTCCTCGCGCTCGGTGGCATAGCAGATGCGAACGTCGGCTGCCGGGTCGGGAATGCCGAGAGCGTCGAAATGCTCGGGATATTCGCAGTTGATGCGATTCAGGTAGTTCTCGTTGTTCAGCTCCCGCAGCGGCACCGCCTCCATGGCCTCGAAGCGATGGCCGGGACAAAAGGCGACGGTGTAATATTCGCGATAGAGCACTTGCTGATCGAAGCGGTCGGGGAGATTGGGCAGGGCGACCAGCGCGACGTCGATCTCGCCCTCCATCAGCAGCCGCACCAAGTCCTGGCCGGGCGCGTCCCGAAGCGCGATCTCCAGCGAGGGCACGTCGGCGCGCAGCCGCTTGAACAGCGGGATCAGCCGGGTCGGACCGATGGTGCACATCACCCCCAGCCGGACCGGGGTGCGGTCGATGCGACGCCAGGCTGCCGCCTCCAGCCGCGCCATCTCGCCGGCCTGAACCAGCGCCTCGATGTGCGGCCGCATCCGCCGGCCGAGATCGGTAAGGTGGGTCAGGCCGCGCTCGCGCTGCAGCAGGGGGCCGCCCAGTTCCTCCTCGAGCTTCTTGATCGCCTTGGTCAGACTGGGCTGGGTGACGCCGCAGGTCTGGGCGGCGCGCGTGAAATTGAGGCTGTCGCATAGCGCCAGGAAATAGCGAGCCTGATGGACTTCCACGACAACCTCCCTATTTTCCTGTCCAAGGGCCAATATGCGTCACCATTGGCCAGTCCCGATATTCCTTTTGGCTATTGAAACCATAGCGCCTGCGAATTTTACAAACCCCCCGCCTCACGCCATCCTGTTGACAGGGCGATCCGTCGCCGGGCGGCCCTTCGGCCCGCCGGTTCAAGAAAAGGGGACCATGATGAAAACCTCGACATTCGCATTTTCGGCCGCTCTCCTGGCTTCGGCCCTCTGTTTCGGCCCCGCCCTCGCGGCGGACACCAACGCCATTATGGCCAAGCCGATGCCCGACAAGGCCATGTCGGATAAAGCCATGAGCGACAAGGCCATGAGCGACAAGGCCATGAGCGACAAGGCCATGAGCGACAAGGCCATGAGCGACAAGGCCATGCCGGACAAAGCCATGACCGGAAAGATGATGCCGGACAAGGCGATGAGCGACAAGGCCATGACCGGGACCATGATGCCCAAGAAGGCAATGCCCGACAAGGCCATGACCGGCGGCATGGGCCGGTAGCCGGCCCGGACTGGCCGGGATGACGATTTCACTTCGGAGGAGACGGGCCATGATCACGCGACGAACGCTGCTGTCGGTGGGAGGCGGCGGGCTGGCCCTGCTGGCGTTGGCTCGCAGCGGCCCGGTCTCTTCCGCCCGGGCCGCCGGACAGTTCGAATTCACCCGCACGGACGAGGAGTGGCGCACCATGCTGACCCCGGAACAATATCGGGTGCTGAGACAGGAAGGCACCGAACGGCCGTTCACCAGCCCGCTCAACGACGAGCACCGGGCCGGACGGTTTGCCTGCGCCGGCTGCGGCCAGCCGCTGTTTTCTTCGGAGACCAAGTTCGACAGCGGCACCGGCTGGCCGAGCTTCTGGGCGCCGCTTGAGGGCGGGGTGGCCACCACCGAGGACCGCAGGCTGGGCATGATCCGCACCGAAGTTCACTGCCATCGCTGCGGCGGTCACCTCGGCCATGTCTTCGACGACGGCCCGAAGCCGACGGGAAAACGCTACTGCATGAACGGCGTGGCCATGACCTTCACCGCCAAGGCCGGATAAGAGAGAGACCCTGATCATGCTGTTGTTCGCCCTGTCCTATCTTGCCGGCGCGTTGACCATTCTCAGCCCGTGCATTCTGCCGGTGCTGCCCTTCGTCTTCGCCCGTGCCGGCCTGCCCTTTGTTAAGAGCGGGCTGCCGATGTTGCTCGGCATGGCCGCGACCTTCGCCGGGGTCGCCACCCTGGCGGCGGTCGGCGGCAGCTGGGCGGTCGAGGCCAATCAGGTCGGGCGCGCCGCCGCGCTGGTTCTGCTGGCACTGTTCGGTGTCGCCCTGCTGCTTCCGGGATTGTCGGACCGGCTGGCCCGGCCGCTGGTCAGTCTCGGGGCGCGGCTTTCCGAGCGGGCGGGAGGCGGCGTGGCGGACGGCTCCGGCTTTCTGCCCTCGGTCCTGCTCGGGATCGCCACCGGGCTGCTGTGGGCGCCCTGCGCCGGACCGATCCTTGGCCTGATCCTGACCGGCGCCGCCCTCCAGGGCGCCAGCATCCAGACCTCGCTGCTGCTCGCCGCCTACGCCGCCGGGGCCGCGACCTCGCTGGCAGCGGCCCTGCTGCTGGGCGGCCGGGTGTTCGCGGCGATGAAGCGCTCGCTCGGGATCGGCGAATGGGTGCGGCGGGGATTGGGCGCCGCGGTGCTGGCCGGCGTCGCCGCCATCGCCCTCGGACTCGACACCGGCCTGCTCAGCCGGGTCTCTCTGGCCGGCACCTCGACCCTGGAACAGGGCCTGCTCGACCGCCTCGGCCCGACTCCGGCCGCGACTCCGGCCGCGACGCCGGCAGCATCCGCGCAGCTCGCGGCCTCCCAGACCCTGGCGGTGGAAGGGACGCTGCCGTCGCTGGCCGGGGCCACCGGCTGGCTGAACTCGCCGCCGCTCAGCGCCGAGAGTCTGCGCGGCAAGGTCGTGCTGGTCGACTTCTGGACATACTCCTGCATCAACTGTCTGCGCTCTCTGCCCTATGTCCGGAGCTGGGCGGAAAAGTACCGGCAGGCGGGGCTGGTCGTGATCGGCGTCCACGCTCCGGAGTTCGCCTTTGAAAAGACGCTCGGCAATGTCAAGCGCGCGGTTCAGGATTTGAAGGTCGGGTATCCGGTCGCCCTCGACAACGACTATGCCCTGTGGCGGGCCTTCGACAATCACTACTGGCCGGCGCACTATTTCATCGATGCCGAGGGCCGCATCCGCTTCCATCATTTTGGCGAGGGCGAATACGAGCGCTCGGAAGCAGTGATCCGCCAATTGCTGGCCGAAGCCGGCAAGAGTGCCGCGGCCGGCCCGACCACCGTCGAGACCGGCGGCCTTCAGGCACCGTCGAACGCCGAAACCGTCCGCTCACCCGAAACCTATATCGGCTACGACCGGGCCGAACGCTTCCGGTCGCCCGGCGGCATGATCCGCGACCGCTCCCATCGCTACGCCACCCCCGCGACCCTGGGTCTCAACGACTGGGCGCTGGCCGGCGAGTGGACGGTGGAAACCGAGCGGGCGATGCTCCGCGCGGCCGGCGGACGGATCGCCTTCCGCTTTCATGCCCGCGACCTCCATCTCGTGCTCGGACCGGGTGAGGACGGCAAGCCGGTGCGCTTCCGCATCCGTCTCGACGGCGCTCCGCCGGGCGGCAACCACGGCGTCGATGCGGATGGCGACGGGGTGGGCACGATCTCGGACCAGCGGCTCTACCAGTTGATCCGGCAGGGCGATCCGGGCCAGGACCGCGGCTTTGAGATCGAGTTCCTCGATCCCGGCGCTCAGGCCTTCGCCTTTACCTTCGGCTAGAGCGGACCGCGAACGCCCCTTTCGGCAAGGAGAAACGCCATGTCAGCTATCAGCGGCTCCTGTTCCACCCCGACCGTGGTCGGTTACCGCACCGTGGAGACGCCACCCCAGACGATCGCCACCATCATCACCACCCCCGACGGCACCAGGGTTCAGCCGGTGGCGCCGCCTGCGAATGTCACGCCGGTCAATTCCGCGCTCGGACGCACCCTCAACATCACCGTCTGACCCCGATGCCGGGGAGCCGCCGCTTTCAAGGAGATCGACGATGCGAACCGTCATCCTGTCCCTGGCCGCCGCGCTGGCGCTCTCGACCGGTCCCGCGCCCGCCGCCGAACGGGCGGTCACCGCGCCCCCGCCGGCCGAAGACGCCCCCCTCGCCACCGCTCCGGCCGCCGAGACCGTGGTGCTGGCCGGCGGTTGTTTTTGGGGCGTTCAGGCGGTTTTCCAGCATGTGCCGGGAGTCAGGAACGCTGTTTCCGGCTATGCCGGCGGCAGCAGGGCAACCGCACAGTACGAAATCGTGAGTTCGGGACGCACCGGCCATGCCGAGGCGGTGGAAGTCACCTACGATCCCGCCGCCGTCTCCCTTGGGACTCTGCTGCGGATTTTCTTCTCAGTTGCGCACGACCCGACCCAGCTCGACCGCCAGGGCGCCGACGTCGGGCCGCAGTATCGCTCGGCGGTGTTCGTCCGCGACGACGCTCAGCGGCGCCTCGCCGAACGCTATATCGCCCAACTCACCGGCTCCGGTGTCTTCGGCCGCCCGCTCGCGACGCGGATCGAGCGGCTGGACGCATTCTATCCGGCCGAGCGCTATCACCAGGACTTCGCGACGCTTAACCCCGGCCATCCCTATATCGCCGCGGTCGACCGGCCGAAGGTGGAAGCGCTCCAGCGCCTGTTTCCCGACCGCTACCGGGAGACTCCGGTTCTCGTCACCACGCTGCCGGGGCCGCGCCCGTCTGCGCCTGAGGGTTCGGGGCGGCCCTGACGCCGCCCCCCTGGCACCGGTCGCACCATCCGTCACCGGGCTGCGAAAGGCTTGGTGCGCCGGCCCGCCTTCGGCTATGGTCGGCTTCCCGTTTCAACAGCTGCACACCGACAATCAGACCCATGGGCCAAATGGAACCTCGGCCGGCGACCGCGCCGCTCCGCTCCGACTGGACGGTTGACGAACTGCTGGCGATCTACGAGACGCCGCTGCTCGACCTCATTGATCATGCCGGCCGCGTCCACCGGCAGCATCATGATCCCCGCGCCATCCAGCGCGCCAGCCTGTTTTCGATCAAGACCGGCGGCTGCCCGGAGGATTGCGGCTATTGCCCGCAATCGGCCCACCACGCCGAGGTCAAGCTGACCCGCGATACCATCATGGACCCCGAACGGGTGATCCGGGCGGCGCGCGAGGCCAAGGAGGCCGGGGCCTCGCGCTTCTGCATGGGCGCGGCCTGGCGCGAGACCCGCGACGGCGCCGAGTTCGACGCCGTGATCGAGATGGTCCGCGGCGTCACCGCGATCGGCATGGAATCCTGCGTCACCCTCGGCATGCTCAAGCCCCGTCACGCCGAGCGGCTGGCCGAGGCCGGGCTGACCGCCTACAACCACAACCTCGACACCAGCCCCGAATTCTATGGCCGGATCATCGGCACCCGCTCCTATCAGGACCGGCTCGACACCCTCGGCGTGGTGCGCAAGGCCGGGATCAAGCTTTGCTGCGGCGGCATCATCGGCATGGGCGAAAGCAACCGCGACCGCGCGGCGCTGCTCCAGGTGCTGGCCGCCCAGACCCCGCACCCGGAAAGCGTCCCGGTCAATGTCCTGGTGCCGGTGCCGGGCACACCGATGGCCGAGCGGCCGCCGGTGGAACCGCTGGATCTGGTGCGCATGGTCGCCACCGCCCGCATCGCCATGCCGGCCTCCCAGGTCCGGCTTTCGGCCGGGCGGCGCAACCTCTCGCCCGAGGCCCAGGTGCTGTGTTTCCTGGTCGGGGCCAACTCGATCTTCGCGGGCGACCATCTGCTGACCACGCCCAACTGCGAGGAAGACGCCGACACCGCCCTCTTGCGCGCCATCGGCGCCCACCCCTGAGGTTCCACCCCCTTGAGCCACAAGATCAAAGGCCCGCCCCGGGGTCCGAAGGGGCCGCGCACGGTCTGGATTTACGGCCTGCACGCGGTGGCGGCGGCGCTGCTCAACCCGGACCGCGCGGTACGGCGGTTGCTCGTCACTCCGGTCGGGCTGGAGGCGCTGGACGGTATTTTGCATCAGGTCAAGGCGGCGGGGCTGACCCGGCCCCAGCCCAACTCGGTCGGCCGCCCGGAACTGGAAAAGCAACTGCCCGCCGGGGCCGTCCACCAGGGGGCCGCGGTCGAGGTTGATCCGCTGGAGGAGGTCGATCTCGAGGACCTCACCGGCCTGCCCGAATCGGAGCGCCCGGGCGCGGTGGTGGTGCTGGATCAGGTCACCGACCCGCATAATGTCGGCGCGATTCTGCGTTCGGCGGCGGCGTTCGGCGCCGGCGCGGTGATCGTCACCGAACGCAACGCCCCCGAGACCACCGGGACCCTGGCCAAAAGCGCCTCGGGTGCGGTCGATGTCATTCCGCTGATCCGGGTCACCAACCTCGCCCGCGCGCTCAGCGACTTGCAACAGGCCGGCTACTGGTGCGTCGGCCTCGACGAATCGGGCAAGCGCAGCCTGCCCGAACTCGATCTGACCGGCCGCGTCGCCATCGTGCTTGGTGCCGAGGGCGCCGGCCTGCGCCGGTTGACCCAGGAGCGCTGCGACGATCTCGCCCGCCTGCCCACCGGCGGCCCGATCGGCACCCTCAACGTCTCGAACGCCGCCGCAGTGGCCCTTTACGAATGGGCGCGGCTGCGCACGCGCTGAGGCGCCGCCACAAATTGACCCCTGAACAGATAAAGAGACTGGACAGGGCCGCGACAATCTGCTAAACGTTGCGATATCAGTGTCAGAAGGCACTGTTGATTTGGAGAAGTCCAATGTCCGCAGACTCAAGGTCCGGCCTTTGGTCCGGTATCGGCTCTGCCCGGGCGATCTCCCCAGGCTGGGGGAGCGCCGGGCTTTATGCGTTCCCGTTTGGTTGCCCGTGGTCCGGGGCAAACGGGTCTCTAGCGGCTGGGGAGGCTTCCCATGGCTGACCTCACCCCTCCGATCGGACCGGGCACCCATGCTTCGGGCTATACCGCGCCCGTGGCACCAGCCCCCGCCGCCGCCCCAAACGGCCCGGCGGCTCCTGCCGCCGACACGCGTCACGCCGCGGTTCCGGCCACCGGAACCGAGCACAGCGAAGTGGTCACCGGCTTCAATCCTTCGGTCACCATCGATCCCGACACCCACATCGTGGTGATGACCATTCGCTCACCCGACGGCGAGACGCTGCGCCAGATTCCAAACCAGCACGAGTTGGCGGCATACAAGGCGAGAGCCGTCGATCAGAAGAAAGGGACCAAGCAGAGCTGACCGGGCCGCGGGCGGGGCCGTCCCGCACCGCCAGTCCGCTCTGATAACAAGGAGACAGGGCGTTTTCGATCCCCATGGATCGGACACAGCGCTGGCTCAGGACGCCGGATATCAGGGAGCCGGATAGCGATGAGGGATGCGCGTGGCATTCCCAAGAACGAGATTGCAACCGGACGGGACCCGGACCCGCCCGCGCCGATGGCGTCTCCGGGCCAGCGGCAGCCACGCAAACGGTGGTCCGAGCACGAGGTGTCCCAGCTCCGGGCCTGTTGCGAGGCCAACCTGTCCGACCCCGAGATCGCGCGCCGGCTGAAGCGGACCGAGCGGGCGGTCCGGACCATGATCCTGCGTCTGGGCGGCCAGCCGCTCCGGGAGGCCACCCGCCCCTGGACCGACGGCGAATGCGACCTGATCCGGCAGATGCACGCGGCGGGAGCCAACTGGGCCGCCATTGCCGCCGCGCTTCCCGGACGGACGCCGCTCGCGATCTACCGCAAGCTCGGCCATCTGGTCGGCGCGGCGCCGTTCGCCGCCCGCCGCCGGGTCCGCCCACCCGCCGCCGCCGCACCCGCAGCTCCAAAGGCCGGGCCGCCGCCCGCCGTGCCGGTGGCGGCCAATCAACCCGGCCGCCCGCCCTGGCGCCCCCAAGTGATTCCGGGCGCGGCCCGGACGCTGGCGTCGATCGACACCATGGTCCGCTGGCTGCGCTCCCGGGATTTTATGGTCTTGAAGGGGCCATTCGGCTGGCGGGTCGACCAGCACGAGTTGAAGACGGATCTGGCGCTGGTCGACTTCGTCAATGTCCGCCGGATGCGACTCCGGCTGCCGGTCTTCGTTCTGGCCACGCCGAAACACGAGGCCGATGCCTTCGATATCGCCGGCTAGCGCCGCTCACCCGTGATCGACGACCGCGTTGACCATCGGGGCCGCCAGATCCGCCGCAGCACGGTCAAAAAATAAGCCTCTCGCTCCGCTGTCGCCAACCCCATATCAATCGGGTGGCGCTCGCCACCGCCCCGGCCCGTTCGCCGGCCCGTTGGCCGGGGCCGCCGATAGGGAGAGACAGGATGAACACCGTCCAATACCCCGTGTCAGGATCTCCGGAGCAACCCGCGACCCTGGCCCAGCACCGCCTTCAGTCCCTGTATCCCGAGATGATGGCGCCTCTCGATATGGCGGACGTAAACGGGCATCCCGGGATCGCGCTGACGGCAGCCCTGGTGAACTGGGACCTGGCACCGCGCCTTCAGGACAAGGAAGACGATTACCTGCCCGACATCCAACCCCAGCCAATGGCGGCGCTGACCGTGTCCGAGGTTGAGGCGCTGACCGTTCACTGACCGGCCGCCGAGGCGGCCGGCTATGCCTCAGAGGGAGGGACGGCCTGCGCATTGCCGGCATCCTGGGCCGCTCCGAGCTGCGCCCGAACCAAAGCCAGTTCCCGGTCCAGTTCAACCACGCGGCGCTTCAGCAGGTCATTCTGGGTTTCCATCCGGCGCACGTCATCAATGACGGCCAAAGCAAGCGACGGCCGATGCCCCGACAATCCGATACAGAGGTCGGACAGCAGCACCGTAAGACGGGGAGAGATTGGCGGGACACTCACGGAGCAGCCACCGGCAATCCAACGCGCCGAAGCTCCGTAAACTCGTCGCGCCAGCTGATTAAATTTATAGCACTCATGGGTGGCATTCCTTTCTATTGATGTCGAACGAACGACACC
The DNA here is from genome assembly GCA_037132135.1 of Rhodospirillaceae bacterium. Taxonomy (GTDB): domain Bacteria; phylum Pseudomonadota; class Alphaproteobacteria; order Azospirillales; family Azospirillaceae; genus BOG-933. Next base: position 22,339 of record JBAXPR010000032.1, read on the forward strand.
CTTAGCCAGAATCCCCCCATTAATGATGTAAATTATTTTTTGGCCCGTATCGAATAGTGCGAGCGCGCAACTATTAATTAGTGAATGCTAAGTTATGCAGCGCAATATTTGCATGCCTCGTATTCGAGTCGGCCTTCGGCGCCCGGGGAGCCGGACCTGAGCGCATGCCGCCGGGGCGGCCGCCTCGTGATTGGCCTTGCCATATCTCAGCTTTCCCGCGCGGCCGTTCCGGCCTAGATTTAGACTCAAGCCGCTACGGTCAGGTCCCTTATTTAACGGCCCTCACCAGGACAAGAGAGGTAGCAATGTCTGCCCTGCAGGATTCCAGAATTACCGAACAACACAACGCGATAGAGCATATGATATCCGATATAGAGGCACTTGGCGACAGGGCCGTCGATCGTGCCCGGGTCTCAAAAATGTTGTCGGTCTTTATGAAGCTGGCCGGATCATATTTTGATAACGAAGAAAAAGTCATGATGACAAAAGGATACAGGCCCCTGCCCTCTCACCGCTCCGATCACCGGAGGATCATTGAAACTCTGGAACTGATTATTCAGGTTTGTTGTGATGACAGCCTGCCCATCAGCAATGATATTGGCGGCCGGATCCGGGAGCTTATGGACGAGCATATTAAGACATACGACAAATCAATGATGTCCTATCTCGACAAGATCGGATAGCGGCCGGAGGTTCCGGCCGACGGCCGGCGATCGCCGGGCTCTGCCCCGCCGGAGCCGGCCAAACTCCTGAAATTGCTTGGCCGACCCAACACGATGCGAATGCGCGACCTCTGACCGACCTGAAGAGGGTGACCCTGGAACGGCCCGATCCCGAACGGAATGGTCACGTCGAGTGGACCTTGGAGCCCGTTCTTATCGTCGGGTTGGGTTGATCTTGAGCCGCCGCCAGCGTCGCCGCTGGACGACGGCAGAGAAGGCTCGCCGCTCCTCTTAGCCCCTCAGCCCGGCCACGCGACCGGAAACAGGGCGGCGACCTCGGCGGGGCCGGGGGCGGCGGCGATGCGGATTTTGGCGCCGCGGCGGGCGGCGTCGATGCCGGCTTCGGCGGCCTGCCAGCGGCCGGCCTCGGCGTCGACGATCGCCGCGAGCCGCTCCAGGCTGGCGGCGGGTGCGCCGGTGGCGGGGTCCAGCTCGATCCCGAGCAGCGCCGTGAGGATCGGCGCCGCGCCGCCGCCGGCCAACACCGCCCGCGCCTCCTGGGCTTTTATGAGATAGCTCATCGCCTGACCGGAGCCCGGGGTGAGAAAGCGCGCCCGCAGCGCCTCGGCCTCGGCGTCGACCCGTTGGCAGGCCTCGGCCCTGGCCCGGGCCAGGGCGGCGGCGGCCTCCCCGGCGCCCGGCGGCGGCGCGGTCAGCCATGTCACCGCCACGGCGGCGCCGTCGGCGGTGAGGGCGGCGGTCTCGCCGATCACCGGCAGCGCCGGCGCGGGCGGCTCGACCAGCGGCAGCACCCGCCAGCCCGGGCAGAGGCTTTCGAGGTCGGCGGCGCTCCAGACATTGAGCGCGCCCGCCGGGTGCTGGGTGCCGTCGGGGCCAATAAAGGCTTCGGCGCCGCGGACCACCCGGAGGCTGGCATCGGCGGCCATGATCGCGAAGGGGAAAATCATCGGGGGCGTCCTCAAAGGGTGAACTGGCGTTGCAGACCGGCGCGGATGTATTGGGCGTCGGCGTCGCTCAGCTTGTGATCGAAGATCAGAACGGCGGAGATGGTGCCATCCCAGTAGGCGCTGGTCGCGGCCCAGCGGCCGAGCGACGGCGAGCCCGCGCCGGCGGCATGGGTGCCGGTCGGCGTGCGCGGGCCATAGGGCGAGCCGTTGAGCCAGGCATATTGGAGCGAGCCGTCATTGGCGATTTCGCAGAGATAATTGGCGCCCGCGGTCAGGCCGGTGGTCGGCAGATCGTCCTGGTAGGTGGCGTGATTGCAGGAGCCGGCCAGCACGGTGATCGCGGTGTTGGCGCGGGTTGTGGTCGCCGTGCCGGTGGCCAGCACGGCGTGCTCGCCCGAGAGCGCCGCCGCGGTCGGCTGGAACAGGGCGAAGATATGATAGGCGCCGTTGCCCGCGGGGATCGAGCCGGCGGCGAGGTCGAGATACCGGGTCGAAGCGGCGGCAAAGGTCATGGTCCCGAGGTTGCCGGGACCGCCGCCGCTGGCGTATGACGGCCGCCGGGCATCGGTGGCCTGGGTGGCGTGGCGACCGTTGCCCGATTTGTCGCTGAGCTGGGAGACGCCGCTCCCGGTCACCGTGACCGAGGTCGGATCGCTGGCGTCGAGCCAGGCGAGCAGGCCGGTGATCTGGCGGGCGTCAAAGTGGTGAGAGACCGAGGTGACATAGAGTTTCGTCGCGCTGACGGCGACGAAATCAAGAATCGTCGAGGCCCCCGCCGGCTTCGCCAGATCGAGGTCGACCGGCAGCCAGTACGAGCCGAATGAGAGGCTTCGATACCCGGTGGCGTCCTGGGTCAGAATGACCCTGCCGCTCACGCCGGAGGTGATACCGCTGGGGTTGGCCAGGATGCGGTTGCCGCCCAGCGTCCATAGATAGGTCGTGGCCGCGGCGAGATCGAGCGTGACCGAGGCCGCGTCGGTGACCGTCACCGCCGCGGCAACGGTCCCGGCGGCCCCCTTGATGTTGCCGGTCGCACTGCCCCACGAGCCCGCCGCCTTGGTGTAGACGTCACCGCTGGCGGTGTTGAGGTAGCAGTCGCCGTTGACCCCGGTCCCGGCCGGGGGCGCACCCGAACCGCTGTACCAGACCGAACCCGCGGCCCCCGCGGCGCCGCTGGCGCCGGTCGCCCCGGTGGCGCCTCTGATGCTGCCGGCCGCGCTGCCCCAGGCGCCGGCGGCCCTGGTGTAGACGTCACCGGTGGCGATGTTCAGATACCAGTCGCCATTGACGCCGGTCGCGACCGAGGGCGCGCCCGAACCGCTGTGCCAGACCGAACCCGCGGCACCGCTTGGCCCGGTGGCACCGGTGGCGCCAGCCGGTCCCTGCGCGCCGGTCGGTCCGGTCGAACCGGTCGCCCCCGCGACCCCGGCCGGTCCCTGCGCCCCCTGGGGGCCGGTGGCGCCGGCAGACCCGGCGACGCCCTTGAGATTGGCGATCGCACTGCCCCACGAGCCCGCCGCCTTGGTGTAGACATCGCCGCTGGTGGTGTTGAGGTAGTAGTCGCCGCTGATGCCGGCCCCGGCCGAGGGCGCCCCCGCGCCATTGTACCAGGTCGACCCGGGCGACCCGCTGCCCGATGGCCCCTGAGGACCGCGGAGGGTCCCGAGCGCCGTGCCCCACGACCCCGCCGCCTTGGTGTAGACGTCGCCGGTGGAGATGTTGAGGTAATAGTCGCCGTTGCCCCCGAGACCCGAGGCGGGGGCACCGCTGCCTTCGTGCCAGGCCGAGCCGGCGGGACCGGCCGGCCCCTGGGAGCCGGTGGCGCCGGCGGCACCGGTGGCACCGCTCGCGCCGCGGATCGAGCCCGAAGGCGAACCCCAGCCCCCGGTGCTCCGGGTGTAGACCTCGCCGGTGGTCAGATTGAGGTAATAGTCCCCGGTGGTGCCGATCGCCGATGACGGCGCAGCCGCACCGCTGAACCAGACCGAACCCGGCGTCCCCGCCGGTCCGCGCGGCCCGACGCCGCCACCGCCGCCACCACCGCCGCCGGCACCGGGGGCATAGGCGGCCAGGGTGTAGGCGACGCAGCGCCAGGCCCCGCCGCCCTCGCTGATGAAGAGGGCCAGATCGCCCGCAGCGGTGGTGAGGTCGGCGCCGCCGGGCAGGATCAGCCGGAGATCATCGTTGACCAGCGTCACCGCGTCGGCGAAGCGGACCAGCCGCTCGGCTCCGGCCGGCGCGCTGCCGAGCGCGGTGATGGTGACGCCGCTGCCGGTAACCGTCAGGTAGTTGCCCGAGGCGCCGCCGAGATCGATCGCCGGAGCGGCGGCAAGGTCGCTGCCCCGGACCAGATTGAGCGCACCTTCAACGCTGCCGACAAACGGCGTCAGACCGTGACCGATGGTGATGATCATGGTCGGTCACTCCTTTTCTGAAAGGTAGAGGTGGCCGTCGCCATCAGCGCGCACCGCGGCGAGGTGGGTGTGGCGGCCCCGCCCCATCAGATCGCCGCCGAGCGAGGCGTGATAATAGGTGCCAGCGGGAAAAAAATGGTCGGAGCCGCTGGCGCTGACCGTGCCATCGCCGGTGGCGAGGAAGACCGGAACGGTGGCGTACAGGCTGATCACCCGGGTCTTGGGATCGAAGGGACCGAGGCGGGCGCTGCCGGCTCCGACCGTCAGGACGTGAGCCCCGGCTAAGACGAAGCGCAGCGCCGGGATCGGATGGCCGTTGTCATCGGTGGGTAGCTGGGTCGACATGGGGGCAAGGCTCCTGTGCTGGCCGCCGCCGCCATCGCGCGGACGGCGCAGGGGCGGCGGATGTTCCTAGGACTTATCGCCTGTATGACGGCGCGGTACGGACTATATACCTATTATTGTCCGTCCTGTCAAGAACAAATATCGAACACACGCACAGAATCCTGATGCCGCAGCTGCGAACGCCAGCTTCCGTTCCCGCTCGAGTTCGGCTACCATGGCCGCGATTCGCCCCGCCTCCCCCGCCCCCCACCTGCTCCTGGGAGCCCCCCCGATGCCTGAAGGCAAATTCCGACTGGTGACCCGTTCCGACTTCGACGGCTTGGTCTGTGCCGTGCTGCTGCGCGAACTGGGCATGATCGAGGAGATCACCTTCGTCCATCCCAAGGACATGCAGGACGGCAAGGTCGCGATCACCGGACGCGACATCACCACCAACCTGCCTTATGTCGACGGCGCCCATCTGGCGTTCGACCATCACGCCAGCGAGGTCGAACGGGTGGGCAGCCGGCCCAACCACGTGATCGACGCCAGCGCGCCCTCGGCCGCGCGGGTGGTCTGGCGCCATTACGGCGGCGCGGACCGTTTTCCCCGGGTTTCCGAGGAGATGATGCGCGCCGTCGATCAGGCCGACTCGGCGCAGTACGCCCGGGCCGACATCCTGGCCCCCGAGCGCTGGTCGCTGCTCAACTTCATCATGGATGCGCGCACCGGCCTCGGCCGCTTCCGCAACTTCCGCATCTCCAACTACAGCCTGATGATGGAGCTGATCGAGTACTGCCGGAATCACACCATCGAGGAAATCCTCGCCCTGCCCGACGTCAAGGAGCGCACCGAGCTGTACTGGAGCCACCAGCACCGCTTCATCGAGCAGCTGGAAAGCCGTTCGCGCCAGGAGGGCTCGGTCGCGATCCTGGATCTGCGCGGCCAGGAGCCGATTTTCGCCGGCAACCGCTTCATGATCTACGCCCTCTATCCCGGCGCCACGGTCTCGGTCCACGTCCTCAACGGCCTCAAGAATCAGAACACCGTGCTCGCGGTCGGCAAGTCGATCATCAACCGCGGCTCCACTGCCCATATCGGCTCTCTCATGCTCGAATATGGCGGCGGCGGCCACCATGCCGCCGGCACCTGCCAGATCGATAACGACAAGGCCGACGCCATCCTCGCCACCATCACCGCCCGCCTCAACGCCGGCGCGTGAGGGCGGTTGCCCCGCGCTTTATTGAGAAATCAGACCCTCGATGACCGATGACCTCGCCCCCCGGGCGCTGGCCGTGGATTTGCTGTCGGCGGTGCTGCGCCGGCAGCGGCCGCTCGACGATGTTTTCGAGGCGCGGATCGCGGGCTCCCGGCTGGAGGGGCGCGACCGCGGTTTCGTGCGCCTGCTGGTCGCCGCCACCCTGCGCCGACTCGGCCAGATCGACGCCCTGATCGGGGCCATGCTCGACCGGCCGGGGACGCTGAAGCCGCCGATCCAGGACCTGTTGCGGCTGGGCGTGGCGCAGCTGCTGTTTCTCGGCACGCCGGCCCATGCCGCGGTCAACACCACGGTGGCGCTGACCGGCGCCGAGCCCCAGACCCAGCCCTACAAGAAGCTGGTCAACGCCCTGATGCGCCGGCTCGGCCGCGAGGGCGCGGCACTGCTGGCGGCCCAGGACGCCGCCCGGCTCAACACTCCGGACTGGCTCTGGAACTCCTGGCAGGACGCCTATGGCGCCGCGGGCGCCCGGGCCATCGCCGGGGCCCACCTCCATGAGGCGCCACTCGATCTCTCCTTGAAAATCCCGGCCGACGCCACCCTATGGGCCGGACGGCTCGAGGCGGACATCCTGCCCACCGGCTCGCTGCGCCGGGCCGCCGGCGGCGCCGTAACTGAACTGCCGGGCTTCGCCGAGGGCGGCTGGTGGGTCCAGGACGCCGCTGCCGCTCTGCCCGCGCGCCTGCTCGGCGCCGTCGCCGCGCAACGGGTGTTCGACCTCTGCGCCGCCCCCGGCGGCAAGACCGCGCAACTGGCCGCGGCCGGCGCCCGGGTGGTGGCGGTGGACCGGGCGGAGCCGCGTCTCGCCCGCCTCAGCGCCAACCTGGCCCGGCTCGGCCTCGACGCCGAAACCGTCACCGCCGACGCCGCCGGCTGGCAGCCGGCCGAACCCGCCGATGCCATCCTGCTCGACGCGCCGTGCAGCGCCACCGGCACCATCCGCCGCCATCCCGACATTCCCCAGCTCAAGCAACCGGCAGACGTGGCCAAGCTGGCCGTGCTCCAGGCCCGCCTGCTCGGCCACGCCCTGACCCTGCTGCGGCCGGGCGGGACCCTGGTCTACACCGTCTGCTCGCTCCAGCCCGAGGAGGGCGAGCGCCAGATCGCCGCCCTGCTCTCGGCCGGCGCCCCGGCCGCGCGCAAACCCGTGTCCGCCGCCGAGATCGGCGGCCTCGCCGACGCTCTCACCACCGCCGGCGACGTCCGCACCCTGCCCTGTCACCTCGCGGGCCAGGGCGGCATGGATGGCTTCTATATCGCCCGGCTGGTCCGCACCGGCGGGTGAAGCCGGGCCGCTCGTAAGCCCTCCTAATGGCAGAGCAGAACCGGCACCGTCATGTGCCTGAGAATGAAGCCCGTGAGACTGCCCAGCACCAGACTGCGCAGCCGGGACCGGCCGTAGGCCCCCATCACGATCAGATCGCTGCCCAGATCCGTCGTGGTGTTGAGGAGGGTATCGCCGACCTCGTGGGACTCGCAGACGAAGTGGCTGGCCTCGGCGGCGATGCCGTGGCGGGTCAGATGACGGACGACGCGGCGACCCGGCTCGTTACCGCTCTCGGAGTCGCTGTCGGGGTCGGCGCCGGTTTCGGGGTTGACCGCCAGCAGCGTCACCCCTTGCGCCCGCTCCAGCAGCGGCATGGCGTCGCCCAGAGCCCGCGCCGCCTCGCGGCTGCCGTTCCAGCCCACCAGCACCCGCCGTCCGACGGTGGGAAAGCGGCCGACATAGGGGACGACCAGCACCGGCCGGCCGCACTCGAAGACCAGCCGTTCGGGGTGGACCCGGTCTTCGTCGCCGGGAGCCTCGGGATCATCCTGGCCGGCGACCACGAGATCGCGGCAGCGGCCGTGATGGACCGCGACATCGGTGGGATCGCCGAAGGTCACCCGCCACTCCGAGCGGGCCAGCCGGCCGGCCCGGCGCAGCCGCTCTTCGAAGCCGAGGGCGGCGACCGCAATCCGCGCCTCCTGCTCCTCCCGAAAGGCCGCCCGCATCTCGTCGGTGAAATAGGTTTCGAAACTGCCCGGCAACACCACCGGCGGCCGGATGTAAAGGCCGGTCAAATCAGCGTCATGATCGGCGGCGAGCGCCGCCGCGACCTCGATCCGCCGTCCAGCCGCCGCCGTGTCGTCGCAGATCACCAGAATGTCCTTGAGTGCCATCGCGCCCTCCCGCCGGCCTGACATGGCCGTACCCAATATAGGCAGTGCCGGGCGGCGCAGCAGGGGATGCGTCAAAGTGGCGTCCGCCTCAAGCCGGCGACACTATACTTTTGATAGGCTGAAAACAGCTCACTATCGCCCTACCATTGTAGTGTGGCCTGTGTAATCTGTATTGGCCATACTGGTGATGTCACGAGGGCGGTCAATGCGCGCCTTTCATATCCTGATCGTCGACGACGACTCCGTCGTCCGCATGGCTCTCGAAGCGCTTCTGAGAAAGCTGAGTTTCAGCAACATCGATCAGGCCGCCAATGGCTTCGATGCCCTGACGCTGCTGATCGGCCGCCAGTACGACCTGATTTTCGTTGATAATGCCATGCCGGTGATGTCGGGTCTCGAGTTCCTGCGCCGGTGCAAGTGCGGCTCGGTGCTCGACTGGACGACGGTGATCATGCTGACCGCCAGCGCCGATGGCGCCATCGTCTCGGCGATCCGCGACGAGGCGCTCAAGGTCGACGACTTCATCATCAAGCCGTTCGACCGCAAGGTGGTCGGGGCCAAGCTCGACCGCCTGCTCCGCAGCGAGAAAACCAGCCCCGTGCAACGGCTGATCCAGCTCGCCAGCCTGCCGGCGGACAGCCGCAAGGGCGCGTTCCTGTCGATCACCAGCGAAAGCCGGGACGAGGTCGCGACGGTGCGCCTGTTCGGCTTCTTTCTCAACGACGACCGCCACTTCGTCAAGGATCTGCCCGACACGATTTCCAGCAGACCCGAACCCTCGATCATCCTCGACCTGTCCAACGTCCTGATGATCGACGAATTCGGCCTCGGCATGCTATTGCTGATCAACGGTGTCGCCACCATGGCCCAGAAGCGCCTGGCCTTGAGTCTCGACGACAAGACGATCAAGGGCCGCCTGGTCGCGCTCGGGCTGTCGCAGATCATTCCGGTGATCGATGACACCGCCGAACGGCCGGTTCGCCAAGCCACCGCCGTGGCCGGACGGGAACTGCTGCCGGGCCGCTACGAGACCGGCCCGGCCAATGGATAGGGTGTGGGAGCAGACGAATGAGGCATCCGATGGCGATGGTCCGGATCGCCGCGCTGGTCGCGGGCCTGATGGCGTCGACAGGGCTGCCGGCGGCGTCGGCCGGGCTGATCAACCAGAGCCTGCACATTGAGGCGACGATCGAAGGCCGGCGGGCGACGCTGGAAGCGGTGATGATCCGCCCCGACGGCCCCGGCCCGTTTCCGCTGGCCGTTCTCTCCCACGGTTCACCCCGCGACGGCAAAGAGCGCGCGGCGATGTCCCCGCTCGCTCTGCTTCCGCAGGCGACGGTTTTTGCCCGGCGCGGCTGGGCGGCCGTTTCGGTGATGCGGCGGGGCTATGGCGGCAGCTCCGGTCCCGCGGTCGAGGGCACGGGGCCTTGCAACAATCCCGACTACCTCGCGTCGGGTCGGCGCAGCGCCGCCGACCTTCGCGCCGTGATCGGCCAGCTTTCGGCCAACCCGCTGATCGATGCCAGCCGGATCATCAGTGTTGGCATCTCCGCCGGTGGCTTCGCCTCGGTGGCCTTGACCGCCGCTCCGCCGCCCGGATTGCTCGCCGCAATCAGCTTCGCCGGCGGGCGCGGTTCGGTCCGTCCCGATGAGGTTTGCCAGGAAGACCGTCTGGTTGAGGCCTTCCGTCGCTTTGGCCAGTCCTCTCGGCTGCCGACGCTGTGGATTTATGCCGAAAACGATCACTTTTTCGGACCGGGGCTGGCCCGCCGCTTTCACGCCGCCTTCACCGGGGCCGGCGGGCGGGCGGAGTTTATCGGCGCGCCGGCGTCGGGCGATGACGGGCACCATCTCTTCCGGCGCGGGATCGATGCCTGGACACCGTGGGTCGACCGCTTTCTCGATGACCTTGGCCTCGCCCCGCGCCAGCCCCTGATCCCGGTGACGGCGGCGCATCTGGCGCCGCCGTCCGGCCTGTCGGCCAATGGCCGGGCCGCCTTCGCGGACTACCTTGCCGCGGCCCCCAACAAGGCGTTTGCCTTGTCGAGTGACCGCGCCTTCGGCTGGAAAAGCGGCCAGCGCAGCGAAGCCGACGCCCAGACGGGTGCCCTCACCGCCTGCCGGAAACACACCGCTCTGGCCTGCCGGGTCTTTTCGGTCAATGACCATCGGGCAGAGTGATCAGGGGGCGCGGGGACCAGCGCCAACCGGCCTGATTAATTCTTGCAAGACGTGTAAAATTATATTTATATACCCTGTTCACCTCAGAATCCGAAAATCCTTCGGCGAAATAACTCGAA
>JBAXPR010000033.1:0-32357 GCA_037132135.1 Rhodospirillaceae bacterium
GATCAGCGCTCTGCGCCCGGGGACTTCGTTCCACTCGCGGCGTCGAGGAGGCAAATTTCAACGCCTCATTCCGGGCCTCGCCCGATTCGGGTGCGCACGCGGCTCCTTGTCGCAGCCCGGGGTTCGGTCACTGGACGGCGCCGCCAACAGTGTTTATACCCCCGACTCGGACCCGACCGGCAGCACCGCGCCGGTCCCCAACCCGGGATTCAGCACCCGCCGATGGATGCCTTTCTCTCTGCCCGCCTGTTCACCGGCGACGAAATGCGACGCGATGCCGCGGCCCTGGTCGAGGGCGGCATCGTGCACGCCGTGGTCGCGGCGGCGGCAATTCCCGCTGGAGCCCGGCGGATCGACCTCGGCGATGCCCTGCTCGCCCCCGGCTTCATCGACCTTCAGGTCAATGGCGGGGGCGGCACGCTCTTCAACGACGATCCCAGCCTCGCGGCTCTGGCCCGGATCGCCGCCGCCCATCGCCGTTTCGGCACCACCGGCCTGCTGCCGACCCTGATCAGCGCCAGCCGTGACCGTCGGCTGGCGGCGCGGGCCGCGGTCGCCGAGGCGCTGGCGCTCGGCATGCCGGGCATTCTCGGCCTCCATCTCGAAGGCCCGCACCTCAACCCCGAACGCCGGGGCGTCCACGAGGCCCGCTGGTTCGCGCCGCCCGAGGCCGAAGATCTGGCGCTGATGGCGCCGCTGCCGGGCGGCGTGACCCTGGTCACCCTGGCCCCCGAGGTGGTTCCGCCCGAAACCATCGCCAGTCTCGCCACCGGCGGCACCGTCCTGGCCGCCGGCCACAGCGCCGCCAGCTACGAGACGACGCGCGCGGCGCTGGCCGCCGGAGTGTCGGGCTTCACCCACCTGTTCAACGCCATGCCGGCGATGACCAGCCGGGAGCCCGGGATCGTCGGCGCCGCCCTCGACGACCGCACCAGTTGGTGCGGCCTGATCGCCGACGGCCATCATCTCCACGACGCCACCTTGCGGCTGGTCTGGCGCGCCAAGCCAAAGGGCGCACTGGTCCTGGTCACCGATGCCATGCCGCCGGTCGGCGGCGACGCCGCGGGCGCGCCCATCGAGTCGTTTCGACTCGGCGACGAGCTGATCACGGTCAGCGGCGGCAGCTGCCTCTCGGCAACGGGCCGACTCGCCGGATCGGCCCTCGACATGGCGACCGCGGTACGCCGCTGCGTGACCCGGATCGGCATTCCGCTCGAAGAAGCCCTGGCGATGGCCAGCACCAACCCGGCCAGGGCGCTCGGCATCTCCGATCGCCGGGGTCGGATCGCCGCAGGGCTCAGAGCCGACTTCGTCGTCCTTGACGCCGACCTGAGGGTGCGCGAAACCTATCTCAACGGGCGGTCGTAACTGGCCGCCGTCCGACCCGAACGCCCCGCCCTCCCCGACCTCACCACCCCCGGAGCCCCGCAATGCCGCACCTCGACCTGATCCTCATCGGCGGAATCGTCGTGTTCTTCTTCTGGCAGACCCTGTCGGCCAAAGCCTGAGTCCAGCCCCAGAGACCAAGCCGCCGAGCCGCCGTCCGGGCGGGCCGGCGGCTTTTTCATGCCCGACCACCCAACAGCGCAGCGGCCGGCAAGCCCGGCACAGCCAAGAGTCCAGCCCGGACACCGGCTTAATTTTCATTTGGGGATTTCAGGTAATGGCCAAATAATTGGGCGACGGAACCACCTAGGTTTGGCTCCGCCGCCCTTCAGCCGGATGGGCATATCTGCATATTTACACCGCCATCTGAGGGCGGATGCCTTGCCTGCGAATGATCCGACTGCGAAGGCCACCGGCCACTTGGGACCGGTCGCTGTGTAAAGCCGCCAATACTGCTGGCTCCTCCTTACAGACTTAAACGTAATCTTGTCGGGGCGTTCCGTCAAGGGGAATCCGACAAGATTCACCGCCCCGGAGCCTCAGCCGGCGGTACGAATACAGCCCGCGCCCCGCCGGCCGCCTTGCGCCACCGGTTTCACCGCCACCGCGAATGAGACCCTTGACAAGCGCCCGGATGCCAAGCAATTAATCAGGACCAAATTAGTACGGTATCCCTCCCGCCTCCTGGACCGCCGGCCATGATCAAGATCAGCAAACTCACCGATTACGCCGTGGTGGTGCTGACCCAACTCGGGCGCGACAGCGCGGTGCACACCGTGACGGCGCTGGCCGAAGCCACTGGCGTTCCCGCGCCGACGGTGGCCAAGCTATTGAAGCCGCTGGTGGCGGCCGGGTTGGTCGCGTCCCATCGCGGCGCCAATGGCGGCTATGTCCTCAACCTGGAGCCCGAGCGCATCACCGTCGCGGCGATCATCACCGCCCTCGAGGGGCCGATCGCGGTCACCGAATGCGTCGGCGACGCCGACTCGGCCTGCGGCGTCGAGAGCCTGTGTCCGATGCGCGGCAACTGGGAAAAGATCAACCGGGCGGTACGGCGTGCGCTCGAAGAGGTATCTCTGGCCGATATGGCGGTGCCGTCGTGGCCGCTGCCGGTTTGATGGTTTTGGATTGGGAGAGTCGTCGATGACCGCCGCCCCGGATGCCCCCGATACTCTGGAACAGGTGAAAAGCTTCACCGACCAGAAGTATAAATACGGTTTCGTCACCGATATCGAGGCCGACACCGCGCCCAAGGGCCTGAATGAGGACACGATACGCTTCATTTCGGCCAAAAAGGCTGAGCCGGAATGGCTGCTGGAGTGGCGGCTCAAGGCCTTCCGCCACTGGCTGACCCTGGAAGAACCGGCCTGGGCCCGGGTGCACTATCCGCCGATCCAGTATCAGGAGGCCCATTATTATTCGGCGCCCAAGACGACGCCGCTGAAAAAGAGCCTCGACGAGGTCGACCCTGAGTTGCTGCGCACCTACGAAAAGCTGGGAATCCCGATCAAGGAGCAGGAACTGCTGGCCGGGGTTGAACCGACGATCGCGGTCGACGCGGTGTTCGACAGCGTGTCGGTGGCCACGACCTTCAAGGCCAAGCTTCATGAAAAGGGCATCATTTTCTGCCCGATCTCGGAGGCGGTCCTGAATCATCCCGAGTTGGTCCAGGCCTATCTGGGCAGTGTCGTTCCCTACTCCGATAACTTCTTTGCCACTCTCAACTCGGCGGTGTTTACCGACGGTTCCTTTGTCTACATCCCCAAGGGCGTGCGCTGCCCGATGGAACTCTCGACCTACTTCCGGATCAACGCCGCCAATACCGGCCAGTTCGAGCGCACCCTGATCATCGCCGACGCCGACAGCTATGTCAGCTACCTCGAAGGTTGCACCGCGCCCAAGCGTGATGAAAACCAGCTTCATGCGGCGGTGGTCGAACTGGTCGCCCACGACAACGCCCAGATCAAGTATTCGACGGTGCAGAACTGGTATCCGGGCGACGAGAACGGCCTCGGCGGCATCTATAATTTTGTGACCAAGCGCGGCGCCTGCCGCGGGGTCAACTCCAAGATTTCCTGGACCCAGGTCGAGACCGGCTCGGCGATCACCTGGAAGTACCCCAGTTGCATCCTCCAGGGCGACAATTCTGTCGGCGAGTTCTATTCAGTGGCCATCACCAACAACTGTCAGCAGGCCGACACCGGCACCAAGATGATCCACATCGGCCGCAATACCCGCTCTACGATCGTGGCCAAGGGTATCTCGGCCGGCCGCGCCCAGAGCACGTATCGCGGTCTGGTCAAAATCCTGCCCAAGGCGGTCGGCGCCCGCAACCACACCCAGTGCGACAGCCTGCTGATCGGCGACACCTGCGGCGCCCACACCGTGCCCTATATCGAGAGCCGCAACAAGACGGCCAAGATCGAACACGAGGCAACCACCGCCAAGATCAGCGAGGAACAGCTCTTTTATTGCCGCCAGCGCGGCCTGACGCCCGAAGACGCGGTTTCCCTGATCGTCAACGGCTTTTGTCGCGAAGTTTTAAAGGAGCTGCCGATGGAATTCGCGGTCGAAGCGCAAAAACTGGTCGGCATCAGCCTCGAGGGCAGCGTGGGTTAGGAAACAGATCATGGCCACCCTTTACGAGTCCGATTTCTACGCCTGGCCCCAGGATCAGGCCGCCCGGCTGAAAAGCGCCGCGGCCGAGCGGGTCAACATCGACCTGGACTGGGAAAACCTCGCGGTCAGCTGGACCAGAGCCCGCAAACGGCCCGCCGCCGCTCTGAGCCTGCCTCTCGCCCGCCGGCCCGCCGACTGTCCGTGGCATCTGGACGCCCAGGTGCTGGACGAAGACGGGCTGCCCCCCACCCCCGACCAAACCGCCTGACCTGCCCGGAGTCTGTCCTGATGCTCGAAATTTCAAACCTGCACGCCTCCGTCGGTGACCGGCCGATCCTCAAGGGCATCGATCTCTCGATCAAGGCCGGCGAGGTCCATGCCATCATGGGGCCCAACGGCTCGGGCAAGAGCACCCTCTCCTATATTCTGGCCGGGCGCGAGGGCTACACCGTCACCGGTGGCTCCGTGACCTACCAGGGCGAGGATCTGCTGGCGCTGCCGCCCGAACGGCGGGCGGCGCTTGGCGTCTTCCTGGCCTTTCAGTATCCGGTGGAAATCCCGGGCGTCTCCAACTCGACCTTCCTCAAGACCGCGCTCAACGCGGTGCGCCGCCAGCGCGGCGAGGCCGAGCTTGACGCCATGCAGTTCCTCAAGCTGGCCCGGACCAAGTGCAAGCAATTGGGCATGACCGACGAGATGCTGAAACGCTCGGTCAATGTCGGCTTTTCGGGCGGCGAGAAGAAGCGCAACGACATCCTCCAGATGGCCCTGCTCGACCCGCGCCTGACCATCCTCGACGAGACCGACAGCGGCCTTGATATCGACGCCCTGCGCATCGTCGCCGACGGCGTCAATTCCCTGCGCGGCCCCGAGCGGGCGATGCTGGTGATCACCCATTATCAGCGCCTGCTTTCCTACATCGTGCCCGACCACGTCCACGTCCTGGCCTTCGGGCGGATTCAGCGCTCGGGCGGCAAGGAACTGGCGCTCGAACTCGAAGCCCGCGGCTATGCCGAATTCGGCGTCAACGAGGCGGCCTGACATGACCTGGCTCGACACCCTGCGCTCCCACGGCCGCACCCGCTTCGCCGAACTGGGTCTGCCCAAGACCCGGCAGGAGGCGTGGCGCTTCACCAGTCTCGCCGCGCTCGAGCGGACGCCGTTCCGGCCGGCCGACGCCGCCTCGGCCGGAGTCGCGATCGACGCCCTGCCCTCGGTCACCGCCTCGCACCGGCTGGTGTTCGTCAATGGCTGCTTCCGCGCCGCCCTGTCTTCGGCCGGAGCCCTGGCCGAAGGCGCCTTTGCCGGCAGCCTCGCCGACGCTCTCGTCAGCCATCCGGCGTTGCTCGAAGCTCACCTCGGCACCCTGGCCGACGATGCCAGCCATGGTCCGCTGGCCCTCAACACCGCTCACCTCACGGATGGCGCCGTCCTCTATGTGCCCAAGGGCGTCCGGCTTGAAGCCCCGGTCGAACTGGTGCTGATCGGCGCCGGCGGCACCGAGCCGCTGGCCTGGCATCCGCGGCTGCTGGTGGTGATGGCGGCGGGGGCCGAGGCGACGCTGATCGAGCACCATCTCAGCCGCGGCGACGGCGCCCCAACCTTCGCCAACGGCGTGAGCGAACTCTTCCTCGACACCGGCGCCCGGCTCAACCATTACAAGGTCCAGCGCGAGAACGCCGCCGCCTTTCACCTCGCCACGGTCAACGGCCGGCTGGAACGGGAGGCCTGCTACGAGGGCTTTCTCCTCAGCCTGGGCGCCCGGCTGTCGCGCAATGAGGTCCGGCTGGTGCTGGCCGGCACCGGCGCCGAGGCCCGGCTCAGCGGCGCGTATCTGGTGCGCGGCGAGCAACTCTGCGACACCACCACGGTGATCGACCATGCCCGGCCCGGCGGCGCCAGCCGGCAGCTGTTCAAGGGCGTGATCGACGAAAAGGGCCATGGCGTGTTTCAGGGCAAGGTGCTGGTGCGGCCCGATGCCCAGAAAACCGATGCCCACCAGCTCAGCCGCGCCCTGCTGCTCTCCGACGACGCCCGCATCGACGCCAAGCCGGAGCTGGAAATCCATGCCGACGACGTCAAGTGCAGCCACGGCGCCACGGCGGGCGACCTCGATGATGACGCCCTCTTTTATCTCCGTGCCCGCGGCATCGACCTGGACGGCGCCCGGGCGCTGCTGATCGGCGCCTATGTCGGAGAGGCGATCGCGGAAATCTCGTCCGAACCGGTGCGCGAGGCCTTCGAGGGGCTCGCCAGCGCCTGGCTCCGGGCCGGTTCATAAGGGGGAACGCAAAAGATGCCCGATACCACCGCCACCGATCCCCGCTGCCGCCCCCAGCCGCCTCACAAGGGTCTGCCGGCCGAGCCCTATGATGTCGAGATCGTCCGAGAGGATTTCCCGATCCTGAAGCGGCTGGTTCATGAGCGCCCGGGCCGGCTGGGCAAGCCGCTGGTCTATCTCGACAACGCCGCCAGCGCCCAGAAGCCGCGCGCGGTGATCGACGCCATGACCCGCTGCATGGCGCTGGAATATTCGAATGTTCATCGGGGCGTGCACTACCTCAGCCAGCAGACCACCGACGCCTACGAGGCGGTGCGCGACAAGGTGCGGATGCTGCTCAACGCCGGCTCGCGCGAGGAGATCGTCTTCACCCGCAACGCCACCGAATCCTTCAATCTGGTGGCCGCGACCTGGGGTCGGAAATTCCTCGGCCCGGGCGACGAGATCGTGCTCTCGGTGCTGGAGCATCACGCCAACATCGTACCCTGGCAACTGCTCCAGGCCGAACGGGGCTTCGCGATCAGGGTCATCCCCTGCGACGATCGCGGCGCGCTCGACCTCGACGCCTACGCGGCGCTGCTCGGGCCGAAAACCCGGCTGGTCTCGGTCACCCATGGCTCGAATGTGCTGGGCACCGTCACCCCCGCCGCCGAAATCGTACGCCTTGCCCACGACCGCGGCATTCCGGTGATGATCGATGGCTCCCAGGCCGTGCCGCACATGCCGGTCGACGTCCAGGCGCTCGGCGCCGATTTCTATGCCTTCACCGGCCACAAACTCTATGGCCCGACCGGGATCGGCGTGCTCTACGGCCGCAAGGCACTGCTGGAGAGCATGCCGCCCTATCAGGGTGGCGGCGACATGATCGCGGCGGTCAGTTTCTCCGGCACCAGCTATCGCGAGCCGCCTTACCGCTTCGAGGCCGGCACACCGCCAATCATCGAGGGGATCGGCCTCGGCGCCGCCATCGACTATGTGCGGACGCTCGGGCTGGCCAATGTCGGGGCTCACGAGCACACGCTGCTGGAGCGGGCGGCAAACCGGCTCGCCGACATCGACGGTGTCCGCCTGATCGGCACCGCTCCGGGCAAGGCGGCGATCGTCTCCTTCGTCATCGACGGCATCCACCCCCACGACATCGGCATGCTCGCCGATCAGATGGGCGTGGCGCTGCGAGTCGGCCGCCATTGCGCCGAACCGCTGATGGAACGCTTCGGGCTCGAGGCGACCTGCCGGGCCTCCTTCGGTCTTTACAACACCATCGCCGAGGCCGACGCCCTGGTCGACGCGGTGCAGGCAGTCAAGGAGTTCTTCCGCTGATGGTCCAGGACCCGTTCGGCGATCTGCGCGATCTTTACCAGGAAGTGATCCTCGATCACGGTAAGCATCCGCGCAACCACCGCCACCCGCCCGACGCCAGTCACGAGGCGCGCGGCGACAATCCGCTCTGCGGCGACCGCATCACCGTCTATATGCGCCTCAGTGACGACGGCATCATTGAGGATGTCGCCTTCGAGGGTCGCGGCTGCGCCATTTCGACCGCCTCGGCCTCGCTGATGACCGAAGTGATCAAGGGCAAAAGCGAGGCCGAGGCCCGCGCCCTCTTCGAGTGTTTTCACGACATGTGCACCAAGGAGGATGCCGATCCCCACGCCCATGGCCCGGTCGACGAGGACGCGCTCGACCGCCTGGCCGTGCTCGCCGGGGTGCGCGAGTTTCCGGTGCGGGTGAAGTGCGCGACTCTGGCCTGGCACACCCTGGCCGCCGCCATGACCGGCGGCCTCAAGGCGTCCACCGAATAACCGAGGCAGCCATGGACGATACCCTTCTGGTCTCAGAGCAGACCGCGGACAAGAAGCCCGAAGACCTGCTGTACGAGCGCGTGGTCGAGGTGCTGCGGATGGTTTACGACCCCGAAATCCCGGTCAACATCTGGGAACTCGGTCTGGTCTACGGCGTCGAAGCCAGCGCCGACGGCGTCGTCGCCATCAAGATGACCCTGACCAGCCCCAACTGTCCGGTGGCTGAAGAGTTGCCGAACTCGGTCCACACCGTCGTGATGTCGATCGACGTCGTGACCCGGTGCACCGTCGAACTGGTCTGGGAGCCGCCCTGGAACCCCGGCCTGATGACCGACGAGGCCAAGGTGCAATTGGATATGTTCTATTAGAAAAGTGGAGACCACCCCGCCATGGCCCAACCGCATGTGATGAAGATTACCGAAGCCGCCGCCGCCCGTGTCCGGGAAATCATGGCCAAGCGCGACCCGCCGGCGCTCGGCTTGCGCATCGGCGTCAAGTCGCGCGGCTGCTCCGGCCTCAGCTACAACCTCGAATACGCCGAAGAGATCAAGCCGCTCGAAGAAATCGTCGAAGCCCAGGGCATCAAGCTGCTGGTCGAGCCCTCGGCGGTGATGTTTCTGGTCGGCACCGAAATGGATTATGTCGAAGATGCGATGAAAGCCGGCTTCGTCTTCCGCAATCCCAACGAAACCGGCCGCTGCGGCTGCGGCGAGAGCTTCAGCGTCTGAGCGCCCCGGCATCCGGCACCGGCGCCGGCGGCGCACCGATTTCGGTTGCCGCCGGCGCCGGGCGCGGGCATCATGAAGGGGTTGGCTTCATACTGGCGGAGAAACTGCCATGGACATCTCAGGAGACGTCGCGTCTGCCCTCGCCGTGCGGCAGGGCGCCGACCAGCAGGCGGTAAGCCTCTCAGCGGTCAAGCGTCAGGCCAAGGTCGACCTCGAAGTGGCGACCATGGCGATGAACACCGTCAAGCCCGCCTCCAGCGACCCCAACCGCGGCCGGGTCGTCGACACCAGCGCCTGACACTGCCCACGACGCACCCGGGATACCGCCCGGGTCAGGAGCGGGGCTTGGCCGGAGGGTCGAGGATCGGCAGGTCGGGCGCCGGCCGGCCGAGCAGGTAGCCTTGGCCGAGCGGCACGCCGACATTGCGCAAAAAGATGCGCTGATCGTCGCTCTCGACCTTTTCGGCGATCACCATGGTGCCGAGATGGCCGCAGATCTGGATGATCGATTGCAGGATCGTCCGGCCCTTGACGTCCTTCATGGCGTGGCCGACCAGATCGCCGTCGAGCTTGGCGAAATCGACATGGAGTTCGTTGAGCGACATGAAGGAGGAGGTGCCGCCCCCGACGTCGTCGAGGCAGCGTCGGATGCCCATCTTGCGCAACCGCACCAGCCCGGCCTTCAACAGGCTGAGATCATTGACATCGGAGATGTCGGTGATGTCGATCAGCAGCTTGCGCGGCATCTCGCCGTAGGGCCGCAGAATTTGCTCCAGTTGCTCCAGAAACAGCCGGCTCGAAAGCGAGGCCGCTGAAATATTGACCGCGACATCAGGCACATTGATCTTTCGGTTCTGGGCCGAGAGCAGCAGATCGAGCACCGATTGCAGCACCATCAGATCAAGGTCCGAGTTCAGGCCGATGCCCTCGGCAAAGGCGACAAACTCGGCCGGAGAGGCGCTGTCACCCACCCGCATCAACGCCTCGACGTGATGGATCTGGCCCGAGGTCAGCCGCACGATCGGCTGGAACACCAGACGGAAATTCTTCTTCTCCAGGGTCCGCCGGACCTCGGACACCCGGGACACCGTCGACTGCAACAGGTCTTCGACCGCGGTGTCGATATTGGTGATCTTGATCGTCCGCGGGTTATCGCTGGCGAATTTCTTCAGCGTGAAGGCGACGGCGCGGGCGACATCGGCGATCTGCAACTCGGTCTTGCCGATATTGACCCGCCACATCTGGGTCGAGGGCACGGGATCGCCGCCGCTGTTGTCGGACAGCAACTGGTTGATGTCGCGCTGGATGTCCTCAAGCGCTCCTTCATCACTGTGAAGAACCGCGTAATAATCGTCGGCCAGCCGGACCGCGCTGTCGCCGTCGGTCGAAATCGACAGAAAATAGGCTTCCACCAGTTCCCGAAGCTTTTGGTTATTCTTGGTATCGGGCAGGCCCTCGATCAGAATCATCGACAGCGCCTGGGAAATTTCCGTGGCACTCGCGGTATTGAGCCGGCTTTCGAGCACCGGCAGGAAAGCCTCGAGGTCGGGAACCCGGTGCCCGGAAAGCCGCCCCACCGCCTGCCCGCGGATGCTCACCGAGAGAAAGCAGCGGTCGGGGTGATTGGGCAGACGGCAGGCGCCGAAAAAGGCCGAGAATTTGTTGCCGTCGAGCGAGCGCAGAACGATGTGGGTGAGATCAAGCTTGCCCTTCTGGATCAGGCGCTGAAACAGGATCCGCAGCAACGAATGCTCTTCAAGCGGGCAGAATTCGAACAGGCTGCGCCCGACCAGATCGCTCAGCGCCCCGGGAACCAGACCGCAGCGAGCCCCCGCGGCAAAGGTGATGACACCGGCATTGTCGGTCTCAAGCAGCAAATGCGCCGCCGCGAAGGCAAATCCGACAAAGCGATCGCGGTTTGCCACCCCAACGTCCTTCAGCGCCTTACCCATTACCGCCGCCCATAGTTCGGCCCTTCCGAAATTCCTGCAACCCCTGGAAGAGCAATGCTCTGCCCTCAGCGACCCCATCCGACGCGGAGCATCGTATTTGCCGGTTTCACGGTATCCGTTTTGCTTCGTCCAGTCGACCTTTTTTTCTGTGCTGGCCTAGACCGGCGGGGCTGCCGGATCAGATCGTCATTGAACTCGCCTGGACATTATTAGATTACACCCTGGCCTTCCCTTTATAGATCAAGAAGACGACAAGATTTGACTCCGGCCTCAACGCAGAGACCGTGACGCCCCCCGATCAGATCATCAACACCGCGCGACCGCTCGTAACAACGGCGAATTCACTCGTTCGAGCTGCAATCTTTTTCCGGCTTCGGCCAATATTTTTCGGTCATGGCCGAGCCCTTGGCGCCGGACACCACGGCCGCAGCAAAGTGACCGAAGATCACCGCAACATTGGCCGCTCCGGGTTGGTTGCCGTGCCGGCGATTGGCTTCGGCGCAGCCATTAACCATTTTGAATAATAATATGGTTAATGATCTTTTCGCCTTTCGTTCACCCCGACTCTGGCCTCCCTGAACGGCCCTCCGGACCCGCGGCTGCCAGGTCAGCCGACCGGGGAGACGATCAGGAGAAAGCGGCCAAAGTGAATTAATTATACAGCAAAGGGATTAACCATAACAATCACCGCTATAGTTAATTTAAACAATTTGACGATATATTGTTAGATACAATTATCATCATCCGTATACCTTTTTGGCAATCATTGACAATCACGAAAGAGTCCCCTATTTTGTTTAGGGTGATATCTGCGGCTTCCTGGACTCTTAAGATAAAGGTTGGAGCTTCGTTGATGGAACCGGCGTCGGGTTACCACAATCGGGCTGCTGGTTACGAAGGGCCACTCGGACGATCCGGGCCGACTCGTTCCCACCCGGCCAGCCGGCGGGCGGAAAAGCCGACCGGGGGGATTTTCAGGACAGCGATCGATCAAGCGGAGCGTTCCCCAGTGACCAAGGCGCCGTCTCAGACATCATTCGATCGCCCGGGGAAGGGCAGCCCGTCCCTGACCCAGGGCGACCTCGACCGGATTCTCGACGTCCACGATATCTGGCTGCTGGGGCGCGCCGGCGGCCGCCGGGCCTGCCTGAGGCAGACCGACCTCTCGTGTCTTGACCTCTCCGGACGGACTCTGTCCGAGGCCGACCTCGGCGGCTGCTGTCTCGCCGGAGCGACCCTGGTCGGGACCAATCTCAACCGGGCCAACCTCTTTGCCGCCGATCTGCGCGGCGCCAATCTGGAGCACAGCCAGTTTCGCCGGGCGGATCTGCGCGGCGCCCGCCTCCGCGGTGCCCGGATCAGCCACGCCGTTTTCATCGAGGCCGATCTGCGCTGCGGCCTCCAACCGCCGCAGCACAGCGGCGGTCCCGGCGACCTCTTCTTCAGCCTGCGCACCGATCTCAGCGGCGCGACCCTGGTCGGCGCCCGGTTCCCGCGGGCGGATCTCAGCGCCGCCAACCTCAGCGGCACGGTGCTCGAGGGCGCGGACTTCACCGAGGCGACGCTCGACGGAGCCAACCTGCGCGATGCCGATCTGACCGCCGCCTGTCTGCGCTACGCCAGCCTGCGGGGGGCCGACCTTGCCGGCGCCGTGCTGGAATCGGTCGATCTCATGCTGGCCGACTTGACCGGGACCGCGCTGGAGAGCACGATCGGGGCTCATCATAGTTTTTCGCGCCCCGCCAGCCCTCAGTGAGCCGATGTCATGACTGTGTCTTCGACCGACGCCGCGGATGACAGCCCGGTGTCCCTGAGCGACGCCGATTTCGCCAAGGTGCTCAATCATCTCGACCTGATGAGCCGGGGCGGTCGCTTCGATGACGTCGCCCTCGCCGAGGGCCTGATCCGCGCCGGCGTCGTCCTGCTCACCATCCATGGCGGCGGCGGTCCGGAAACCCGGACCCGGGCCCGCGACATGATGGATCACGCCTTCGCGTGGACCCAGCGCATGGTACCCGAGCACCAGCCCCGCGATCCCTGAGCCCTCCGGCCGGGCCGCCGCGCCGCCAACGCCGTCAGTTCATGATCCGCCACGAGCCGTCGGCGGCCAGACAGGCGGTGCCGTAGGACTTCTGGCGCTGCCCGCCCACCGTCACCGTGCTCTGGTATTCGCGGCAGGTCCGGCCGGCGGAATCGATGAAGCCGGAAGAGAGCGGCGGCGCCGAAACCGGCCCCGGCGGCACGCCATAGACCACCGGCGGCGGCGCGCCGTACATCATCACCGGCGGCGGCATGACAACCACCGGCCGCCCCCAGCCCGGATGGTGATGATGGCGGTGGGGAGAACAACAGCCGTCACCGATCCAGACCGAAACACCGGCATCGGCGGCTGCCGGCGCTGCCGCAAAATGAGGGGCGATCACCGCCAGCGCCGCCACCAGTTTCCAAACCAGCCTCTTCATGATCATTCTCCCTGGGTTGGCAGAAGTTTACGGCAAGCCCGGCCCGCCGTGAAGGGCGCTTGTGGGGAACCCGCTCCCGACATCGGGCAGGACCGGCTCCGAGTCGGGACCGGACGGCGCTCCGCCCACAACCCCTGAATTCTCGAGCACCACGATTGCGGGCAACCGGTGGTCCGGGAGGCAAAGGCGACAGCCGAAGCCGGCAGCTTCGAGGGTCAGGGAT
Source organism: Rhodospirillaceae bacterium (assembly GCA_037132135.1). Lineage (GTDB taxonomy): Bacteria > Pseudomonadota > Alphaproteobacteria > Azospirillales > Azospirillaceae > BOG-933. Next base: position 13,454 of record JBAXPR010000033.1, read on the forward strand.
GTCGGAGACGGATAAAAGATGGCGGGGACCATCAGCCCGGCAGTATGATCGGCGACGGCTGATCGTTCTGATCCGTGCCCCGCGCTTCGGAAGACCGGTTGATGCAAACGCAGTACCGCTCGCCTCGAATGCTCTCCCCCCGGCTCATGGCGACCAGACGGCCATGACCGATGACAGCGATTTCCTGATCACCGAGGATGAGGAGGAGACGTCCGATCGGCGGACGGCGGCCCTCGAACCCTGGCACATCCTGATCGTCGATGACGACCCCGAAGTCCACGCCGTGACCCGGCTGTCGCTGCGCCGTTTCTGCTTCGAGGAGCGCCCGGTCGATCTGATCAGCGCCTTTTCCGCCGCCGAGGCCCGCGACATTCTGGGCGCGCGCCGGGACATCGCGCTGATCCTGCTCGACGTGGTGATGGAGACCGAGGATGCCGGGCTGCGCTTTGTCCGCCATGTCCGCGAAACCCTGGGCAACAGCGCCGTGCGTATCATTCTGCGCACCGGCCAGCCGGGCAGCGCCCCCGAACAGCAGGTGATCGTCGATTTCGACATCAACGACTACCGGGCCAAGACCGAACTCACCCACGAGCGGCTGACCGTGTGCACGATCACCGCGCTCCGGTCCTATCGCGACATCCGCACCGTCGAAGCCAACAATCACGCCCTGCACAAGATCGCCGAGTCCGCCGCCGGCATGTTCCGCTCCAACCTGATGCACCAGTTTCTCGACTATGTGCTGAAGCAGGCGGTGGCGGTGATCGAAGCCAGCACCGGCACGGCCACCGGCGCGGTGTTCTGCGTCCGCCAGACCAACCACGTCACTCTCACGCCGGAAATCTCGGTGGTCGCGGGTTGCGGCCGGTTTGCCGGGGCGACCGGGCTGCCGGTCAGCGCGGCGCTGGCCCCGGACGAGGCCGCGGCGGTCGAGGCCGCAACCATCAGCCGCCGTCATACCTTCGCCGGCGACCACATCGTGCTCTCGATCCAGGTCCCGGGCCGCTGGTCGGGAGCGGTGCTGCTCCCGGTCGCGGTCCAGGCCAGCGAATCCCTGGCCGCGCTGGTTCAGGTCTTTGTCACGATTATGACCGCAGCCCTCGACAACGTCTATCTGATGGAGGAACTGCGCCGCTCCAACAAGGCGACGGTGGTGGCGCTGGCCGACCTCGCGGAGAACCGCGACACCGACACCGGCGAGCATGTGCTGCGGGTGGCGCGTCTGACCGGCGAGATCGCGCGCGAGCTGGAGCGGCGGAGCCACCCCGACCTCGGCGATCCGCTGTTCGTCGAGCAGGTCGGGCTGGCCTCGATGCTGCACGATCTCGGCAAGGTCGGCATCCCCGACGAAATCCTGAAAAAGAAGGGCCGGCTCGACCCCCAGGAGCGCACGGTGATGGAAACCCACACCCTGCTGGGCGGCCGCACCCTGGAAAAGGCGCGCAAGGTGGTCTCGGGCAATTGCTGCTACCTGACCCTGGGCTGGGAGATCGCCACCGGCCATCACGAGGCCTATGACGGCTCGGGCTATCCCCACCGCCTCAAGGGCCGCGAGATTCCGCTGTCCGCGCGGATCGTCGCCGTGGCCGACGTCTTTGATGCCCTGACCTCGCGCCGGCCCTACAAGAAGGCCTGGCCGGTCCAGGATGCCATCGCCTACATCGTCGAGCGCAGCGGCGGCCAGTTCGACCCCACGGTGGTCGACGCCTTCCTTTATGTCCTCTCGAACCGCGCCGGCCGGTCGCTCATCTGCTGGTCCGACGAGATGAGCGTCGGCGATGCCGACATCGACAACGACCACCAGATGCTGATCGACCTCATCAACCAGCTGGCCACCGCCGATGCCTGCAACGACCGCGCCTCGGCCGAGTTCGTGATCGACGAGCTGATCCAGTACACCATGCAGCATTTCGCCCGCGAGGAGGACCTTCTGGAACGGCTCGGCTATCCGGATCTCGCCGCGCACATGGGCTGCCACATCTCGCTGTCGCGCCAGGTGCTGGCACTGCGGGAGCGCTTTTTCAACGGCTTTTCGGGCCGGCTCTCGGGCGACATCCTCGACTTCCTCTCGACCTGGCTGTCGAACCACATCCTTCGCGAAGATCTGCGCTACGCGCCGCTGATCCGGGCCCGCGCAGACGCCCGGGCGGCGCCATGAGCGTCCACCATCTGCAGCGCCTGTTTCAGCCGCGCTCGATCGCGGTGATCGGGGCCTCGGCCAAGCCGCGCCGCGCCGGGGCGGTGGTGATGCGCAATCTTCTGGCCGGCGATTTCGACGGGCCGATCATGCCGGTCAATCCCGGCCGCACCCACGTTGCCGGCGTGCTCTGCTATCCCGACGTGGCCAGCCTGCCGCTGGTGCCCGATCTGGCGGTGATCTGCAGCCCGTCCGAGACCGTGGCAGCGCAGATCCGGGCCCTCGGCGCACGCGGCGTGCGGGCCGCGGTGGCCATTACCGGCGGCTACGGCCACAGCTACCAGAGCCATGGGCCGGCGCTGCTCGACGGCATCCGCACCGCGGCCTGCGAGGCCGGGGTCCATCTTCTGGGACCGAACTGCCTCGGCCTGCTGGTCCCGGGAAACCGCCTCAATGCCAGCTTTTCCCACGTCGACGCCCTGCCCGGCAAACTCGGCTTCGTCTGCCGCTCCGCCGGCATGGCCTCGACGGTGCTGGACTGGGCGCGGCCTAAACACATCGGCTTTTCTGCCTTCCTCTCCCTGGGCGACTGCGCCAACATCGGCTTCGACGACGCCGTCGACTATCTGGCCCAGGACCCCCAGACCCGGGCCATCCTGCTCTTCCTCGAAGATTTCAGCCACCGCGGCAACTTCCTCTCGGCGCTGCGCTCGGCCGCGCGCAGCAAGCCCGTGCTGTGCATCAAGCGCCCGCACATCACGCCGCCGCCGGCCTTTCCAACCTCGGCCACCGCCACCCTGGCCAGCCCCGACGATGTCGCCGATGCCGCGCTCCGGCGCGCCGGCGTGCTCCGGGTGCCCTACCTCGATGAGCTGTTCGGCGCCGTCGATACCCTGGCGGTGGCCAAGCCGCTGCGCCACGAGCGCCTGACCATCCTGACCAACAGCGCCACCCTGGCCACCATCGCCCGCGACGAGGTGCTGACCGCCCAGGGCGAACTGGTGGCGCTGCCCGCCGCGACGATCGAGAAACTCGACCGCGCCCTGCCCTTCGCCTGGTCGCGCACCAACCCGGTCGACATCCTGGTCGATGGCGACGGCAGCCGCTATGCCGCCGCGCTCAAGATTCTGCTCGAAGACGACACCGTCGACCGGATCCTGGTCATCCATGCCCCGTCCGGCGTGGTTTCGCCCGAGGAGACCGCGGCGGCGGTGCTCCACACCGTGGGCAAGGTCGGAGGCAACGTCGTCACCAGCTGGGTCGGCGACGAGACCGCGGCGCGGGCGCGCAAGCTCTTCGTCGGCGCCGGCATCCCGACCTATGACACCCCGGCCCGGGCGGCGCGCGCCTTCCTCCAGGTCGTCCATCACCGGCGCAATCAGGCGATGCTGATCGAGACCCCGCCCTCGACCCCGACCGATTTCAGCCCCGACACCGCCGACGCCCGCGCCGTGGTCGCCATCGCCCTGGCCGAAGGCCGCGAACTGCTGACCGACGCCGAGGCGATCCGCATCCTCGGGGCCTACGGCATCCTGGTCACGGTCGGCCAGCCCCCGGGACCGGGGCGCCAACTGATCCTTGGCATCACCACCGATGCCGTGTTCGGCCCCGTGATCCTCTTCGGCGAGGGCGGCGAGGCGGCGCTGGTTAGCCGCGACACCGCGGTCGGCCTGCCGCCGCTCAATCCGCCGCTGGCCCGCGAACTGATGATGCGGACCCGGGTCTATCGCACCCTTTCGGCCGGCGGCGAGCGGGTCGCCCCCGAGCAGGCGGCGCTCAAGCGGGCCCTGATCCGGATTTCCCAGCTGATCATTGATGTCCCCGAGATCGTCGACCTCGATCTCAACCCGGTCCAGGCCGAGGCCGGCAGCCTGCGCGCCTTCGGAGTCCGGCTCAGGGTCGAGGCGATGAGCGGCGAGGACCGGCGCCGGCTCGCCATCCGCCCCTACCCCCAGGACCTCGAGGAAACCCTGATCCTGCGCAACGGCACCGAAGTCATGGCCCGGCCAATCCGCCCCGAGGACGAGCCGGCCCATCACGAATTGATCGCCCGCCTGACCCCCGAGGACATCCGCTACCGCTTCTTCGGCTTCGTGCGCCAGCTCGAGCACACCCAGATGGCGCGCCTGACCCAGATCGACTACGATCGCGAGATGGCCTTCGTCGCCTGCGCCCCGGGTCCGGACGGCGAGATGGAGACCCTCGGCGTCGTCCGCACCATCACCGAGCCCGACAACAGCGCCGCCGAATTCTCGCTGGTGATCCGCTCCGACCTCAAGGGCCAGGGGTTGGGCCGGCAGCTGATGGAAAAGATGTGCCGCTACTGCGCCGACCGCGGCACCGCTCAAATCATCGGGCAGGTGCTGAGCGACAACCGCGACATGATGCGCCTGATGCGCCGGCTCGGCTTCACCGCGCGCATGATTCCGGATGAAGACGTCTACGAGGTCCGCCGGCCGCTGACATGAGCGCGACCGATCAACCCCGGACGCTCTGCTCCAAAAAGGCCTCGAGCGCCTCGATGCAGCTGCGGTCGCGATAGACCCGGTGCTTGCGCTCCGCGATCCGGCTGCGGATGCCGGCGCGCCAGCCGGGATCGCGGGCCAGCCGGACCGCAAGACCGACATAATCGTCGAGGCTGGCGGCGATGGTCTCGGCAACCCCTATCATGGTCAGGATCGCCATGCTGTGCCGCCCCCGCATCAGCGCCCCGGGCAAGGTCACGATCGGCAGGTCGTGCGTCAGGCTTTCCAGAGTCGAGTTGCAGCCCGACCAGCCGATGCTGTCGAGGACAACGTCGCAGAGGCCGATCACCGCGACGAAACGGTCGAGACCGAGCGGCGGCAGGAAGACACAATAGTCGTCGCTCTCAAGGCCGAGAGCGGCGAAGGCACGCCGCAAACGGCCGCGGAACACCTCATTGACCACTCCGCCCCAGCCATAGTCGATGAAGACAAACTGGCAATCGCCGACCGCCCCGGCGATGCGGGCAAAGACCTCGTCGTATTGGGGCAGATATTTGTAGAGCGACTGGCCCGACCAGTACACCACCGCCCCCGGCCGCAAACCGAACTCGCCCCGCAGGGAGGCCACCGACGACACCGCTACCGGCTCATAATAGACCGAGAGCCCGGGCAGCCGCACCAGCCGCTCGGTGTAATGATCCTGAGCCTCCGGCGGCTCCATCAGCGCGCTGCTGAGATACGCATCGACGCTTGGATAGCCGCTGGTCACGGGATGGCCCCAGGAGGTGCACTGGAGTCGCGCCAGCCGCTGGCCGGCCAGTTGCGCCGTCACCGCATCCATGCCCAGTTCGGGATAGATCAGGACATCGGGCGCGTCGGCAAGAATCACCGTCCGCCAGTGTTCGAGCGGCAGCGGCCCCTGGATGAAGCGGTCGGCCAACCCCTCGGCCTCCAGCGTCGCGGCGTCGCGCTGGGCGCGGGTGTGATAGCAATTAACCCGAAAGCGGCGGCGGTCGAGCTGCGACAGCCAGCCCCGGATCGGCATCTTCCAGACCGAATGGTGGCAAAAATAGCCGCTGACAATGCCGACCCGGATATGCCCGCCCGCGGCCGGCGGCGGCGAGGGCTCCGCTGCCGGAAAGCGCCGGGCCATGGCCGCGCCGACCACTCCGCCCCAGAGCGCCTGAAGCTCGCGGTCGCCCCGGCCCTGATAGGCGAGAAAAAAAGGCTGGTGCGAGCCCGCGGCCTCGGTCAGCCGCACCGGATCACCGGCCTCGTGGTCGACATAGGCGTCAAGCTCGACCAGGGCCTCGCGGTAGGCGGCGCGGCGCTGGTCGATCTCGGCGGCATCGCGATAGATCACCGGCAGCTCTGCCATGACGCGGCCGAAGCGGGCCTGGGGATAGTCGGGGCGCAGGGCCAGCGCCGCCGTGAACGCCGCCACCGCCTCGGCCCGCCGCCCGGTCTCCTGGAGCAGACCGCCGAGATTGTGGTGGGCCTCGGGATAGCCGGGGCGCTGCGCCAGGGCCTTGCGGTAGCTGGCTTCGGCCGGTCCGGGCTGGCGCAGCTCCTTCCAGGCATTGCCGAGGTTGTTGTGGGCTTCGGGAAAGACCGGCTCCAACTCCAGCGCCCTCTGATAGCTGGCCGCAGCCTCGTCGCGCCGGCCCAGCGCCTGAAGCACCAGCCCGAGGTTGTTGTGGGCGGCGGCGTTGCGGCCATCGAGCGCCAGTGACCGGGTCAGGACCTCCCAGGCTTCCGGGTAGAGCTGCAGCGTCCGGTAGACGTCGCCAAGATTGCTGTGAAAGTCGGCGCGGTCCGGAGCATGGTGAATCGCGAGGCTGATCGCCTCGAGCGCGATGCCGTGCTGACCGACCTGATGGGCGAGCACGCCGAAAAGATGCAGGGCGTCGGCATTGTCCGGCTCCGCCGCCAGCACCTCGCGATAAATCTCCTCGGCCTCAGCCAGCCGGCCGGCGCGGTGATAATGCAGACCGAGGGTGAGAGAGGCCGAAGGCGCGGCGGCCATCGGTCAGGCCGCTCCACCGCAGCACTTCTTGTATTTCTTGCCGCTGCCGCACGAGCACGGGTCGTTGCGCCCGATCTTGACCACGGTGCGCGGCCGCGGCGTCACGATGTCGCCATCGACATACCACCAGCGGCCATCGCGCCGGACGAATCGGCTCTGCTCATGATGGGCATGCTGATGACCGCTGAGCGCGAAGCGGGCGACGAACTCGACCCGTCCCTCCTGGTCATCCGGACCGCCGGCCTCGGTCGACCGCACCTCCAGCCCCAGCCAGGTGCTGTTGCCGGCCCACTCGGTGATATGCTTGCGGTCAAAATCGGCGCGGGTCTCGGGCAGCAGCGTCTGTTCGATATAGTCGATGTTGCCGGTGGCAAAGGCCGAGTAGCGCGACCGCATCAAGGCCTCGGCGGTGGGCGCCGGCGCGGTGCCGCCCAGATACGGCGCGCAGCAGGCCTCCAGCGTCCGGCCGGAGCCGCACGGACAGTCGGTGTCGGTCATCAGGCGATCCCTCCCATTCACTCCGCCTTCCATACCCCGCCCCGGCCCGCGACGCCAGTCCCCCGCTGCCCGGAGGGTCAACGAGTCCGGCTGGCGGGGGCCGGATCAGCGGTCCCTGCGGCGGGCGGCGCAGCCCTCGATGATCGCCGTCAGCCGGAGTTGCCCGGCGGGATCGAGACGCTCGGTCAGCAGGGCCGGCCAGAGGCCCTCTTCGGTCATCCCGGCGTCAATGCAGCGGCAGTAGGCGAGGCAATGGCCGGCGGTCGCACCGCTCCGCTCGCAGGCCGCCCGGCACTGGGCGTGGAAGCGCTCGGAGGCCTTCGCTCCGGCGACGGGGCCGCCGGCCGGGGCCACGCCGAGCGCCAGCGCCAGCCACAGCGCCCCCAGCAGCAGCGGCTGGTGCCCGAGATAGAGCGGCAGGCTGTGCCGCCCGGCCCAGCCCAGCGCGCGCGCCGCCGCCGCGGAGGGCCGCCAGCCGGCCAGCCCCGGCATCCGCTCCAGCCGCCGCGCCAGCACCAGCCCGGCGAGCACCAGACCGAACCAGGGCAGCAGCGGCACATAGTCGTTGCTGCGTGGCTCCGTGGTCATCAGGCCGAGCCAGCCCAGGCCCTCCCGATCGAACAGCGGCGCCGCCAGCAGGGCCGGCGCCGCGAGGCAGGCCGCAGCGGCGGCCAGCACCGCCCAACCGGGCAGCCGCAGGAAGACCAGCCCCAGCACCGAAGCCACGGCGATATGATGAAGGGCGCCGAAATAAATCACCCCGTCGGGCGCGAACCAGCGGCTGCCCAGGGTCACGGCCAGTGCCGCCCCCCCGATCAGCGCAACCCGACTCGCAACCCGCCGCCAACGCAGGCCCCGTGCCGCCGCCAGGGTCAGACCGGCCCCGACCAGCAGCAGGAACAGCCCGAGGATGGCGCTGCGCGCCGCCAGCCACAGCCGGTCGCCCGGAAGATCGAAGCGGGCGAGGCCGAAGTAACAGAGGTCCCAGCAGGCGTGATAGCCGGCCATCGCCAGGATGGCGGCGCCGCGCGCAAGATCGAGGGCGGCGATCCGGGCGGCGGGCGGCGGCGGCGGAACGGTCATTGCGGCATCCCCGGCGGATTTTCGGGCCGTCATGCCCGGCGCGGCCACCCTGCCCCAAGCGCTCGCCCGGACTCAAGATCGAAGCTCGAACGGGGGCGCCGCCGGGCCTTCGCAGCCGCCTGCGGCCGCTGGTCAAAGGTAGGGCTTTACTCAGCGTCGGCACTTGGGTTTTATGGCAGTCTCATCATTGAATCCGCCGAGCCACCAACGGTCAAGAAACCAACGGTCTCAGACTCACGAAGGAGCAGTTCGATGTACGTATCCGACGTCCTCAAAGCCAAAGGGGCGAAAGTCGTCACCATCCGCGACACGGCCGGGATCGACACCGCGGCGAAGGCTTTGCGCGACGGCAAGTTCGGCGCCCTGCCGGCGGTCGACGCGGCGGGAAAAATGGTCGGCATTCTTTCCGAGCGTGATATCATCCGCGTGGTCGGCGAGTTGGGCGCCAAGGGCCTGGGACTGAAGGTGCAGGACATCATGACCCGCTCGGTCCGGACCAGCCGCTCGACCAACACCATCGAAGAGGTGATGGAGCAGATGGCCCGCTTCAACATCCGCCACATCCCGATCGTCGATGATACCGTCGTCGCCGGCCTGATCAGCCAGACCGACGTCATCAAGTACCAGCTCGCCGAACAGAACGAACAGGTTCGCGTCATGAAGAATCTGAATATCGCCAGGAGCTGACCGGGCCAAGACCCGACCCGCGATGCCCTCCCCCGCCCGCGGGGGAGGGCCTCAGGCCAGCACCAGATCGTCGCGGTGGATCATTTCGTCGCGACCGCGATAGCCCAGAATCGCCTCGATCTCGCCGGTACGCCGGCCCGCGATGCGCTGAGCGTCGTCCGACGCGTAGGCCGAAAGCCCCCGCGCCACTTCGCGGCCCTGCCGGTCACGGACCGCGATCGGATCACCGCGCGAAAACACGCCCTCCACCGCCATCACCCCGGCCGGCAGCAGGCTCTTGCCCCGCCCGAGCGCCGAAACGGCGCCGTCGTCGACCACCAGCACGCCGCAAACATTGAGGTGGCCGGCGATCCAGCGCTTGCGCGCGGTCAGCGGCTCGGCCGAGGGCAGAAACCAGGTGCAGGGAGCCCCGCCCGCCGCCGCCGGCCGGTCGAGCGCGGCCAGCGCATGCAGACGTTTGCCCTTGGCGATCACCATCCGGCACCCCGCGGCCATGGCGATCCGCGCCGCCGCGATCTTGGTCACCATGCCGCCGGTGCCGTAGCCGGCCAGCGGCTCGCCCGCCACCGCCTCGATCTCGGGGGTCAGGGCGTGGACCTCGGGAATCAGGGTGGCATCCGGCTCCCGGCGCGGATCGGCGGTATAAAGGCCGTCGATGTCCGATAACAGCACCAGGGTGTCGGCGCTGATCATCTGGGCCACCCGGGCCGCCAGCCGGTCGTTGTCGCCGAAGCGGATTTCGCTGGTGCCGACGGTGTCGTTTTCGTTGATCACCGGCACGGCGCCCAGGCGCAGCAGGGTGCCGATGGTGGCGCGGGCGTTCAGATGGCGCCGCCGCGCCTCGGTGTCGTCGAGGGTCAGCAGCACCTGGGCCACCGTGATCTCGTGGCGGGCCAGCGTCTCCTGATAGGCGTGGGCGAGGCGAATCTGGCCGGTCGCCGCCGCCGCCTGCTTCTCCTCCAGCCTCAGCGCCCGCCCGGTAAGGCCGAGATGCTCGCGCCCGACCGCCACCGCGCCCGAGGTCACGATCACCACCTCCTGGCCACGCGCCCGGCAAACCGCGACGTCATCGGCCATGGCGTCGAGCCAGTCACGGCGAATCCGGTGGCTGTGGCTGTCGACCAGCAGCGACGAGCCGATCTTGACGATCAGCCGTTTGGCGTCGCGCACCGTGGGGATGGTCCGAGTCTCATCCGCCATCGTCGCCTTCCGCCGCCTCGCGGGCGCACCGGATGCGCTCGATCAGCGCAAACAGCACCGGCTCCACCCCCTGGCGGGTGGCGCCCGACAGGGTCATCACCGGCTGTCCGGCCGCCTCGGCCAGCGCCGCCGCCTTTTCGGCAATCTCGCCGGGGCTGAGGGCGTCGCACTTGTTGAGGCCGACCAGTTCGCTTTTTTCGATCAGACCGTGGCCATAGGCATCGAGTTCGTCGCGGACCACCCGGTAGGCCGCGGCGACATCGTCCTGGGTGCCGTCGACCAGATGCAGCAGCACGCGGGTGCGCTCGACATGGCCGAGAAAGCGGTCGCCGAGGCCATGGCCCTCGTGGGCGCCCTCGATCAGGCCCGGAATGTCGGCGATCACGAACTCGTGCTCGCCCAGCGTCACCACGCCGAGGTGCGGCGCCAGCGTCGTGAAGGGATAGTCGGCGATCTTGGGCCGCGCCCGCGACACCACCGAGAGAAAGGTCGATTTGCCGGCGTTGGGCAGGCCGACCAGACCGGCATCGGCGATCAGCTTGAGGCGCAGCCAGACCCAGCGCTCCTCTCCCGGCCAACCGGGGCTGGACTGGCGCGGCGCCCGGTTGGTCGAACTCTTGAAGTGCTGGTTGCCGTGGCCGCCATCACCGCCCTTCAGCAGCACCAGCCGCTGCCCGGCCGTGGTCATGTCGGCGAGCACGGTCTCCTGATCATCGTCAAGAATCTGGGTGCCGACCGGCACCCGCAACACGATATCGTCGCCATGGCCGCCGGTGCGGTTGCGCCCCGACCCGTGATGGCCGCGCTTGGCCTTGAAGTGCTGCTGATAGCGGTAGTCGATCAGCGTGTTGAGACCATCCACCGCCTCGACCACAATGTCGCCGCCGCGCCCGCCGTCGCCACCGTCGGGGCCGCCGAACTCGATGAACTTCTCGCGCCGGAAACTGACACAGCCCGCGCCGCCATCGCCGCTGCGCAGGTAGACTTTGGCTTGATCGAGGAATTTCATGGTCGGGCAAGCCTAAGGTTCATGGGGCAAGGCCCCACGACCCCGCCAGGGGCCCGTGGCCCCTGGACCCCGGTACGGTCAGTCTGCCGCGGCGGCCTGGACCTGCGGCGGCACGACGGAAACGTAGGTGCGACCGCCCTTGCCTTCGTGGAAGGACACGGCGCCGTTGATCAGGGCGAAGAGGGTATGGTCGACACCGATGCCGACGTTCTTGCCCGGATGGAACTTGGTGCCGCGCTGACGGACGATGATGTTGCCGGCGGGCACGACTTCGCCGCCGAACCGCTTCACGCCCAGCCGGCGCCCGGCGGTATCGCGACCGTTGCGTGAACTGCCGCCTGCCTTCTTATGTGCCATGGCACCTTACCCCTGATTGATACCGGTGATCCGCAGGATGGTCAGATCCTGGCGATGGCCATTCTTGCGCCGGTAATTCTGCCGGCGCTTCTTTTTGAAGACGATGATCTTGGGCCCGCGCGCCTGGGCCACCACCTCGGCGGTGACCTTGGCATTCGCCACCAGGGGCGTGCCCACCGAAATCTCCCCGCCTTCGCCGACCATCAGCACTTCATCGAGTTCGATGGAGGCTCCGGCCTCGGTGACCAGCCGCTCCACGCGGATGACATCGCCGCTGGCGACCTTGTATTGCTTGCCGCCGGTCCGAATCACTGCAAACATCGTCGTTACTGCCGTTCAAAAGAAAACGCGCGGCGACCCGGATCGGCCCGCTCGCGGAAGACGCCGTTTATAACGCGCCAGAAGATGCTGTCAACAGGTTTGGTGAGGAGCGGCGAAGGTGCAATCCGGCAACGCCCCGCGACCGAAGCCGCTGGCGCCAAACGCCCGTCCTTGCCCCCTCGCGTCGGATGCTGATCCGTGTTAGGCTCCGCGCGAGGAACGGACGCCGGGATGGGCGCCAGACGACAGATGAACCCGGGGGCAAGAAAAGAATGATGCGCTGGACCACTTTTTTAGCCGTATTCGCCGCCCTGCTGACTGGCGTTATCAGCCCACCCGCCACCGCCGCCGAACCCAAGTCCCTCCCAGACTTCGGTGCCGAAGGCGTCTGGAGTTCAAGTTGCGACATTGATCGCATGACCGATCTCAAGACCTGCCGGCTGCTGATCTACCGCGTGGTCGATGACGGCCAGAATCAAGGCTATATCGCGCTCAGCGTCATCCCGACCGGCAATGATTATCACCTGTTTCTGACCGCCAGCCAGGGACTGGTGCAGAATTGCGCGCTCCGCGTCGACCGCCAGCCCCGCGCCGAAACCCAGATCGCCACCATCGCGATGTGCATGTTCCCCAACTTCGTCGGCTCGCGCCTGCTCGATCAGTTCAAGAACGGCCAGACCATCCTCGCCCGGCTCAATTTTGTCCGCGCCGGCCGCCGCGACATCGATTTCACCCTCAACGGCTTCTCCCGCGCTTTCGACGACATGGTGCGCTCGCTACAGTAGCACCGAGTCGCCGCGCTGATCTTGAGGTAAGGGTATGGTGGGCCCGGCAGGATTCGAACCTACGACAACACCGTTATGAGCGGCGGGTTCTAACCACTGAACTACAGGCCCACGCGCCGGCACGCCGCCGACCGGACCACTCCATACTGCGAAACGGTCGGGCGGGGCAAGGGCCTCGCGGGGAGGCGGGGCTACGGGTGCGACACCCTGCGGCGTCCGGGCGGGTTGCCTCGACGATGGCGGCGGCGGCATACTTCGGTTTCTGTCAGGCTGGGGAAGAGTGGCCATGAAAACACGGACCGATGGCGGCGTCGCGTTTGCCCTGGGCGGGCTCGGCGGTCTCAACGCCCACGGCGTCGGTTTTCTTGAAGCGGCGCGGGCGCTCAACGTCGAGCCGACGATCATCAGTTGCACCGGCGGCATGATCACCTGGGTCGCCGACTGGCTGGAGGGCAAACCACTGCTGCCCCGGCTCGAAGAGCATCTGCGCCTCGGCACCCGCTTCGCGCCGCCCTTCCACTGGATGAACACCCTCTGGATCGCCGCCTTCGGCGACCCCACCAGTTTCCGCCCGGCGGTCTGGGAATACTGGCGGCGCTGGATGAAGCCGATGGACCGCCCCGACGCCCGCGGCCTGCTCGACCGGCTGTGGCCGGCTCAGGTGCTGGTGCCGCGCCGCTCGACCGAGGAACTGAGCCACACCGCCGCCGTGATCAACGCCAGCCCGGTGCCGGTGGTGTTCAACAGCTTTCAGCCGGCGGCAGCCCGGGAATATCTTCATGTCAACCGGGCGGCAGCCGAGTTTCTGGGCGTCACCACCGGTGAGATCGGCAGCACCGCCAAATATCTGCCCGTCGACGAGCGGGCGGTGCGTGGCGCGCTCTGGCTCTATTTCTATGGTCTTGACGACGACGCCAACCCCGACGGCCTGATCGACGGCACCTATCGCCGCCAGTTCGTGGTCAGCGAGTTGCACCGCTGCGACCGCATCTACATCGCGCGCCCCCTCAACAACCGCTGGGCCGAGCGTCTGCCCCAGAACTATTTTGAAATTCAGGACTACAGCACCGATTTGTGGTTCACCAGCGCCTATCACGCCGAGCTGGCGGGCATCCGCCAGATCAACCGCCTGCTCTCGGGCGGCAAACTGCGGAGCGGCGATTTCCACCCGGTCGACCTCGTCGAGGTCGAGGTCCTGCGCCAGTACGGCTTTTTCGATTTCGGCCAGGAGGAACGCGAGGTCTTCGAAACCGCGTTCCGCGCCGCTTACCGCACCCTCACCGCCACCGCCTGAGTGCCCCGGCCCTCCTCGGCGATCGCGATCACCCGCTCGAACTTCGCCAGCGCCATCACCCGGCGAACACCGTCCGGGACACCCTTCAGCCGGAACTCCAGGCGCTTGCGCTCGGCAATGTCGCGGGCGATCAGAAACATGCCGAGGCCGGAGGAATCCACCGACTCCAGCCCCGAGAGGTCGAACACCATCTCGTGCCCGCTCGGCCGGTCGAAGATCATCATCACCTCGCGAAAAGTCTCGTGATCGGCAAAGGTCATCCGGCCGCTGAGCGCGATCTCGGTCACGCCGGGAGCGGTGCTGACCTGAAACGCCATGGCATTTTCAGATGTCTTGCGCATGTCACTCTCTGCTCCAGTGCCCGTCCAGCCAAGACTGGTGACAGGGCGTCACCAATGCTGCAGTGCAAGGCTAAATGGTCGTCGGTTTCGAGTGCAAGGTGATTGATATTATCCTTTCATGACCATGTCAGGTTTATAACAGGTCACTGAAGTTATCCCCATTGACCTTGGATGCGCGCCGGCCCCGCTAATTTTTGAGTCGGCCTCCGCCCGACCCGGAAAGCCGCCCCCCGGGACCAACAGCGGGGATGCGAGAGCGGCACAAATGGCGTAGAGTGGGTTCGTCTCCACATCGTTCGGCCCCCCTCGCCCCTCCCCGGATGCCCGATGAGCAGCCTTCCACCCTCTCCCGACCGCCGAGCCGACCGGCCGCCGCCACCCGCACCGCCGCCACTGTTGGGCGCATTGTTCAGGGATCATCCATGACCACCGAAGTCCGCACCTTCGTCATCCCCGACGACAGCCCCGATTTGGCCGCCGCCGAGATCGCCGGCTTCCTTCGCGCGGTGGTGATCGAACGCATCGACACCGCCTATGCCAATGGCGCCTGGCACGTTCTGGTGCTGCATCAGGATGCCCGCCGCAAGGAGGAATCCGAGCAGATCGAGAGCGCGATCAAGGATGCCCTGACCAGTTGGCGCGACCGGTTGGCCGCCCGCGAAGGCATCGCACGCGAAAGCATCCTGCCTGACGACATGCTGGCCGAAATCGCCCACTATGCGCCGACCACCGAGCGCGAGTTGTCGACCATCGCCTCGGCCCACGGTTTCGACGTCAGCAGCTTCGGCGCCACCATCGTGCTCGAAGTCAAAAAGATGCTCGATGCCCTGATCGAGTGACCGCCCCCCGCCCCGGACCTCCACCATGCAACGCTCGTTGTTGCTCCTGCCGCTCCTTGCCGCCCTGCTGCCGACCGCAGCGCCGCCGCCCGCCCGGGCCGGGGAACCGGCGGCGGCCCTGCCGACGCCCCGCGAGCAGGCTCTGCAGGGCCTGGATATGGTGATGCAGGGGTTGCGCCGGATCATCGAACAGGTGCCGCTGTACGGCCCTCCCGAGATCGCCCCCAACGGCGACATCATCATGCGCCGCCTGACCCCGGGCGAGCCGAAGGCTCCAGAGCCGCCGAGCCCGGCCGCCGCGCCCGAGAAGATGCGCCTTTAGCGGGGTTCGCGGCCGGACGAAGGCCCCCCCCCACAGCTGAAGCCGACCCGAAACCCGGCCCGGGGCCAGACCCTCAGCGGGGCGACAGCACCAGCCCCGGCGTGAGCAGATCGGTCAGGCGCTCGGGCGGCAACGGCCGGGCGTAGCGGTAGCCCTGGCCGTACTTGCAGCCGAGCGCGCGCAAGAAACGCTCCTCGACCTCGGTCTCGATGCCCTCGGCCACCACCTGCATGCCGAGCAGGTCGGCGAGCTTGGCGATCAGTTCGACGATCGCAGCCTGCTCCTGGCCATCGCCGATCGCCTGGACAAAGCTCTTGTCGATCTTGAGGGTTTCGGCGGGCACCCGGTGCAGGTAACTGAGAGAGGAATAGCCGGTGCCGAAATCGTCGATCGAGAACTGGACGCCCGCCGCCTGAATCGCCCGCATCACCGGTTCGGCCTCGTTCTGCTCGAACATCATCACGCTTTCCGTGATTTCGAGCTTGAGCGCGGCAGGCGGGATTCCGGTCTTGCGCAGCACGCGCTCGACCAGGGCCAGCAGATCGTCGTCACGCAGTTGATGGGTCGAGACGTTGACGCTGGCGAAGAGATGGTCGTTGCCCGGGAACTGCCGGCGCCACATCATCAGCTTGGCCGCCGCGGTCTCCATCACCCAGCGGCCGATCGGCACGATCAGCCCCGACTCCTCGGCCAGCGGGATGAAATCGAGCGGCGCGACCAGTCCGCGGTCGGGGTGCTGCCAGCGGATCAGCGCCTCAACCCCGGCGATGCAGCCGGTTTCCAATTCGATGATCGGCTGATAGTAAAGCCGCAATTGGCCCTCATCCAGCGCCCGGCGCAGCTCGGACTCCGTCTGGGCCTGACTGAGGGCGCGATCGCGCAGACGATTGTCGAAGACCTCGACCCGCGCCCGGCCGGCGCTCTTGGCCCGGGCCATGGCCAGGCTGGCATCGCGCAGCATGTCCTCGGCGCGCTCGTAACCCGAGATGCTGAGCGCGATGCCGATCGAGGCGGTCAGCACGACGTCGCGGTTTTCGAAATGGAATGGCCGCGCCACCGCCTCGCTGGCCCGCTGCGAGTCGACCAGCGCCGCCGACGGGTCGTCGATGTCCTCGATCAGCAGACCGAACTCGTCGGCGCTGAGCCGGGCCAGGGTATCGCCGGCGCGACGCTGGCGCAGCAGCCGCGCCGCGGTGGTGGTCAGCACCAGATCACCCATGCCGGTGCCGAGACTGTCGTTGACGGTCTTGAAGCGATCGAGATCCAGCAGCATCACGGCGAAGTGCCGGCCGCCGCTGCCCAGACGGCTGAGCGCCTGTCCGATGCGGTCAACCAGCAGCGAGCGGTTGGGCAGGCCGGTCAGACCATCATGAAAGGCGTTGTACTGGAGCCGGACCTCGGCCTTCTTGCGGGAGGTGATGTCGGTGACCGAACCCGCGACCCGCACCGGATGACCGTCGCCGTCGCGGACCGCCATGCCCCGGATCAGACACCAGACCACGGCGCCGTCGGCCCGGCACATCCGCAGCTCGTGCTGAAGATGGACGGTCTCGCCACGCAGATGCTGGCGCAGCGCCGTCTTGAGGCCGAGGCGATCGGCCGGAACCACCAGCCGGTACCAGTCGTCGAGCCGGTTGTCGAGCGGCATCTCGCCATAGCCCAGCATCTCCATGCACCGGGGCGAGAGATAGGTCTCGCCGGTGTCGAAGCGCCAGTCCCAGAGGCCGTCATGGGCGCCGCGGGCGGCCAGGGCGTACCGCTCCTCGCTCTGGCGCAGTTGCTGCTCGGCGGCCTTGCGTTCCGTGATGTCGGCCTGGGAGCCGATCATGCGCACGGCGATGCCGTCGTCGTCGCGGACGGTCATGCCCCGGCAAACCATCCAGCGCACCCGGCCGCCGGCATCGCGAATGCGGTATTCGATCTGGAACGACTGCATCGGCGCGCCCGACGGCCGCACCTGCTCGTCGAGCGTGGCCTGGAGCCAGATCAGATCTTCGGCCAGCACCCGCCCCAGCCATTCCTCGGGGGAATCACCGATCTCCCGCGGCGAAAAGCCGAGAATCGCTTTCCAGCGCGGCGAATAGTCGATCTTGCCGGTGGTCAGGTCCCAGTCGTAAAGGCCATCGGAGGCCGCCGCCGCGGCCAGCGTGTAGCGCTCCTCGGCCAGACGCAGCCGCTGCTCGGCAACCTTCATCTCGCTGATGTCGGCGACGGTGCCGGCGATCCGCACCGGCTTGCCGTCGTCGCCGAGGGTGGCCACACCGCGACAGGCCAGCCAGCGCCAGCCCGAGGCCTCGTCGCGCAGCCGATGCTCGAGATGGAAGGGCCGGCCCGGGATTTCCTCCTGGCCGTCGAAGCAGGCGAGCAGCCAGATCAGGTCCTCGGGGTGGACCCGCGACAGCCAGTCCTCGGCCTGATGGCCGGTGCGGCCCGGATCGAGCCCGACCAGCGCCAAGAACCGTGGTGAAAACTGGATACGGCCTCCGGCGAGGTCCCAGGTCCACAGGCCTTCAGCGCTGGCACGGTCCACCAGTTCACCGCGTTCAAGTCCTGATATCGATCTTGGGTCGGTCTCGCGCGCCATGGGTCCGATCGGGTGACTTGCCGTTTGCACACCTCCCCCTCACCGGCACCGGGCCGGCGACGGGTGACTTCGGGACCATACCCCAACTTGGGCTGGAACGAGTCCAATAAACGGCAGATCTCCCAAGTGGATTTCCCGGCCGGCCCCGGCACTCCCGGTATCCGGGCCGGGGACGGCAATGGTGCCGCAGAATCGGTCCCGGGTCCGCGGCTCTGCCTGTGTCGGCGGCAACACGGGCGGGCATGATCTCGCCGCGGCGCCATCGCTTTCCTTGCCACACCCTTCGTTCACAGACTATTCCCGGTGTCATTGTGCGGGACATCCCTGAGGCCGGGCCGGCCGCCCGCGCCAACAATGCGGGATCTCCTGATGGTGACCGGGGCAAAAAAAAGCTTCACGCCGATTCTTGAAGCCATTTTGCACGGCGGTTCAGGCGTTTCGCTCAACATGATCGAGATTTCCCGCCACTTCGACCGCGCCAAATGGCTGTTCAAATCGACGGTCCTCAACGACGCCGTGATCTTCAAGTTTCCCAATTTCCAGGTGGAAATCAGCGAAGCCGCCCGCGAGGCGTTCGGCGGTCCCGGCGCGGCGCTGGACGCCAACCCGATCGAAACCGGCATCTACCTGCCCTACTCCACCGAAGCGCCTCAGGACGGCGGTTGCGCCATTTACCTGCGCCAGAAAAACTACCAGCAGTTGCTGATGGACACCATGGGCGCCAGCCGGGCGCCGCTTCCGGGCAATCCGCCGCCGGGAGCCGAGGCCGACCTCGACCCCGCGGTGGCCTATGACCTCAAGCTGCTGAAACTGCTGGACACGGTGCCGACTCTCGACCCGTTCCTGCTCAAGGAATGCCTGGACGCCAACGGCATCGAGTACGACCCGGCAATTCTGCGCCTCGATCGTATTTGCTCAGGTCCCGAGGCGCGGTTATGCGGCTAACGGCAACGGCGTCC
>JBAXPR010000034.1:0-32150 GCA_037132135.1 Rhodospirillaceae bacterium
ACGCAATCAAAAATGCAATTGAAACTTGCCAAATTATTGGTCAAATCGGCAGCGAACTTTGCTTAAATGATATGTATGAGGTCATTGACTAAAATTGATGCGGCGTTAGCGGATGTGTCTGGTAAAGTTCTGGGGGCGGTCACAGGTGGCGTTTTCGGTGTGCTGATGATCGTTTATGATGAATCTTTTGACAATTATCTTCGCGGCATTGATGTCAACAATTGGGTAGAAGGTTCGGAATGACTTTGCCGCCCCTTTGAGACCGTGGTTGCGATAGGCGCAGGAAACCGCCCAGACCACATCAGAGCCAAACTTTGGGGTACGCTCGGGCAAAGGCTCTTCTTTCAGAGCCTGCCGCCAGCGTGCCGGATTGTGATCCGCTGTCACCCGAAAAATCAGCCCATGCCCTGGGGCTACCGGCTGAAATTTGACCGACCCTCGCACCATCTGCCCCTCCCTGAAAATTGTATGTTCATGATATGTACCATGCGCGGGGGCTGGTATGGAACAAGATTCAGAGATCATTCCTGCGCATGACCCCGACGGCAATGTTGACTTTCTACCCCAAAAGCATATGCTCAAATCTATGGAAGAGCCTGAACTCGACATAGTGAGCGCATTTGGCGGCGTCGCCCTCGGGGAGCGTTTCGCCGTTTATGTGCCAAACAAGGATCGGGATGGAAATCCCGTTGACCAGAAGCCCTGGGTGCAAGAGGCGCTGCGCCTGTTTTCACAGATTGGCGGGGGCGCAACGGCGATGCCTCCGGTAACGGGAGCGTGGCTCAATCCAGAGACCAACGAACTGATCATCGAGGAACCAATCGTCATCTATTCCTATGTCGATCCGGACGCCCTGGTCGCCCGCCTTCCGCAGCTCATAAATTTTGTCCAGCGTCTCGGCAAGGAGACCAACCAGGGAGCTATCGGGCTGGAATATGGCGGCACCTTCTTTACCGTCGAACAGTTCTCTTAGCAGGAGGCTGACATGAAAATTGTCGCGAGAAAGAGCGCCGGTTCAAGGAAAATCATCGCGCCCCGCGCACAGGCTGCGATAACCCCCGATGCCTTTGCCGAAGCGTTCGGAGCCAAGACTCTCGGAGAGATCGGCGACGATACCAATCCGTTCAGCCTCCTCCAACTGCGTGACCAATTGAGCAAGCGCCTCCGCTCGACGGGTGGGCGGCCCGCTCTCGAAAATGCGCCGGACAAGTGGAAAATCTCTGTCCTTGAAGAAGATGTTGAGGCAATCAAGCGCCTGTCAAATATGGCAGAGTTAATTCAATACAAGCCATCACCGGCGCAGATCGCAACCATGCTGATTCATATGGCACTTGCTCGGTTTTCGTCAGGCGAGATTGCCAGTGCTGCGGCAGGATTTCGTTCTGCAAATGAGCATCGAAGTGGGTGACTGATGCTCTTATGAGAAACTGCGAACCATTATTTAAATACCACAAGGTAAGATAGTTATGAAAAAGCACTTTAATCTAGCAATCGTATTAGTAATAAGTATATTCGCAATTTCTGTGCATTCAGAAGAAGCGAACAAGCTAAATGGCAGCCTTATGATTAGGGGCGGCGATATTATTATTAATGGACAGCAAGTCACTCATGCCGGTAACGTAAAGATGGCGAGCATGTCTCATGATGGCACTAAAATAGTCTACATAAAGGACGCTCCGCAAGTTGCATCAGGATGGACTTCCCAGCTATGGTTGCTTGATATTAACACTTTGAATGAAGTCGTCCTCATAGGGCGCACTAATGCCGATGATGTAATTAAGTGTCGAGAGGCGACAGAAAAAGGCATTCAACTATATAATGCACTATTTTCAATAGACGACCAAATAGTTATTTTTAGTTGTTCTTATTGGGCGCAATCTTCTGCGATCAATATAATAAACATAACCACGTCTGAAAAAACTTTCTTAAAGGATGGTAACGGTCTCTGGATTATAGAAGACGGTCTGTTCAAGGGGAATATAATTACAAGGCAGCACCGCCATTTAGAAGAGGGAGGCGCAACAGACTTCTTTTATATCTATGACATTCATGGTAATCTGAAACAGGTGGCGGGAAATACGACCGAGGCGACATGTCAGTTCCTTGTTAGTCATGCGACATCGGTGCCAGCGACCTTTGGTTGTGAACGCGACGGACAGGAAGAAGCCGAATACCGCTCTCGCCAAAAAAATACGCCTGTGACCGCGCCCGTTTCAGAGTTTAAGGGCAATTGCGAACAGTTACTCCAAACATTCCCACACCAGACTGATATACGCAGTCTATTTGGGGTGCTTTCATCGGCTGGGTTCAAAAAAGGTGATTATGAGACAACCTTAGAGTATGAAAAGCGAAAGGCGGCGGCGCTAGCCGAGGTTCGTAAGAACTTACTTCAACGTCAAGGCCATGAATTTGTTGTTTTTTATGTCAACAGCCATGATACAAAGTACAATGCAGACAATCAAACATTGACTGTCGGTCGGCGCACACAGTATGACACGGGTCCGCTCTGGTTTTATCCCGACAACCTTGGGCGTTACAAGCACGCCCAGTATGATACTCGCTGGCGCACTACAACGACAGAGCGTGAAATATTAATAGATAAATATTATGTCGGGACGAACAGCTTTGGGGCGACAGTAAAAGTTCACAAAACAGAGGCAAATGAGTATGGCGTTGCCTTTGATAAAGGTGTTAGTGCTGGGAATGGTGGGTGGCCATCAAAAGACTATACATTTTCACTGAAACTGCCACCTGATGAAGCTCGATTAGCTTCTAATCACATCGCTGGTCTCTTCGTTGCCAAGCTAACTGACGCCTATTTCGCAGATTATATTAACTATAAGAAACCCACTATCGATGACCCTAGTGATGCACTTGAATATAGACACATGGTGCTAACCCATTTGGAATGCGCAGCATTTATAAATACACTATCAAAGAAGGTTCTGCGGCGCGTTCAATAAAGGAATGGTCAGTTATGACACAATATCACAAACGACCTTTCGGATATATTGTAGCGCCGAATTTCCCGAAAAACAGTCTATCGTTTTAGTAGAATATGGCGAGACTGTCGAAGATGCAACCCGCAATGAAGCAGTGTTATTGTGTTCAACAATTGCCTCAATGTAGAAAGAAGATACTCCGTTTTCGCCCATTCCTTTCTTCAACTCAGCGATAGCGGCAGTTACAATTTCCTTCGCACGCCCCTGGTCACGATATTCTTTTGGCACCGCATAGCCGATCTGAAAGCATGGAATATTATCATAATTTGGAACACGCACAAACATAGCAAGGGCTGTCACTTCGAGACAATCAAGTCGAACATAGCTATACCGTGCGTGTCCATTTGGACTATCAAAGAAAACAAATAAGGCGCGGTCGCTTATACACGCCTGTAAAAAAATGGATCTATTTCTTATGGCTTCCTGAATTGAGATCAATGAATATGATGGGTCTACCATTTGTCATCACAATAGATTATAGTAAGGCGGTATGTTATGATCTGAGCGAGTGATGAGCGTATCATTCATTCAATTGACAACAATGTGACTGAATCCGTCTGAGTATTGAACTTACATGTATACCTAGAAATCTTCCAAACACCAAACCCATTCTTCATCCGTAAGTTATTGCCCAATACAACTGCTTCATGCTCATTAATAAGTTTCCAAGAGTCTAGATCACTATGTGTCAGGAAGCCCTGTGACTCCCAATCGTACTGAGCGCGCTTCGACGCCATGTCCTTGCATTTATGTGCGGCAGTCAAGACTAATTTGTTTGCCCTCAAATATGCATCTTGGCTAACCCCCCATTTAATTGCATAAATATTGGCCGTCTCTTGTAATTTTGCCGACTCCTCTCTCTCTCTTTCCTCGCGGCGAACCCTAGCCTCCTGAGATCGTTTTTCATCCTCAGCAGTTTGTTCCGCACGGCCAACCGAAGATGGGATAACAATTCGAAGAGCTTCAACTTGTTTTATATCAGGGGTAAATAAATTACGATCACCAATCACTCCTTTGAATTCGATGGTAGACAAAACATCGAATTCTGGATTATTTTGTTTTCTTATAAAATCAGATACAGCCCCCCTGGGAAATAAGTCAAAACCTGCCCCATTAACTAACGCATGCAAATGGTCCTGAGCAAAGCTCTGTATCTTTCCAGTCCAAATAACGATCTTTCCACGGCACTTGACATCATACATTGGGCCAGTGATTTGGGCGCAATCATTCTTAAATTGTTCTGGTGATAATTGGGACTCGGCTGTGCGGACCGACGAGGTGGGAGTAGCTGGGTGATCCCGTGTATCTGTCGGGCCATCTGTCTGCTTGATATTATTATGGCCAGAGACCACTCCAACTAACATTAAAATTATGAATCCACCGCCAATCCATTTTAGCGATGGATTCATAGGCTTTCTCGGGGTGGATGGTAATTCCCATTCGGATGATTTGGGAGCGCCTACTGTATGGAATAATGGTCTATCACAACGAGAACAAAGTGGTGCATCCTCCGTGACAGACTTTCCACAGTGTGGGCAGCTAGTCGTCATTGACAGAGTTCACTTTGACCAAAATTGAAACCAAGGAGTCTGTGCTGGGGCTTTTTCGGCTTCTGGCGAATCAAAAAATGCCTTGTATCCACCGTAAATTGCAAGCCCAGTTAAAGCTCCCACAGCAGCACCTACCGGACCAGCAGCGGCACCAATTCCAGTTCCACCTCCGGCCATACCCGCCGCTGTCATTCCAGCAGCGGTAACAGCTCCAAATCCCGCGCCTGCGCCAACGGTCGCGGCTCCTGTTGCTATAACGGGCTGTTTTGGCACCGAAAAACCAAAATATTCATATAGGACAGCATTCTGCCGATCCCACCAACTCTTTTCCTTCTTTGGAATCTGAGTGGCCGTCAATATACTTACTAGTGCGGCAAGTATTAACGCGCTTATCAATGATGCCGACAAGCCAATGACAACATATCGCACATGAGTTCTCCTCTACTATTAAATAACTTTACATCACAAATCACCAGAATCTGTACGCAAAGCTCATCTGCATCGTGCTCGTCATTAACTGGATTGCGTGTTAAGGTTTTGCCCTCCCCAACCCAATCTTCACCGCCATTTCCGAACGAGCCTTCGCATAGTTCGGGGCGACCATCGGGTAGTCTGACGGCAGGCCCCACTTGGTGCGATATTCGGCAGGGGTGAGCTTATAGGTAGACATCAGATGCCGTTTCAGCATCTTCAACCTTTTGCCGTCCTCGAGGCAGACGATGTAGTCGGGGGTTACTGACTTCTTGACGGGTACGGCGGGCGTCAGAGCGGCAGGCGCTTCGGCTGGTGCCTGCGGCTGACCCAGGGTCGCCAACGATTGGTACACGCTGCTGATCAGCGCCGGAAGGTCGGACACCGCAACCACATTGCGCGACACATAGGCGGCAACAATCTGGGCGGTCTTTTGCAGCAGTTCGGTTTCCATCATCATTCCCCTGGTGTCAGCCTTCCCCAGAAAGCTGGTGCTCATTGTACTTGATTTGCAGAAATCGACAAGGGTAAGTCGGGGTGAAAATCAACCTGTTTTAGCTGAGGGTTACGGTCGGATCACCCCAGGCTTAACCATCATGTCGTCGTGCCAGAACTCTGGCGGCATCGCCACCGTCAAGCGAAGCGCCTTTGCCAAGTTCATAGTATGTGGTTTCATTTCACTAGTACACTAACTCTACCTAGGCCGAACTATCCATTTATTAAAACAATAGCGGCTATCCTGCTGGCATTTTGTTGAAAGATCAAGGTTATCTATCTTGGCGCATTCGGTATTAGAATATGATATAATAACCAGAGCGGTGGATTTGTTGGGAAACTGATGGACAAGGGGGCTTCCGCCCGCTAGAACCACGCCTGTCTTTGTCATGCCGTTGCTAGCAAATGAAATGTTATCAAATGATAGCCCCGTATTATTCGCTGCAACAGCTGCCAGCATGCATGCATTGGATACTTGATCAAGTTGCTTAAACTCGATATCTATCCTTTTATCCATAGTCATAAAGCAATTTGTTCCTGGGTGCGATAGAGCCTGACAACGCTTTGTTTCGTACTCTGAAAAAAAGACTGGGTGCGCAACGCCGTTAGTATAATTATCACATTCGCAATTGGCAACAATGCTCATATCGAGACAAGAAGCACCATACGATGCGCCCAATTTTTGACAATCATTTCTTGGCAACAGTGTGAATGAGTAAAAGAACCCTTTTGCATTATCATGTAACGACCCGCATTTGCACCACTCATCGATATTATCGGCATGTGATGCAAATGGACTTATTATGATAGTGAAAATGATTGCTACTGCACGAGGAAGATATGTATTCATTGCAATCTCCATTAAGTCTGTGTCATTTAGACATCTGACGCTTCAAAATCATAAAGACGATTGTTTGATAACCCTCTTCTTGCGAACACGATTTGTCTTTTTTGTCGTTGATGGAATGCTAGATTCATGATTATCTGGTTCGGTATTCCCCCATAATCCGAAGCCTGTTGCCAAGTTTACGGTCACATCACTTCCAGCCTTTGCAATCTCTTTTCCCGCACTATCGGCGAGCCTGGAAACATCATTTGCAAAATCAGCCGTAACAGAAATAACAGTATCCGCCGCAGTTGCTACTTGATCACTGATCGTGGTGACCCCAGTCTCAATGTGTTTCGCGGCTACTAGTGCATGCTCCTGGATCGTGTCGATAACCTCTGCCCCTTGTTGCTCCCACTCCTTCTTTTGTGCTTCCCATTCTTGTTGGCGACGAGCGTCCTGCAACCGCCGCCAGATGTCGAGACCGATGCCGTAGAGGACAGCGAACGTGCCCGTCCCATACATCACCTCAGCCATGACTGGGGTGGGTTGCCCAAGAAGAGGAATTGCAGCCAGTGCGGCTCCACCAAGCACGATTGATCCGGATGGAAACGCTGCCCCGATTATCGGTAAAATCGCTATCTTCCAGAGGCTCATGGAATCGTCCTCCTCACACAATACGAGTGAGTGCCACAGTCATCATTTTTTCTCACTTCGGGATTCTCCGAAGCACAGTAGGTCCCGTGGGCGAAGGGGCGTCGTCATCAGCGTGGCTCTCTTGACGGCGGCGGCGTGGCGCTGGCTTACCATGCTTCACCGCAGTCTCGGGCAGTGGCGACCAGGAGGCAATGGTGCGGGCACATTTCAAAGCGGCGACATTGTCATCGATTTTGTAGAACCGACGCAGCTCGGCGACCGCAGGCCACTCGCCTCGGTCGAGGTACGCTGTGGGAACGGCGGCGGCGACTTCTTTGGAGACCGAAAACATAGGTGCGACTCGATGTTTTAGAAGCATTCACCTGAGTTCACAGGTGTGTGGTTAAAGTTCCAGAATAAAGGGCAACCGTCCCACATTACCGTCCCACATACAGGCAAGCGATCTTGCCTATCATATTGAAATATAAGTAGTAACTGCGATATGGCGTCCCCTATGTGGACGGACGCCATACCGGCCTCAACAAGCCACGGGTGAGGGCGGCCCACAGTTTTGCGGGTTTGGACAGCCTGGGGGGCGGGGCGTCGGGACGCCAGCCGGTGCGTTCAAGGTGGTCGAGAACGGCCTCGTAGATGGCCATCATCAGCAGCGCCGGGCGCAGGCGCTTACGGTTGCAGCGGGCCAGGGCGCGGTCGGCCTCGGCGTAACAGCGGCGGGCCTCGCGGGCGAGATCGCGGAACACCCAGGCCAGCGAGGGGTGCCGATAGACGGTCTTGGCCGGCAGGTCGGGGTCGATGCTGTGGCGGAGCAGCAGTTCGCGCGGCAGATAGAGCCGGTCGCGGCCGGCGTCCTCGGCGATGTCGCGCAGGATGTTGGTCAGTTGCAGGGCGTTGGAGAGCGCGAGGGCGAAGGTCGGGGCCTCAGGCTCGTCGGCGCCGAAGATCGGCAGCGACAACAGTCCGGCGGTGCCCGCGACCCGGCGGCAATAGAGCAGCAGCGTGGCCATGTCCGGGGCGTGCATGGTCTCGCGGGCGTCCATCTCCATGCCGTCGATCAGAGCCAGAAACTCCTCCTGCGGCAAATTGAAGCGCCGCACCGGCTCCAGCAGCGCGAGGCTGGTCAGGCGGGTCGGCGCGCCGGCATAGAGGCTGGCGACCTCGGCGCGCCAGAGTTCGAGTTCGGCCAGTCGCTCCTCGGTACTGCCGCCCTCGTCGGCGACGTCGTCGACCTCGCGGCAGAAGGCGTAGATCGCGAACATCGCCTGACGCTCGGCCGGGGGCAGACTCTTCATGCCCATCGAGAACGAGGAACTGGCGCGTTCCACCACCGCGACGACATGAGCGTTGGCGGCGGCGAGATCGAAGGCCGGGGCAGCGGCGGGGGCGGCAGCGCTCATTGGGGCATTCCCGCCTTGCTGCCAGCGGCCAGCCAGCCATGGACGATGCCGCGCAGGCCGCAGACCGCGAAATCGGCGCGGCTCAGCTTGACCCGCCCGGCCAGGGGATCGTCCCGGCGCAGCAACCGGGCAAGGCGGCGGGCGAGATGCAGGATCACCGAGGATTCCATGGCCAGCGGCCGGCTGCGCAGCCGTGCCGGCAATTCGGCCGCGATGGCCAGCAGATCCTCGGTTTCCGAGAGGCAGAGGTCGAGCACGGTGCGCACGGCGCCGTTGGCCTTCGGCTGTTGCAGGGCCTCGACCGCGCCGGCCTGGGCCTCCAGCCACGCCAGCGGCAGATAGACCCGGTCCATCTCCCGGTGATCCTCCTGGCAGTCCTGCAGGTGGTTGAGCACTTGGAGCGCGTTGCACAGGGCGTCGGAGGCCGGCCAGCCATCGCGGCTTTCGCCGTGGAGGTCGAGCAGATAGCGCCCGACCGGCGCCGCCGACAGGTTGCAATAGGCGATGAGGTCGTCCCAGCTGCGATAGCGGTTCTTGACCGCGTCCTGCTTGAAGGCATCGAGCAGATCAAGGCCGTGCCGGGCGGTGACGCCGGTTTCGGCCAGACTCCGGCGCAAGGCGTGGGCCTTGGCGAACAGGCGCGGATCGCCGCTGCCGGTTGCCAGCGCCTCGCCGAAGGCGGTGAGGCGGGCGATCTTGTCCTCGGGGGCCAGGGCCGGGTTGTCGGCGATGTCGTCGCCGGCGCGGGCAAAGGCGTAAAACGCCGCGACATGGGGGCGCAGCGGCGCCGGCAACAGCCAGGAACCGACCGGAAAATTCTCGGTTCCGGCCGTTTTTCCCGAGGGCGTTTCAACCGATGAGGTCACTCGGCCTCTCTCCCTGCCCCTGCCGCGCTGGCACAATCACCACCAGCCGGGCTGGCCTGATAGGTCCGGCCCTTCCACTGTCCGCCCCGGCCGCGCCAATGGCGCGCCGCCGAGGCAACGGTCATCAAGCTATACAGAAAGCCGACCATCGGCAGCAACAGTGCTGCCGCCGCAGGCTTGCCATAGAGGGTCAGGGTCGGCCGGTAGGCGACCACGATCAGTCCCCAGGCCGCGAGCCCGAGCGCCGCCGCGAGCCAGACTTGATGCAGCGGCGCGGTCAGCACGGCCAGTGGCGCCGCGAGGTAGGTCAGCGCCATGGCGGAGACGGTGCCGAGCAGCAGCAGCGGCGAATAGCGCAGCTGGGTATAGGCGGTGCGGGCGACCATATCCCAGATTTCGCCGAACCGGGTGTAGGGGCGCAGGCTGATCAGCCGGCTGGTGAGGCCAAGCCAGATCCGCCCCGGCCCGGCCTTGATCACGGCGCCGAGGGTGCAATCGTCGATCAGGGCGCCGCGAATCCGGGCGATGCCGCCTGCGGCCTCGAGGGCCTGCCGGCGCACCAGGATGCAGCCGCCTGCTGCCGCCGCCATCGGGTGCCCCGGGCTGTTGACCCAGGGGAAGGGGTAGAGCTTCTGAAAGAAGAACACGAAGGCGGGAATCAGCAGCCCGGCCCAAAAGCCATTGTGGTCGAGCAGGACCATCAGCGACACCAGATCCAGCCGTTCGGCCTCGGCCCTGGCCACCAGCCGGGAGAGGCTGCCGGCGTCGTGGCTGATGTCGGCGTCGGTCAGCAGCAGGTAGCGCGCCTCGGGCGCGAGTTCGGCGGCGTGGGTCACGCCCTCGGACACCGCCCACAGCTTGCCCGACCAGCCGGCCGGCAGCGGCCGGGCGCCGGTGACCGCGAGGCGCCGGGTGGCGTTGGCCGCGACCGCGACCTGATCGGCGATGGCGCGGGTGCCGTCCTCGCTGTGGTCGTCGACCAGTACGATCCGGAAGCGGCCGCGATAATCCTGATGCAGCAGCGAGCCGAGACTCTGACCGATCACCGTCGCCTCGTTCCGTGCCGGCACCACCACCACGACTTCGGGCCAGCCGGCGGCGGGCGGCGGGCCGTCCTCGTCGAGCCGCTGATCGCAACGCCAGAAGCGGCCGTGAAAAAACAGCAGATGGAGCCAGATCGCCAGCGACAGCCCCGAAGCGGCGATCAGGACTGCGCTCATCACAGATCCTTCGAGGGCAGCAGATGATTGGCGCCCTCGGGGTGTCTCAGCGAGCGCAGATAGTCGCGGATGATCATGGTGGTGGGGCCAATCAGGAAGCCCAGCGAACAGCCGGTCGAAATATAGGGTACCGAGGCGATCACCGAGAAGCCCGAGAGGGTCATGAGGCCGGTGATGGCGCCGAAGGTTGCGCCAAGAACGCAGCCCGCGACCATGAACTTGTCGAGGTTGTAGTGGTACTCGATGGTCCGGATCTGGTCGTCGGTCAATTGCCGGGTCTGGGCCGTCGCGGACAGGCTGCTCGCCAGCAGCAGGGCGAGGGCGGCGAACACGGCGAGGGCGGGCTTCCGAAGGAAGGCGATCATCTCGGGCAGAGTCCTGTTAACGGGCGGCTGTACTTGATTAACACCACTCTAGCACGGCTTCATCCCGTGGGCGAGTGGGGCCGTTGCACGGCCGGGGCGCATCGGTGTCCGCATCTGTGCTATGGGAAGGGTGACCTGTCACGAGGGAAAGCCCGTCTGATGTTGCGCACTCTGACCATCCGCCGCGAGTGCTTTCCGATCCGCGGCTCATTCCGGATTTCCCGCGGTGCCAAGGTCGCCGCCGAGGTGGTGGTGGCGGAAATCCGCGACGGCGGCACTCTTGGCCGCGGCGAGTGCGTGCCCTATGGCCGCTATGGCGAGAGCCTGGACGGCGTTGTTGCGGCGCTGGCGGCGCTGGCGCCGTCGGTGGCGGCGGGACTCGGGCGCGACGATCTCGAGCGGGCGCTGCCGGCCGGGGCCGCCCGCAACGCCCTCGACTGCGCGCTCTGGGACCTGGAGGCCAAACTGAGCGGCCAGCCGGTGTGGCGGCTGGCCGGGCTCGCGGCGGCGCCGGCTCCGGTGATCACCGCTTTCACCCTCAGCCTCGACAGCCCCGGGGCGATGGCCGAGGCGGCGCGGGCCGCGGCCGGCCGGCCGTTGTTGAAACTCAAGCTGACCGGCGAAGGCGACCTCGAGCGGGTGCGGGCGGTGAGGCGGGCGGTGCCGGCGGCGCGTCTGATCGCCGATGCCAACGAGGGCTGGAGTCTCGGGCAGCTGGAAGCGCTCGCTCCGGCGCTGGCCGATCTCGGAGTCGAATTGATCGAGCAGCCGCTGCCGGCGGCGGCCGACCAGGCTCTGGCCGGCTTTGCCTCGCCGGTGCCGCTCGGCGCCGACGAATCGTGCCACGGCCGCGACGGCCTCGACCGGCTGCGCGGCCGGTATCAGGTGCTGAACATCAAGCTCGACAAGACCGGCGGCCTGACCGAGGCCCTGCGCCTGAAACAGGCCGCCGAGGCCGCCGGTTTCGGCGTGATGGTCGGCTGCATGGTGGCCTCGTCGCTGGCCATGGCCCCGGCTTTGCTGGTGGCGCAGGGGGCGCGGCTGGTCGATCTCGACGGCCCGCTGCTGCTGGCGGCCGATCGTTCGCCGGGTTTGCGTTACGAGGGGGCGCTGGTCCACCCGCCCGAGCCCGCGCTTTGGGGATAAATTCGCTGTGAGTGCGAACGGCGGGCGCCGACGGCGCTTTCGGTGGCGGTCAACCCGGAGTATAAGGGCTTCATGAAACAGGGGCGGCAGAGTCGCCGCGGCGGGGGGCAGAGGGCTCGTGGCGCGCAAGACGGAAAGCACGACCGGAAGGGCTGGCTGGCGCCGCAGCGCGGGCGCGCTGGCCGTACTCGCCATGCTGATCCTAGCCTCGCCGGCCCGGGCGGCCGATGTCGCGCCGCTGCCCGACGATGTCGGCGCCACCTTTGCCCAGTTGCAATTGGCCGTCGTCGATCGGCTCAATCATAGCGAGGACAAGAGCGAGGCCGACGATGCAGCCCGGCTCGGGCAGCCCTATCAGCGCCTGACCGAGCGGCTGGGCGCGCTGGCGGCGGCCCGGACCGGTGGCGACGAGCGCCAGCGGCTCGACGAGGCCCGTCAGCGGCTCGACAGCTACTGGCAGGGGTTCCGCCGGGTGCTGGAACTGCGCCGCCAGCGCGACCGCATGAACGAAAACAGCCTGCAGCCGATCGCCCTCGAGATGCGCCTGCGCCTGCAGCGGATAATGGCCGCCAGCAAGCCCGCCGACGCCTCGATCGTCAGCGATGCCGTGATCAGCCTGTTGCTGGTGCAGCAGTCGGTCGAGCACTTCATCACCCGCCGCGACCCCCGCGACCCCGAGCGGGCGCGCCAGGATCTCGATCAGGTGCGCAGCCGGCTGGGAGAATTCGCGCGGCTGCAACTGGAGGCGCCGGTCCGGGCGGCGCTGGCCGAGATCACCGGTCTCGTGCGCAGCTACGGCCTCGCTCTCAATCAGCTGGAAGGCGTGGTCACCGACGAGGGCCGGCTTGGCGCCGAAGTCATCGACCGCGGCGGTGAAGAGTTGAAGGCGCTGCTCGGCACCCCGGGCGAGCGGCCGGGCGAGCCGGCGGCGGCGCCTTCGGGCTCTCTCATGCTGGTGCTGGGCGGGCTGGCGGTAGTGCTGGTCGTCCTGGCGCTGGGCGGGGCGATTGGCTGGCGGCTCTCCAGTCAGCGCAAGCCGGCGCCGCGGCCCGACTACCGGCAGTTGTACCGCCGGCCGACCTCCGCTCCGGCGACGGTGGTGCGGGCCGAACCGCCACCGCCGGCCGCGGTCGCCGAGCCGGAGCCCGAAGCCGCACCGGTGGCCGCCGTCGCGCCGGTGCCGCCGACCTCTCTCGTTCATACCCCGGGCACCACTGACTGGCTGGCCGGCATGGGACGGACGGTGGCGACGCTCCATGGGTCCGGCACCGAGCTGACCCGGATGCGCGCGGAGTCGGAGCAGGCGCAGGCCGAGTTGCGCCACGCCGTGGCTCTGGCGGAAGGCCGAAACCGCGCCATGGCCGGCTTTCTGGCCCACATGGGCGAGCATCTCGAGGCGCCGCTGGCCGCGATCATCCGCCATGGCGACCAGCTGATGAGCGAACTCGACCGCCACGGCGTCGCACAGCTGACCACCGACGTCGAACTGATCCAATGGTCGGGCGAGCAGGTGCTGCGCACCATCGAGGCGCTACGTTCGCTGGCGCTGATCCAGGCCGGCGCCCTCACGGTGACGGTCGAGGAGTTCCTGGTCGAACATCTGGTTGCCGAGATGCGCGAGCGTCTGCGCATGCTCACCGGCCTCTATGGCAACCGGCTGGCGATTCAGGCGGCGCCGGGGATAGGGCGGATGCGCTCCGACATCGGCAAGATCCGCTCGGCGCTGCTGCACCTGATGGAAAACGCCTGCAAGTTCACCGAGAACGGCGATGTCACCCTGACGGTGGTCCGGGTCGATGAGGACGGGCACTCGCGGGTTCGCTTCACCGTCACCGATACCGGCGCCGGCATTGAGTCCGAGCATCTCCGGCGCATCTTCGATCCCTTCATCAGCTTCGGCAGCGGCCGCACCCGCGGCGCCGGCCTCGGCCTGACCCTGGTCCACAACTACGCCGAACGCCTCGGCGGCACCATCGCGGTCGACAGCACCCCCGGCAACGGCGCCAGCTTTGTGCTCACCCTGCCGGCCGAACTGCCGGCCGCCGACGCCGAATTCCTGCCCCCCGACACCACGATGCCGCAACTGGCCGGGCCTGAGGGCTGAGCCGCCCGCCTCTCTCAGCCTCTGGGCCGGTATTCGGCGCGGCAGTTGGGGGTTTCGCGGACGGTGATGGCGGTCAGGGTGGCGAGGCCGTCGCTGCGGGCGGTCACCCGCGGGGCGAGTCGCTCGAACCAGTGCCGGGCCAGGGTTTCGGCGGTGGGCTGGCCGGGGATGACATAGAGCTTGGTGTCGAGGCGGCAGCGGACGGGGCTGGCATAACCGAGGGCGCGGGCCTCGTGGCGCAGCGCGGTCAACCAGATGTCGGGCTCGGCGTCTGCCGGCGCGAACAGCGCGAGCAGGTCGGTATCGTCGCAGCAGGCGATGAAGCCGTGGTCGCAGGGGCTGTCGATTTCCGCCAGCATCTCGTCTTTCAGGAACGAGAAGTCGATCACCATTCCGGTCTGCACCCCCTGGTCGTGGAGGTGGCGCGCCTCGGCGGTGGCCTCGATCTGATAGCGATGGCCATGGAGATGGCGGCACTTCGAGCCATGGGTCATGATGCGGTGGCCGGCATCAATCCCGATCTCGCGGGTCACGGAAAAGATCATGGCAGCCCTATCAGCTTGTGCGTCTGGAGGCTGAGCCGCCAGCGGGGATGCGAAAGGCAATAGGCCGCCGCCGCCGCGGTGTTGGCCGTGCGTTCGGGGCCGTCCAGCGGCTGGAGCCAGAAATGCTCGAAGGGCAGGTCGAGCAGCCCGGCGG
The DNA here is from genome assembly GCA_037132135.1 of Rhodospirillaceae bacterium. Classification (GTDB taxonomy): domain Bacteria; phylum Pseudomonadota; class Alphaproteobacteria; order Azospirillales; family Azospirillaceae; genus BOG-933. The sequence continues at coordinate 14,796 of JBAXPR010000034.1, forward strand.
GGTCGAACTCCGGATGGGGATAGACCAGCTTGAGTTCGTCGCCCCGGCGCAGCACCCAGCCGGCCTCGGTTTTGGGGCTGACGCACAGCCAGTCGAGCCCGGGCGCCGGCGGCAGGGTGCCGTTGGTTTCGATCGCGATGGTGAAGCCGAGATCGTGGCAGGCGGCGATCAGCGGGGTGTCGAGTTGCAGCAGCGGCTCGCCACCGGTGAAGACCACGAAACGCCGCTCCCGCCTTTCGCCCCAGACCCCCGCGAGGGTGGCGGCCAGCGCCGGGGCGGTGGCGAAGCGGCCGCCGCCCGCGCCATCGGTGCCGACAAAGTCGGTGTCGCAGATGCCGCAAGCCGCGTCGGCGCGGTCATCCTCGCGGCCGGACCAGAGATTGCAGCCGGCGAAGCGGCAAAACACCGCCGCCCGGCCGGTGTTGGCGCCCTCGCCCTGGAGGGTCTTGAAGATCTCTTTTACCGAATACATCAATACCCTGTTGATCGGTCATCATAAATTACATCAGGATCGCAGGCGCGACACAACAGTGCCCCGGGCTGGCGGCGCGCCGGGGTTTTCCCGCACCTCGAGGCCTGTCAGCGCTCCCGGGTCACCACCAGGGCGGTGAGGTCGTCGTCATAGTCGCCCCGGGCCGAGAGCGCGGCGAGCAGCCGGAGCAAAAAGGCCTGGCCATCCGGTTCTGCCATATGGTCGACCACCAGGGCGTCAAGCCCGGCCTCGTCGAGAATCTGGCCGTTGCCGATCGGCAGTTCGACCGCGGCATCGCTATAGAGGAACAGCCGGCCGCCCGGCCCGAGCGGGAGATTGCGGTTGACGTAGTCGGCGCTGGTCGTGAACCCGAGCGGCAGGCCGGAATTGTCGCCGAGGGTCGGGGCGGTGGCGCCCGGGGGCCAGGCCATCGGCCGGGTGGCGCCGGCCGAGGCGTAAAGGAAGCGGTTTTCGGTGCGGTCGATCACCCCGGCCAGCATGGTGGCGTATTGGCCGGTGGGCAGCAGCGGGCAGAGGCGCCGGTTCATGATGCCGAGGAAGGTGGCGGGATCGAAGCCGGCGAAGTCGAACTGGTTGAGGATCGCATGCAGACGGAAGGTGTTGAGGGCGGCGCCGACGCCATGGCCGGAGAAATCGACCAGCCAGACCACCAACCGGTTGGCGTCGTCGGAGCGCATGCCCCAGAAGTCGCCACCCAGCTCCGAGGAGGGGGCAAAATGGGCGGCGAGGCTGAGCCCGAGGCTCTGGCGCACCTTTTCCAGCTGCTGCGCCTGGGGCATCAGCCGCTCCTGCATCTTCCGCGCCAGGGTCAGCTCGGCGGCGGTGCGCTGGCGGTAGAGCTGAAGGCTGTTCAGCAGCATGCGATTTTGGATGTGGATGCGCACCCGGGACAGCAGTTCGACGGCGTTGATCGGCTTGCTGACATAGTCGGTGGCGCCGGCGGTGAAGGCGCGGTTGCGGTCTTCGGCGCGGTTGAGGCTGCTCTGGACCAGAATCGGCAGATCGGCATAGGCGGGGTCGGCGCGCAGCCGGCGGCAGACCTCGAAGCCGTCGAGCACCGGCATCATCAGGTCGAGCAGCATCAGGTCCGGCCTGAATGCGCCGATTTTGGCCAGGGCCTGCTCGCCGTCCTCGGCGAGGTCGATCTGGGTGATGCCGCCCCGCTCCAGCAGCGCCAGCAGCAGATGGCGGTTGACCCGGTTGTCATCGACCACCATCACCCGGGCGTCGCGCAGATCGGCGAACTGGGCTTTGGCGTCCTGTTTTTCGGTGCCGGTCGATCGGTTTGCTTGGTTCATTCCGCCCACCCGGTCGTGTCCCAGGTTGTTCCGCAAGTGGTTTCCCCGGTCTGCGACGGCCGCTGCCGCCGGCCGGCCGCCCTGTGCCCGGCGGGTCCCCTGGGTCGGCCCCATCTTCGTTCGGGATCAATCATGGTGCGAGAGGGCCATTGTGGGGAGTGGGTCGCGGGGTCGGGGTCATCAGGGTATCGGCCTGGGCCGGCTCCGCCGCGTCAGCGGCTTAGCCAGACCAGGGTGTGATCGTCGATCGGGGGATTGCCGACCACGCCGTCGAGCTTCGCGGCGATGGCCGGAAACGGGCCGTCGCCGCTGGCGCCCGAGCGCGCGGCGGTGATCAGGTCGGCCAGACGCTGGCGGCAGCCGCCGGGCCGGGTTTCGTCGATGGCGTCGAGGATGGCGTTGGAGTGCAGCAGCAAGGCGGCGCCGGGCGGGAAGGGCAGATCCTGCTGTTGGTAAACCGAATCCGTCATCACCCCGAGCGGCAGGCCGGTAGCCTCGCCGAACAGCGGCGCCGGGCTGCCGGGAAGGAGCAGCACCGGATGGCTGGCGGCGGCCGAGGCATAGGTGAAGCAGTCGGCGGCCGGCGAAACGACGCCGAAAATCATCTTGGCGTGCTCGCCAAGGATCATCAGGCCGCGGGCCTGACGGTTGAGTTCGGCCAGGAAGCGCGCGGGTTCGCCGGCCAGTCCCGAGAGTTCCTGCACAAGGGTATGCAGGCGGCAGACATTGAGCGCCGCCGAGACGCCCTGGCCGGCGAGGTCGAGCAGATAGACGCCGACCCGGCCATCCTCGGTGCGCACGGTGCCCCAGATGTCGCCGCCCAGTTCCGAGGACCGCAGCATATGGGAGCGGATGGTCAGGCCCGAGGCCGTCTCCAGCGTGGCCAGCGCGCCGGCCGCGGGCAGCAGATGCTCGAAGATGCCGCGGGCCATGTCGAGTTCGCCCTCGAGGCGGTGGCGATACTGTTGCAGGCTGCGGATCAGCGCCCGGTTTTCCAGATGGATGGTGACCCGGGCCAGCAGTTCGGCGCGGTCGAGCGGCTTGGTCACGAGATCGGTGGTGCCGGCGTCGAAGGCCCGGTTGCGGTCCTCGACCCCCGAGAGCGCGGTCTGGACCAGCACCGGCAGGCCGGCATAGGCGGGATCGGCGCGCAGCCGGCGCAAAACCTCGAAGCCGTCGATCCCGGGCATCATGATGTCGAGGATCACCAGATCCGGGAGTTCCTCGGCGATCCTGCCGAGGGCGTCGAGGCCGTCGACGGCGTAGCGGATGTTGGTGTAGCCGGCTTCTTCCAGCAGGGTTCCGATCAGCGCCCGGTTCCACTCGATGTCATCGACAACCAGAATAGGGCTTTCGGCCACCGGCAGCCGGCCGTTGCCGGCCGAGGTTTCAGCGTCGCCGGCCGGATCACGGGCGGCGCTCACAGCGGAAACCTCATGCTGACCCGGCGGCCCCCTTCCAGCAGGCGGAAGGATTGGCAACTGGCGCCGATCAGCTCGAAACCGCGGCCGCTGGCCTTGGGCTCGCCCATCGGCTTGGGCTCAAAGCCACAGCCCTGGTCGACGACATCGATGGTCAGCGCGTCGTCGCAAAAGCCGCACACGACATCGACCCGGCGATTGGCCAGTTCGGGATCGGAAATCCGCCGCACCAGATTGGTCGAAAAACGCTCCAGCGCCTCGACGCTGAGGTCGCCGATGCCCTCCATCTGAAGATTGCCGTGGAGGAGGGCGTTGCACAGCGCCTCGTGGAGGGCCAGTTCGATGTTGTCGCGGCAGGTCTCGGACAGCGGCCGCTGGGCGGTGATCGCCAACAGGATCTCGCCGGCCAGATCCAAGCGGTTGGCGGTGATGGTGGTGAAGGAGGCGTATAAATCCGTGTCGGTGGCGCGCTGGACCAGATCCAGGATCGGCTGGTCGGCCAGCGCCGCCACTTCGATCCAGGCCGAATAGGGCGGAGTGAGGTAGGCCGTGACCTGATCTTCCCAGGCGTGACCGAGCAGCAGCACGACCCGCGTCCGGATGGCGCCATCGCCGGGGTGCCAGAGCGGCAGTCCCGACGCCGCCGCCAGTTGCCCCAGCCGCTCGGGGGGGAAACCCAGACAGTACAGGGCAGCTGCGGGGTGCGGCGCCACGGCGTCGATGCCTAGTCTTCAATGGTGATGAGCTTGCCCAGTTGCGCGACGGTCAATACCCTCTTGACCTGGCCGGACGCCTTGCGCAGCACGAACTGCTTGTCAAGATTCGACAACTCCTCGCGCGCGATCAGCAGCATGCCGATCCCGGCCGAGTCGACGAACTCGAGGGACGAGAGATCGAGGATTTGACGCTTGGCGGCATTCTGCAACATTTCCTTAATCAGGGCCCGCAGCTTGGCATGATCGTTAAAGGTCAGGCGTCCGGTCATGCGGACCTGGGCTTCCTGATCCTTGGTTTCGATGGTGTAGTCCATCTCGGTCCTTATCCTTCGGTCTGATTGTCTCGCCAGTGGCCTTGCGCCCTCGGGCGCTCAGAACAGTTCGACGTCACCGCCGCCACTTTGTGTGTCTTCGTGGCTGACGTCAAGAATACCATGTTCGTCGAGAGCCGTCCCCTCCATAAGCAGCCGCCGCACGAAGCGCTGGCGCATTTCGCTTAAGGTGAAGCGGTCGAGCAGGCTGTCGAGCCACGCCTGGGGGAACGGGATGTCGACGCCGTCAGGGATCGAGGCGCGGGTGCGCGCCACCAGATCCTCCAGGCCGGCGGTCACGATGGTCATGCTGTCGGCGACGTGCTCCAGTCTCTGCTTGGTCAGATCCTGAAACTGCATGCCGGTGACCATGCGCCCGATCACCTTCGACATCTCTTCCGAGGATGCCGAGGTGTTTTCGAGCACGACCTGGAAGTGATTGGTCTGCTGAACCAGACTGTCCATGGTCTTGTCGACCCGGTCCTTGGCCAGCATCTGCGGCGACATGTCGGTGTTGGCGATGTGGCGCAGGATGTCGTGGCCCTGGCGCACGCCCTTGACCACGGCCGAGACCTTGGCCCGCATGCGGTCGGCGAGGTCGCTGGTGGTCTTTGAGAGGTGGCGGACTTCGTTGGCGACCACCGCGAAGGTACGCCCGGCATCGCCGGCCCGGTTGGCCTCAATGGTGGCGTTGAGGGCAAGGAAATTGGTCTGACGGTTGATGGCATCGATATCGCTGATGCTTTTTTCCAGGTCGACGACATCCTTTTGAACGTCATCGAGCAGGTAGACCATGTTCATCGCCTTCATCGAGAGCTGGACGATGTTGGCGATCATCTCGTCGATCACGGTCTGCATGTTGTTGACCAGTTCATCGAGCGGCACCTTGTCGCCGTCAATCTCGATGAAGCGGGCCATGGCCACGATGGCGTCGACGCGGGACGACTGATCGCGCGCGGTCTCCGCCAGTTCCTGGAAGCGCCGGCTGAGGTCGAGGGTGGAGTCCTCGACCAGTGCCGAGGTTCGCTCGATTTCGACCCGCAGCACGTCCATGGTGTGGCGCTGAACATCGGCAAAGCCGATCCACCGGCCGAGCAATTCATAATCGACGGTATGCGCAACCGTGGCGGCGGCGGGGGCGGGCGGGGTGGCGACGATCTTCAGCGGCGACTCCGGTTCCGGGGCGTAAAAAGCCGGCGCCGAACCGTTTTTCCGGCTGGCGGATTCGGTATTCTTGCCGAGCCACGCGAAGACCATAACCTTACAGCTCCCTAGCTCGCCTTTGAACGGTCGGCGATCGAATCAATGGCTCGTAACAATTCTGGCGCAATCTGCGCTAATGGCAACTCAAGCACAACCCCTCCGGCCTCCTTCGCCATGCGCGGCATACCATAAACGACGCAGCTGGTTTCCTGCTCACCGACGGTGTGGGCGCCGGCGGCACGCATTGCCGCCATGCCCGCGGCGCCGTCTCGGCCCATGCCGCTGAGAATCGCCCCAACGACGTTGGCTCCCGCGGTCTTGGCAACCGAATGGAACAGGACATCAACCGACGGGCGATGGCCGCTGACCGGCGCCGTATCCTGAATCTGGCAGAAATAGCCGAGGCTGTCCCGGGAGATCGCAAGATGGCCTTCGCCGGGGGCGACATAAACTGTGCCCTGTTGCAACCGTGCCCCCTGGCTGGCCAGGGCCACGGCGGGCGCGCTCAGTTTGTTGAGTCGTTCGGCGAAACTGGCGAGGTAGCTCGGTCCCATGTGTTGGGTGATCACGATCGGCGGACAGTTGGCCGGCATGACCTGCAGGATGTCGCGGATGCGCTCGACGCCGCCGGTCGAGGCGCCGATGGCGATGAACGAGCGGCCGCCGCCGCGGCGCGGCGCCGGCAGGGTGGCGGGTTGGCTGGTCGGCCGGCGCAACTGTCCGACCCGGGCGGTGGCGGCGAGCTTGATCTTGCCGATCAGGTCCTCGGCGACGCGCTGGAAGCCATAGCCCTCGGAACCGGCCGGCTTGCCGACATAATCGACGGCGCCGAGTTCGAGGGCGCGGATGGTGGCCTCGGAGCCCGACTGGGTCAGGCTGGAGACCATCACCACCGGCGTCGGCCGCAGGGTCATGATCTTTTCGAGGAACGAGAGCCCGTCCATTTTGGGCATTTCGATGTCGAGGGTGATGACATCGGGATTGGTGGTCTTGATGATCTCCCGCGCCTCGAAGGGGTCGGCGGCGACCCCGACGATCTCGATGTCCTGGTCCCGCGACAGCGCCGCCGACAGCATCTGGCGCATCAGGTTGCTGTCGTCGACAATCACGACCTTGATCGGGCGGTGGGGCATCTCAGGTGTCTCCGAACAGCTCGACGTCGCCTTCGATCGGCTTGTGACGCAGGCTGGACATGAAATTGAGTTCCTGGCTGACCGTTTCCGACATCGCCTCGGGCCTCAGGACCCGTCTGAGCACCCGGCCGGTCGAGGGAAAGTAATGGATGCGCCGCGCCATCGAGCCTCCCAAATCCTGTCCGACCAGCGTCAGGCCTTCGGTCCGGATATAGGACAGCACAAACTTGGCGTTCTGGGCCCCGACGTCCAGGGTCGAATCGATCACCTTGGCGCCGCCGAACACCTTCACCTCCAACCGGTTGCGCCGTGCTCCCGCACCGAGGAGTTGATTTATCAGCAACTCCATAGCGACGCTACCATATCGGGCCGCGACATTTACGCTGTCGGAGGTGCCTTCGGGAACCTCAGGCAGCAGAAAGTGATTCATGCCGCCGATCCCGGTCGCCGGATCGCGGATACAGGCGGCGATGCAACTGCCCAGCGTGGTCACCAGCATCTCGTCGACCCGGCCGCTGATCTTGTGCTGGCCGAGCATGACTTTGACGATATGGGCGTCGAAGTGGGGATGATAATAGGCTCCGGCGTGGCGCTGGTCGGTCGAGCGTCGCCGGGTGACCTCCGGACTCATGCCCCGGTCCTCCGGTAGATCGTCGCCCCGACCTGGTGAAAACTGCCGGAAACGCCATAGAGGCTTTCGGAGTGGCCAAGATAGAGGAACGCATCGCGGGGCAGCAGGGTGGCGAACTTCTCGATCACCGCCGTCCGCCCGGGCCGGTCGAAATAAATCAGCACGTTACGGCAGAAAATGGCGTCAAACGGGCCTTTCATCGGCCAGGGCTCGAGGAGGTTGAGCGGCTTGAAGGTGATCAGCCGCCGCAACTCGTCGGCCATGGCGATTTCGGGCTCGCTGCTGTCGCGCACCCGCTTGATGAAGCGGTCGCGCAACTCGGCCGGGATGGTCTTGGCCGAATCCGCGGGATAGATGCCGCGCTGGGCGGTGGCCACCATGTGGGTGTCGATGTCGGTGGCCAGAATCTTGGCATCCCAGCGCCGGATGTCGGGGATGGTCGCGCACAGCACCATCGCGATGGTGTAGGGCTCGGGACCGGAGGAGCACCCCGCCGACCAGATGCGCAGGCGCGGCTGCCCGGAATGGACCTGGGCGACCTTGACCGCCGCCAGCACGGTTGAAGCCAGATGGTCGAAGTGGTGATGCTCGCGGAAGAAACTGGTCAGGTTGGTGGTCAGGGCGTTGACCAGGAAGTGGATCTCGTCCTCGCCGCGCTCGTCTTCGACCAGGGCGCAATAGGCGTCGAAATCCTTGAGGCCGAGTTCGCGCAGCCGCCGGGCCAGACGCGAATACATCATCTCGATCTTGTGCGGGGCGAGGCTGATCCCGGCCAGCCGGTAGAGCAACCCGGCGATGAAGTCGAAATGACGGCGCTCGAAATTGAACTCGCGCTTTCCGGCCGAGGTGGCCTCGATCTGGTCCCGGAGGCTGCGGCCGCGGGGGCCGGGGGGGGGCGGTGCGGGCTCGGACATGATCGGCGGGGTGGTGACCTGGGATGCTTATGGTAGAAAAACTGGCGATGGATCATTCGCCATAATGTTCATACGCTGTTTGACGCCGACAGTCCACCAACAGCCCCGCCTGCCGGTGCACCGCCTCGCGGCGGCACCGGAGACTCGGCCGGGGGGCGCGGAAAATGCCGGTTCAGGCGCCGATCGCCCGTTGGGCGATATGCTCATCGTCGCCGGTTTCGACGGCGAACAGGCGGGCGACATCGAGCAGGGTGACCATCCGGTTCTCGGCGGTGAACAGGCCGGCGAGGTACTGGGATTCGACCAGTCCGGATTCCATGGTCGGCGGTGGCTTGATCTGGTCCTGGGAGATCGCGAGGATGTCGGAGATCGCGTCGACCAGAATGCCGCGGGTGCGTTCGCCGACCTGGACCACAACCACGACATGACGCTTGGTCACCTCGGTGGTGCCGCCGCCGAAGCGGGCGCGCAGATCAAAGATCGGAATGATGATTCCGCGCAGATTGATCACGCCGCGGACATAGTCGGGCAGATTGGGCAACCGGCTTTCCGGGGTCCAGCCGCGGATTTCCCGCACCGAGAGGATATTGACCCCGTACTCCTCGTTGCCGACGGTAAAGGTGACGTACTGTTCCTCGTTGGTGTTGGCGGTGGCGACGACATCGCCCCGGATGCTGCCGACGGTGGCGAGGGAGGCTGATTTGCTCATCGGAGAATGGCCTCACATGACATGGGTTTGGGAGGATGCGTCGCTGATCTGGCGCTGGGCAACCGAAGAGGAGGAGCCGGCATGCTGGCTCATCTCCTGCAATCCCGCGACGTCCAGAATGAGCGCGACCCGGCCGTCACCGAGGATGGTGGCGGCGGCGACGCCGTCGAGACGGCGGTAATTGGATTCGAGGCTCTTGATCACCACCTGCTGCTGGCCCAGCACCTCGTCGACCACCAGCCCGAGCCGGCCGCCATCCTCGGTCTCGACCAGCACGACCAGACCCTTGGTGGCATCACCGACCGCGCCCGGAATGCCGAACAGGGCATGGAGGTAAACGAGACGGACATACTCGCCGCGCGCCATCATGACATCGCAGCGGTTGACCAGACCGTGCAGATCCGCAGGCTTCGGCCGCAGGCTTTCGACGATGTTGGTCAGCGGCAGCACGAAGCGCTCGGCGCCGACCGAGATCACCATGCCGTCGAGCACGGCCAGGGTCAGCGGCAGCGAGAGCACGAAGCGCGAGCCCTGGCCGGGGGTGGAATAAACGCCGATCCGGCCGCCCAGGCTGGTGATGTTGCGCCGGACCACGTCCATGCCGACGCCGCGGCCCGAGATGTTGGAAATCTTGTCGGCAGTCGAGAAGCCGGGCAGGAAGATCAGGTTGTCGATCTCCTCGTCGCTGAGGCTGGAACCCTGCTGGACCAGACCCTTCTCGATCGCCTTCTGCATCACCCGCTGGCGGTCGATGCCCTTGCCGTCGTCGGCGACCTCGATCACGATCCGGCCCGAGCGGTGCGCCGCCGAAAGATGAACCGTGCCGGTGCGCGACTTGCCGTTGGCCTCGCGGACGTCGGGTGACTCAAGGCCGTGATCGATGGAATTGCGGATCATGTGGGTCAGCGGATCCACCAGATTCTCGACCACGGTCTTGTCGACCTCGGTGGCCTCGCCGCTGGTGACCAGCGAGACGTCCTTACCGGTCTCGGTGGCCAGTTCGCGCACCAGCCGGGGCATGCGCGAGAACACCGAGCCTACCGGTTGGGCGCGGATCGACATCACGTTTTCCCGCAACTCGCGGGTGTGCTGGGCCAACTGCTCCAGCCCTTCCAGCAACTCCTGATACTCGCCCTGGGGCAGGTCGCGCACATGCTCCGCGACCATCGCCTGGGTGATCACCATCTCGCCGACCATGTTGACCAACCGGTCGATCTTGTCGAGGTCGACCCGGATGGTGTGGCTGCCGAGATTGGCGGCGTGGCCGGCGTCGCTCTGGGCGCTGCTGCTGCGGCCGCCACTGGGCCGGGCGCCGGGCGCGGCGGCGGGGCCGCCGCCGGGTGCCGGCTCGGGGGTGGCGTAGACCGCAGGCGGGGCGCCGGCGCCGGCGGCCGGCGGCAGCACCTCGTCCTTGATCGCGGCCGGTGGCGGCGCGTCGGCGGCATGCTCGGTGATTTCGACCAGACTGTCGTCGCTGACGAACTCGAAGATGTCCTGGATGTCAACGAGGCCGTGGCTGGTGGTCAGAGTGACCAGCCATTGCAGATAGATCAACTCCGGCTCGAGATGGGCCAGGGTCGGCAGGCCGCCGACGTCGCACTCGATCTCGGTTTCTCCCAGCGCCTTGAGGGCGCGCAGCATGAAGGTCGGGTCGTTACCGGTCAGCAGCAGATCCGCCTTGGGCCGGAAGCGGACGCTGAAGGTTCTGCGGCCATCGGCGCCGGCGGCGATGCCGGCCGCGGCCGGCGGCGGCGCGGGGACGGCGGGCGCCTCGTCCTCGGACTCCTCGACGGCGCTGGCGGCAAACGCCTTCAGCGCCGCCACCACCGATGCCGCGAAACCGGCCGGCGGCCGGGTGCCGTCGCGGGCGTGGGCCAGCAGTTGCCCGAGCACGTCGTTGGCGCGGATCAGAGTGTCGACCAGATCGTCGGTGATGGTGATCGTGCTGTTGCGCACCCCGTCCATCACGGTTTCGAACTCATGGGCGAAGGCGACGAGATCGGTGAAGCCGAACGCGCCGCCGCCGCCCTTGATCGAATGCACGGCGCGGAAGATGGCGTTGACCTCTTCCATGTCGGCATTGCCGGGGGTCAGGCGCAACAGCCCGGTTTCGGCCACGCCCAGAAACTCGCCGCTCTCTTCGAAATAGGTCTGCTTGAACTGCTGCAAGTCTTCCAAGAAAGCATCCTCCCGTTTCGGGACGTGCCGGCCGCCATTCTCACCCCGGACCGGGGGAGATCAGCCGCAGACCTTCTGAACCACCGAGATCAGCTTCGCGGGATCAAACGGCTTGACGATCCAGCCCGTGGCCCCGGCGGCGCGACCTTCCGCCTTCTTCTTGTCGTCGGCTTCGGTGGTCAGCATCAGGATCGGTGTCGTCCGATACTGGGCCATGGCCCGCAGTTTGCGGATCAGCGTCAGCCCGTCCATGATCGGCATGTTGAGATCGGCAATCACCAGATCCACTTTGTTGGTGCCGAGGACAGTGAGGGCGTGCTGGCCATCATTGGCCTCGACCACCTCATAACCGGCGCCCTTGAGGGTAAAAGACACCATCTCCCGCATCGTCCGCGAGTCATCGACGGTCATTACTTTCTTTTTCACGACCGCCTCCACTGCTTCAGCCAGTCAGAAAGCCCGAGATCGGAACAAGCATCGGCAAACGCCGCCGACGGGCCGAGGATTGCAAAAGACTGCCGGCTTTCCGCCGCCGTGCGCGAAGCCACCAGCAGCGCCTGGACGCTGGCGGTGCTGATCCGCTCGACACCATCGGCCAGGATCTCGATGGTATCACCAACGGCGAAGGCGTGGCGCAAACTGTCAACCAGTGGCTGGGCCATGGGTAAATCGAGATCGGAGGGCAACCCGAGTTTGACCCGGCCCTCCCCCTCGCTCCATTTGATCAGCGCCACGTTGTTCTCCTTGTCATTCGGCATTCTTTATCTGCGGTCCTGAGACTATTGACTCAATTTTATCAATATAACGGTTCGGCATCGAAGTTTCAAACCTGACTCCAGCCAACGGGCTCTACAGCCGGCCGGCGCGGTTGCCTTGCAGCGCTTCAGGACTTGCCTCCGCCAATACCAATAACCCGCCGCCTGTCGACTGTATTATGCCCGCAGCGTCCGACCCGATCAATGCGAATTGTTTGCCAACTTTGCGCTCAGGCCACCACGGCCGTATCGGTATCCCAGGGCCGCCCCGGCGCGGCGCGCGGCACGACGAAACTGAAGACGGCCCCCTGGCCGAGCGTGCTCTCGACCCAGATGCGGCCGCCGAGATGCTCGACGATGCGCAGGCAGATCGCCAGGCCGAGGCCGGTGCCCTGGGGTTTGCTGGTCATGGTGTTGCCGACCTGACGGAAGCGCTCGAAGACGATCTCCTTGTCCTTGGCGGCGATGCCGGGGCCGGTGTCCCGGACGTCGACCCGCCCGAAATTGCCCTCGCTGCGCACGGTGACCTCGACCCGGCCCTCGGCGGGGGTGAACTTGACCGCGTTGGACAGCAGATTGACCGCCACCTGCATCAGGCGGTCGTAATCGCCCTGAACCTGAGGCACGCCGTGCGCAATCAGCATCTTGAGCACCACGCCCTTGTCGCGGAACAGCGAGCCGGTGGCGGCGGCGGCCTGCTCCATGACCTCGCCGAGGTCGACCGGTTCGATCACCCAGGCGACCTGGCCGGATTCGATCTTGGCGAAGTCGAGCACCTGATTGATCAGGCGGGTCAGCCGCTCGCTCTCCTTGATGATCAGGCCAAGAAACTCCTGGCGCTGCTCCAGGGCCAGTTCGGGATCGTCGTAGAGGATCTCAGAAAAGGCGCGAATCGAAGTCAGGGGCGTGCGCAGTTCGTGGGTGACGGTGGAGAGGAAATCATCCTTCATGCGGTCGAGTTCGCGCAACTGTTCGTTGGCCGCGCGCAGCGCCGCCGAGGTCCGCTCCAGCTCCGAGGATTTCTGTTCCAGCTGGCGGCTGTACTCGATGACATGGGAGGTCTCGTCGAGCATGCGCATCAGCTCGGGGATGCTGAACTCGCCGTCCTTGACCGCCGAGGCCAGCGCGATGCGCGCCGAGGCGGCGCCGATCGCCCCGGCGAGCAGGCGCTCGGCGAAGCGCACCAGATTGGCGCTGGCCTGGGCCTGGGGCGCCAGGGAGTCGGCGTTGCGGGCGCCGTATTGGGCGAACGCCAGTTCGGCGCGCTGGTGACCGACAAAGCGCGCGACCAGCCGCTGCAGGTCCTCGACGGTGGCCGAACCGCGCCAGCGCCCCGGCACCACCGCGGCGTCGGCCTGCTGAAAGACCTCGACGAAGGCGGTGGCCTGGACGCGCTCGCTGAGCGAGGGTTTGTCGAACAGGGAAACCGCGATGTAGAGCCCGACGTTGATCAGCATGCTCCAGAAAAGGGCGTGGCTGGTCTGGTCGAGGTCGCTGAGGCCGAACAGCGCGTAGGGCCGCAGCATCTCGATGCCGAACGGTCCGAAATCGATGAATTCGGGCGGCAGCCAGCCCGAGCGGGCAAACGAGGGCAGCAGCAGGGTATAGGCCCAGGTCAGAATCCCCGCGACCATGCCGGCCGCGGCGCCCCGGCGGCTGCCCCCGGCCCAGAAGATGCCGCCGAGCAGCGCCGGGGCAAACTGGGCCACCGCGGTAAACGAGATCATGCCGATCGAGACCAGGGCATAGGCGCTGCCGGCGAAGCGGTAATAGCCGTAGCCGAGCAGCAGGATGGCGACGATGGTCAGGCGGCGGATGGTCAGCAGCAGGGTCGACAGATCGGCGGTGCGGTGCAGGGCGTTGGAGCGCAGGCGCAGCAGCAGCGGCATCACCAGATCGTTGCAGACCATGGTGCTGAGGGCGATGCACTCGACGATGATCATGCTGGTCGCCGCCGAGAGGCCGCCGATGAAGGCGAGCAGCGCCACAGCCTCGTGGCCGCCGGCCAGGGGCAGCGCCAGCACAAACATGTCGGGATCGACCTCGTGGCCGGTGAATTTCAGCAGCCCGGCCGCGGTGACCGGCAGCACAAAGAGGTTGATCAGCAGCAGATAGAGGGGAAACAGCCACAAAGCCCGCCCGAGGTGGCGCTCGTTGACGTTCTCGATCACCGTGATCTGGAACTGGCGGGGCAGGCAGAGGAAGCTGAGGGCCGAGAGGATCAGCAGGCTGGCCCAACTGCCGTCGGGCAGGGCCGCGGTGTGGGTGAAGAGGCGGGCGATGTCGGGGCGGGCCAGCGCCGCGCCGAAAAGGTCGCCCAGGCCATGATAGAGGCCGAAGCAGACGAAGATGCCCACGGCCAGGAACGAAACCAGTTTGATCACCGACTCGAAGGCGACCGCGGCGACCATGCCGGGGTGGTGCTCGGCGGCGTCGATGTGGCGGGTGCCGAAGATGATGCCGAAGGCGGCCATGCCCAGCGCGACATAAAGCGCCTTGTCCTGGAGCAGCGGCCGCGCGATGTCGGAGGCGAGATTCATCGGTCCGGCGGCCGAGATGACGTCGAAGCTGACCGCCACCGCCTTCAGCTGAAGCGCGATGTAGGGAGTGACGCCGACCACCGCGATCACGGTGACGAGGCCGCCCAGCAACTGGCTCTTGCCGTAACGGGCGGCGATGAAATCGGCGATTGAGGTCGTGCGCTGGCGCTTGGCGATGCGGAGAATCTTGCCGACCACCAGAAAGCCCAGCGACATCACCAGGGTCGGACCGAGATAGGTCGGCAGAAAGCCGATGCCGCTTTCGGCCGCCCGGCCGACGCTGCCGTAAAAGGTCCAGGAGGAGCAGTAAACCGCCAGCGACAGGGCGTAGACATAAGGGTTGGCGATGACGTTGCGGCCCTGATCGGCGCGGCGGTCGGCCCAGTAGGCGATGGCGAACAGACCGAACAGGTAGGCGAAGGAAACTGCGGCGACCAGCGATCCCGCCATCGGCAGGTGCCCCTTGGGTAAGAAACGTCGAAGATGCAGTTTAGAGAGGGATCTTCATGGTGACAACGGTCGCCATGCCCCGGCGCCCGTTGCCAACGCGACAAGAGGTAGCAGTTTCGGCATGCCCGTTCTGCGTGTCGGACGCGACAGTCATCCCCATATATGCACTGCAACATGCCGAACCCGACCTCCCGCCTGCGGGATGACGCGGGTGGAGCCAGCGAAGGGGCGTGTCATGATCGAAGGGCAGGGCGACCGTTGGTCGGTTCGGGGGGTGGGCAAGCCGGCGCGGCGACTGGCAGGCGACCTCGCCCGGCGCGAGGGGATGGCCCTCGGTCCATGGCTGACCCGGCTGATCCATCGGGCCGGCGAGGAAAGCGTGTCGCCGGGGCCGATGGCCCAGCGGCTCAACATGGTTGAGGTCGCGGTCGGCATTCTCAGCCAGCGGGTCACTTCGCTCGAAATCGATCAGGAGTTCGGCGGCAGCGATTATGACGGCGAAAAGGACCTCGACGGCGCGGTCAGCCCGTTTCACAGCCAGTAGGCCGCTCCGGGACCGGACTCAGTCGATGAAGTCGCCACGGCTGAGGCCGTGGCGGCGCATTTTGTCGTAGAAGGTCTTGCGTGGCAGGCCGAGAGCTTCGAGGGTGGCCTTGATGTTGCCGCGCCGGGCCGCGAGTTCGGCTTCGATCAGCTGCTTTTCAAAGCGGTCGACCTGCTCGGGCAGGGTCAGGCGGAGGCCGCCGGCCGCGTCGCCGGGCGGCCCGTCCCCCACGCTCCCCAGCCCGTCATCCAGGCCGAGCACCAGCCGTTCGACCACGGCGCGCAGTTCGCGGACGTTGCCGGGCCAGGAATGGCCGCCGAGGCGCCGGGCCAGCGCCGGGGTGAAGGGCGGCGGCTCGCGCCGGTAACGCCCGGCGGCCCCGAGCACGAAGTGCTGGAACAGCAGCGGAAGATCCTCCAGGCGGTCGCGCAGCGGCGGGATGCGCAGCAAGACGACGTTCAGCCGGTAATAGAGGTCCTCGCGGAACTTGCCATCCCGGGCGGCGGCGGCGAGATCGACCTTGGAGGCCGCCACCACCCGGATATCCACCGGCACGGTGCGGTTGGCGCCGAGCGGTTCGACCAGCCGTTCCTGAAGCACCCGCAGCATCTTGACCTGGAGCGCCAGCGGCATGCTCTCGATCTCGTCGAGAAAGAGGGTGCCGCGATCTGCGAACTCGATGCGTCCGACCCGGCGCTTGGCGGCGCCGGTGAAGGCGCCGGCCTCATGGCCGAAAAGTTCGCTCTCGACCAGGGTTTCCGGCAGCGCGCCGCAATTGAGGGCGACGAAGGGCTGGCGGCGGCGGCTGCCCTGATCGTGAAGGGCGCGCGCCACCAGTTCCTTGCCGCAGCCGGTTTCGCCCAGCACCAGCACGTCGGCGTCGGTGTCGGCGATGGCGGCGATGGTCTGGCGCATCCGCTCGATCGCCGGGCTGCGGCCGATGATCGAACCGGCGCCGGCCAGCTGGGCGCGCAGCGAGCGGTTTTCCAGCACCAGCCGCCGGGTCTCCATCGCCCGGCGCACCACCTCGATCAGATGGTCGGCTGGCCAGGGCTTTTCGATGAAGTGGAAGGCGCCGTCCTTCATCGCCTGAACCGCCATCGCGATGTCGCCGTGGCCGGTGATCAGCACCACCGGCAGCTCGGGATCGATATCGCGCAGGCGCTTGAGAAGGGCGAGGCCGTCCATGCCGGGCAGGCGGACATCGGAGATCACGATCCCCGGCCAGCTGGCTGAGAGCCGGGCCAACCCTTGCTCGGCGCTCTCGCAGGTGTCGACCGAAAAGCCGGCCAGTTCCAGGGTCTGGGCGCCGGCCAGCCGGATCGCCCTCTCGTCGTCGATCAGGAGGACCGGACCGGTCTCGGACATCAGGAGGGCTCCGCGGGCTTGAGACTGAGAGTGAAGAGGGCGCCGCCCCCGGAATGGTTGGCGGCGGTGAGGCTGCCGCCGAACTCGTGGGCGATGCCGGCCGAGATCGAGAGTCCGAGCCCGAGGCCGCTGCCATGGGCCTTGGTAGTGAAGAAGGCTTCGAAAAGGTGGGGCAGGTCGCCCTCGTCGATCCCGGGGCCGCTGTCGCGCACGGTCAGGGTCACCGCTCCGGCCGCCGCGGCGACCTCGATCGCGAGCAGCCGCTCGGGTCGGCCCTTGATGGCATCGATGGCGTTGGTGAAAAGGTTGACCAGCACCTGTTGCAGCCGGACATCCTCTCCGGTCACCAGCAGCGGCGGCCCGTCCTCGGCCGAGGGCGCCTGGAGTCTGACCCGGATGCGCTCGCTGCGCAGCCGGTGGCCGAGCAGCGTCAGCGCCGAGTCAACCGCCTCGCCGAGATCCACCGGGCCGAGCGTGCCCGCGGCCTTGCGGGCAAAGCCCTTGAGTTGCTGGGTGATGCTGGCCATGCGCTGGGTCAGGTCGGCGATTTCGCTGAGGTTCTCGCGGACGGTGGCGGCGCGGCCGCGGTCCAGCAGCACCACGGCATTGTCGGCATAGGCCCGGATCGCCGACAAGGGCTGGTTGATCTCGTGGGCGACGCTGGCCGACATCTGGCCCAGCGCCGCCAGCT
>JBAXPR010000035.1:0-30169 GCA_037132135.1 Rhodospirillaceae bacterium
GAAAAGTTCATGTACCAGTTCATCCGGGCGCTGCGCTTCAAGGACACCATGGCCTTCAAGCAGCTGTTCCGCTCGGTCGATGTGCTGATGATCGACGACGTTCAGTTCATTTCGGGCAAGGACAGCACCCAGGAGGAGTTCTTCCACACCTTCAATGCCCTGGTCGATCAGAACCGGCAGGTCATCGTTTCCGCCGACAAGTCGCCCTCGGACCTCGAGGGGCTGGAGGAGCGGTTGCGCTCGCGGCTCGGCTGGGGGCTGGTCGCGGATCTGCACCCCACCACCTACGAGCTGCGCCTCGGCATTCTCGGCACCAAGGCCGACGCCATGGGCGCCAGGATTCCGACCAAGGTGTTGGAGTTTCTGGCCCACAAGATCACCTCCAACGTCCGCGAGCTGGAGGGGGCGCTCAACCGCATTGTCGCTCATTCCGAGCTGGTCGGCCGGGCGATCACCCTCGAATCGACCCAGGAGGTTCTTTACGATCTCCTCCGCGCCAACGATCGCCGGGTGACCATCGACGAGATTCAGAAGAAGGTCGCCGAGCACTACACGATCAAGCTCGCCGACATGCACTCGGCCCGGCGCGCGCGCGCGGTAGCCCGGCCGCGTCAGGTCGCGATGTATCTCTGCAAGCAGCTGACCACCCGCTCGCTGCCGGAGATCGGGCGCAAATTCGGCGGTCGCGACCACACCACGGTGATCCACGCCGTGCGCAAGGTCGAGGAGCTGCGGGCGATCGATTCCAGTTTCGACGAGGATATCGAGCTGCTGCGCCGGATGCTGGAAGGCTGAGTCTTGGCGGCGGGCGGCGAGATCGAGCAGGCAATTCAGTTGCTGTCCCGGCTGCCCGGGCTCGGGCCGCGCTCGGCCCGCCGGCTGGTGCTTCACCTGCTCAAGCGCCGCGAAACCCTGCTGGCACCGCTGGCTGCCGCCCTGGCCCGGCTGGAGGCCGGCATCCGCAGTTGCCCCGTCTGCGGTAATCTCGACACCACCCAGCCTTGCGTCCTCTGCGCCGATCCGGCCCGCGACCAGGGGCTGATCTGCGTCGTCGAGGAGGTCTCCGATCTGTGGGCGCTGGAACGCACCCGGGCCTTTCACGGCGTTTATCATGTGCTGGGGGGCACGCTCTCGGCCCTCGACGGCATCGGTCCCGAGGACCTCAGCATCTCGGCGCTGGTGGCCCGGGTCCGGGCTGGGGCGGTGCGGGAGGTGATTCTCGCCCTCAACGCCACCGTCGACGGCCAGACCACCGCCCACGTCGTCACCGACCGCCTGGCCGGCAGCGGCGTCGCGGTTTCACGCCTTGCCCAGGGGGTGCCGCTGGGCGGCGAGCTTGACTATCTCGACGACGGCACCCTGACCGCCGCCCTCAAGGCGCGGCGGCCCTGGTAGCGCCGCCTTGGCCGCCGCGATCAGCCGGTGCAAGGCGAGGGCGGCGGTGTCATAGCGGTCGCCGCTGGTCATCGGCGGCGCCCCCCGGGCGGTCGGGTTTTGGCGGAGCGGCGCTCAGGGGGCGCGGTTGAATTCGCCGCTGATGGTCAGGGTGACCTCGTCGCCGACCATCGGGACATAGGTGACGATGCCGAACTCGGAGCGCTTGATCGTAGTGCTGGCGTCGAAGCCGAGCACGTATTTCTTGCTGACCGGATTGATGCCGCCGCCGTTGAAGGTCGTCTTCAGGACCACCGGCTTGGTCACGCCGTGGAGGGTCAGGGTGCCGGCGACGGTGCCGGCGGCCGGGCCGGTGACGGTGATCGTGCCCGCCTTGAACACCGCGGTCGGGAATTTGGCGGCGTCGAGGAAGTCGGGCGACTTCAGATGCTCGTCGAGCTTGGGGTTGGTGGTGGCGACGCTGGCGATGTCGACCGTCACCTCGAGGTTGCTCTTGGCCGGGGTCTTGGCATCCAGAGCGAGCTTGGCATCAAAGCCGGTGAAGAGGCCGTAATAGGTGGAAAAGCCGAAATGGCTGAGGGAAAAAATGATCTTGGCATGGCTCTTGTCGATCGCGTAGCTGCCGCTCTCGGCCCTGGCCAGATCGGGGCCGGCGGCGGCGGGGGCGGCCAGGGCCGGGCTGGCGAGGGCGAGAGCGAGGGCGAGACTGGCGAGGATGCGGTTCACGGGAGGGGCCTCCTTGGTTGCGCGGCCGATGCCGGCGGGTTCGGTCAGGATCATCGGTGATTTCCCCCGCCGGGTTAATCCCTTCAATTGGCAAGGGACTGTTGCCTGTTGCGGAACAATCGCCCCGGGTGGGTGGCGCCGCGGCAACGCCGGGCCAAGGAACGAAGAGGTGACACGGGGCGGCGAAGCAGGTAAATTCTGGCCAGCGAGCCTCCGATCACCTCCAACCCGCGGTGTGCAAGCCGCCAGACTCGGGCCGGTCATGATCTCCCGAAATCGCAGGGCCGACCCATGGGCGTCCCCCAAGCACGCGGCGAGCGGCCCGCCGGTCGGGGCGGACCCGCTGGCGCCGTTTTCCTATGGCGCGATGCTGGTCGTCGGTTCCCTTCTGGGCTTCGGGGTGCTGGTCGGCCTGGAGTCGCCGCGTCGCGTCGCCGTGGTTGCCGAGGTCAAGGCCCTCAGCCGTGACAGCCGGGCCGGTTCCGATTCGCATGCGCATCCCGCCGCGCCGCCCGCCGCGCCCGTCCCCGCCCCCGCCGAGACGCATGCCGCGGCTCATCCGCCCGCGCATGGCTCCGCCGGTGCGGCGGCTTCCCATCACGAGGCCGGCGCCGCCCCCCACGAGGCCGATCCGGCCGAGGAGGCCCGCAAGCGGGTGCGCGAGACTTTCACCGAAAAATTCCTGGTGCGCTTTCTTAGCCCTGCCTGCGACAAGAACCCCCATTCAGAAACCGGGGTCCAGTTTGGTCCCAGTTCCTATACCGAATTCACCGGCGGCAAGCGCAGCCGCACCATCGAGGGCGAATATCGCTTCGGCACCGATGGCTTCAGCCTGATCGTCGACGAGACCAACCGTCTCGACTTCAGGATCACCGCCGACATGCTGTCGATGGTCGGGGTGATGGTCGCCGGGGTCTCGGTGCCGGTGCCGCCGGCCCCGGCCTGGAAAGCCTGCCGCTCCGATGCGCACGAACCGCCGCTTCAACCGCCCCGGCCCCGGCCCTTCGATGCCTCGGACGGGCTGCGGCTGGCGCTTTTGGCCAATGATATGGAGGCGGCGACGCACTATCTTGCCCTCGGCGGCTACATCGCCACCGCTGACTTCCCCGGGGTGATGAAGGAGGCCAATCTCGAGGGGCCGATCGGCGCCCCGATTCGCGAAGCCTCGAAACTCAACGAGGACAACGCGCTCCGCCGCAAGGCCGAACTCGACCGGATCGAAGCGCGCCAGAAGGCGGCGGAGGCGCGGCACGCTCTGGCGGCCAAGTCCGCCCCGGCCAAGCCCAAGCCCAAGGATAAGCCCAAGGAAGGCGGCGGCCACTGAGCCGGCTGGCGCCGGGACGTCAGTGTCATGACAAATAGTCCGATGGCTACTCTTGAGATCGGGCCGATAGCTGCCCTTTTTTTCGTCACAGGGCTATCCGTTTGGCAGGAAATCATGGGTTGTCAGGGTGCGAGCAAACAGTTATCAAAGGGCAAGGCTGGACTTTGAGCCGGTTTGGACCCACCTCTGATGATCTGGCGGGTTCTGCTCAAACATGGTTTTGTATCTCAACAGATGCGAGGGAAAAAATGAAGAGAATCATCATGGCCACCGGTTTTGCCCTGGCCCTGGTTCTGGGTGGCATGAGCGGCCAGGCCCGCGCCGAGGCCAAGCAGGATTTTACTTTGATCAACAAGACCGGCTACCAGATCAAGGAAGTTTACGTCTCCCCGAACAACAGCGATGATTGGCAGGACGACGTTCTGGGCAAGAATTTGCTGGATAACGGCCGGCTGGTTGAAATCAAGTTCCATCGCGCCACCACCGGGTGCAAGTGGGACCTCAAGGTTGTCTACAGCGATGACGACAGCTCGGCGGTCTGGCACGGCCTCGATATGTGCGAGATCTCCAAGGTCACTATCAAGTACAACCGGAACACCGACACCACCAGCGCTTCGGTTGAGTAATCAACCCGGCATTTTTTGAGTGGTTCGCAGACCAGCGCGAAGGAACGGGTTCCGTTCCTTCGCGTTTTGCTGTGGTCAGGGCGGCCCGGCCCGGGTGGTCAGCAGGGCATAGGCGGCCGCGGCCTGATCGGCACGCACCACCGTTACGCCCCGGGTGCCGTGGCCGAGCAGGGTCCGGCGGAACAGCGAGAGGAACTCGCGCTCGGTCATGGTCGCCGGCAATTCGGTGCTGGTGAGCGGGAAGGGCGCGGCGACGGCCAAAATCATCTCTTCGCCGAAGGGCTCGCCGATGGCCAGACCGGTCCGGCCCTCGTTGCCATCGCCGATCACCACCCGGCTGCCCGGCGGCCAGGGCCGGCCCTCGGTCATCGTCGGAGTCTGGATGAAGGCGGCCTCGCCGCCGACCTGAAGGTAGATGACATAAAGATAGCTGGGGAAGGCCGGCGTGGTGACATCGAGCACCAGCGGCGCGCCGTTGCCCAGTACCGGCCGGGTGCCGGCGGCGGCCCCGCCGGCGGAGCGGATCGCGATCGAGAGCCCGGCAGGGCGCGACAGCGCCGGGGCAAAGGTCAACCGCACCTCGCATTGCGGCCAGGGCATCACCGCGACATCAAGGGCGGGTGAGCGGATGCCGGCCTCGTCGCGCAGCACCTCGGCCACCCGGTCGCGGTCGGAGCGCTTGCCGACGAAGCCGCGCACCGTCATCCGGTCGCCGGCCGCCGGCTCGGCCCGCAGCATCGAACAGGGAATCTCGGCGAGTCGGGCGTTGAGGTCGGCGGCGCTGACCCTGGTCGCGGGCGCCGGAGTCGGTGCGGGGGCAGGGGCCGGAGTCGGCGTGGCCGGAGCGAGCGCGGGCGGCGCCTTGGTCACGACCAGAGGGGCGACGGTGGGCGCGGGTTTCGGGACGGAGGCCGGCGCGGGTTTTGGCGCCGGGGCCGGGCTCGGCGCCGGGGTATAGGAAGCCGGGGGCCGGGCCGGCGCCGGCGCCGGAGGCCGTGTTTCCGGCGCCGGGCTGGCGCCCATCGGCACCTGCATCACGAAGGCCGAGCGGACCCGGGTCTGAAAGGTGTCGTAATCGACCCAGCCGAAGCCCTGATCGCCCCAGTTGCGGCCCCAGGAGTTGAACAGCTTGAAGGCGCCTTTGCGGTCATCATAGGCGACCGCGAGCATGGCGTGGCCGCTGCCGTCGGTGTTGGTGTCTTCGAAGACCGAGCTGCCGCGCAGCTGGCTGAAGCCGCGATTGACCAGCATGCCGATCACCACCGGATTGCCGGCGAAAATCTGGCCCTTGATATCGTCGAGCCGGGCGACGTCGAGCCGCTTCCAGTCGTTGATCCGGAATGAGCGGGCTTGGGCCAGCTGGCGCGGTTCGGGCAGTCGGGAGCAGCTCGCGGGATCGTAGGGGAACTCCGAGAGCGGCAGCGTGCCGACCTGCTTCATCAGGTTGAGGGCGTCGGGAATCGAGGTGAAGGCCAGACAGTTGGCCGTCCGGCTCTTGATCTGGTTATAGATGAAGGCCGGGCTGAGGGCCGGCGCGCTTCCGGCGCCGCCGTTGCGGCGGTTCTCGTAATAGCTGCGCAGGCCGTAGGAGGTGGCCCAGGCGACGCAGGAACTCTGGTGTCCCTGGGAGCCCACGGCGGGCAGGAAGCGGCTGAGGTCCGCCGCCGGCGGCAGGAAGGCCCGGTAGGTGCCGACCGCGGGAAAACTGCGATAGACCGGTTCGGGCTCGAATTCCAGGCCGGTGCCGAGGTTGTCCTCGACGTCGTCGGCGGGCTGGGCGGAGACGGGGGGCGCGGCGACGGTCACGATCGCCAG
Source organism: Rhodospirillaceae bacterium (assembly GCA_037132135.1). Taxonomy (GTDB): domain Bacteria; phylum Pseudomonadota; class Alphaproteobacteria; order Azospirillales; family Azospirillaceae; genus BOG-933. Next base: position 5,887 of record JBAXPR010000035.1, read on the forward strand.
CACCAAAGCCGCCAGTGCGGCGCGGCCCAAGGGGGGGAGTGCTGTCATGGCTCCGGGGTCCTCCTGATCATCCGCCAACAATGGCGCAGGATCGCAATGAGGGCAACTACACCATCGCCGGGAAAACGAGTATGCTGCCGGAAAGTCGGGTAAGGGAGCGCATGCGATGCGAACGAGGATAACGGAACGGCTTGGCGCCGGGCTCCTGGTGGTGGCGTTGATGCTTCCGGTTGCGGCGCCGTCGGCGGCGGCCGAGGACGACCGCGGGGTGCGGATGACCGCGGGCAACGGTGCCGTGGCGCCCGCCGAGCGGCGGGTGGCGCTGGTGATCGGCAACGGCGCCTATCGCAACGCGCCGCCGCTGGCCAATCCGCCCAATGATGCCCGCACCGTCGCCGAGGCGGTGCGCGCCGCCGGGTTCGAGCTGGTGAGCGGCAAGGTGATGCTGGATCTCGATCGCGCCGGCACCGAGCAGGCGATTCGCGCCTTCGGCCAGCAGCTGCGCGGCGGCGCCATCGGGCTTTTCTATTATGCCGGCCACGGCGTCCAGATTTCCGGGGCCAACTATCTCGTGCCGGTGAGCGCCAACCTCTCCAGCGAGGCCGACGTCAAGTATGAGCTGGTCGACGTCAATTATGTTCTCGACGAAATGACCCACGCCGGCAACCGTCTCAACATGGTCATTCTCGATGCCTGCCGCAACAATCCCTTCGGCGGCCGGGGCATGCGCTCGACCTCGAGCGGTCTGGCCCAGATGCAGGCGCCGAGCGGCACCGTGATCAGCTATGCCACCCAGCCGGGCAACGTCGCCGCCGACGGCAGCGGCGGCAACAGCCCGTTCACCGAGGCGCTGGCCACCTCGATCCGGAAGCCCGGGCGCTCGGTGTTCGAGGTCTTCAACGATGTCGGCATCGCGGTCAAGAAAAAGACCGGCGGCGTCCAGCAGCCCTGGCTCGCCACCTCGCCGATCGAGGGTCAGTTCTATTTCGTGCCCGGGGCCGAGCCCGCCCCGGCTCCGGCCGCGGCCCCGGCGCCGGTGGCCGCGCTCGATCCCCTGCGGCTGCCGGCGGTGTCCGCCGACAAGGAAGCCCTCTATTGGGAGACGATCAAGGACAGCCGCAATCCGGCCTTCTACCGCGCCTATCTCGAGCAGTTCCCGGCCGGTGTCTTCGCCGGGCTGGCCCGGGCCAAGCTGGCGGCGATCCCGCCGGCTGCCGCCGCTCCGGCCCGGGCTCCGGCCCCGGCCGCTGCGGCCCTGCCGTTCGACGTCGCCAAGGTGCCTTTCCTCAGCGACTCCCAGAAGGCGGGGCTGGCCGGCTACCAGTCGGGCGCGGTGCCCAAGGCGCTGGCGGTCGGCTCGACCGGCTCCTACGCCTTCCAGACCAACGCCAATGGCGACCTGACCGAGGCCGACGCGCGCCGCCGGGTGCTGGAGCGCTGCCAGTACTACAACCACGGTCCCTGCATCCTCTATTCGGTCAATGGCACCGTGGCCAGCGCCGATGGCCGTTCGCTGCCGACCATTCCGGTGACGATCAAGAGCAGCGGCGCCTTCGATCCCGCCCAGGTGCCGTTCGTCTCTCAGACCGTGCGCGATACCAAGATGAAGAGCTTCGCCGCCGCCCGGCAGCACAAAGCGCTGGCGCTCCACGCCTCGGGGGCGTGGGCCACGGTTTCCGGGCGCGATTCGGTCGACACCGCGATCGAGGCGGCCCTCGAAACCTGCGGCACCTACAAGGAACAGGGGTGTTTCATCTACGCCCAGGATGACGAGATCGTTTACGATGGCGCCGCCAGTGCCGGCAGCACCGCCAGCGCGACCAAGCCCCGGACCATCAAGGCGGTCAAGGAGCGGTGACCGGGAAGCCGACGGAAGGACAGGGACCGGCCATGAGCCGCATCGGACAGCTGTTGGGGGGCGCCCTGGTGGCGCTGGGAGTGTTTTTCGGGCCGGTGACCGGGGTCACGGCGGCCGGGGTGTCGGCGGTCCAGGTGCTGGAGGGCGTGGTCGATGCCGCCGATCTGGCCGGCTACCGGCTGTCGGGGCTGAAGCGCGGCGACCGCATCGCGGCTCATCTTCAGGGCACCTCGGGCAATCTCAACCCGGTGCTCGGGCTGGCGGCGGTGCCGTTCGATGCCTCCGCCTTCCGCCGCCAGCTCAAGGAGGCGACCGACCGCGCCGCTGCCGAGGGCCGCGATCTCCGCGAGGCCCTGGCCAAGGTGGTGGCGCCGGTGTTTCTGACCTGGAACGCCGACGACGCCACCAGTTACGACGCGGTGCTGAACACCGAGATTCTCGGGGATGGCGATTATCTGATCGTGGTAGCCGGGGCCCCCGTGCCGGCGAGTGCCGGCAGCTCGGGTGCCGAGGCGACTTTCGGCCGGTTCCGGCTGGTGCTCGCGCTCAATCCCGAGACGCCGCCGGCTCAGGACACGGCAGCCGCGGGCGAGGCCTTCGCGCGCTTCGATCCCGATGTCAGTCCACCGGAAAGCCGGGTGCAACTGGTTACCGGCGAACTCAACGCCGCCCGGCCGCGCGCCGTCCTGACCCTCAATCCCTTCGACATCGGCGACGAGCTGACGGCGCGCATCCATGGCAGCGGCGGCAAGCCGGCGCCATCGCTCCAGCTGCTCGATTTCGGTCAGAAGGTGCTGGCCCACTCGACCGCCAGCGCCGACGGTCAGTCCGCCATCCTGCGCTACCGATTTCGGGCGCCGGCCCAGGACTACCGGTTGCGCCTGATCAGTGATGCCCAATCCGCCGGCGGCTACCGCCTGCGGCTGGGCAGCAACGCCGCCGAGGTCGTCGCCGGTGGCGAGAGCGCCGAGCGCGGGTCGCCGGTGGCGCGGCTGCCGACCCCGGTCACGATCTCGATCCAGCTCGACCAGATTTCCAGCATCGTTCAGCGCGAGGGTAAGTTCGGGGTGGTCGCGACCCTGAGGCTGCAATGGCGGGATCCGGGCTATGCCTTCAGCCCGGCCAGCTGTCACTGCAACATCAGGACCTTTGACGAGGTTACCTTCCGCCACTTCCTCGAGGAGCACCATTTGCGCTGGCCCGAATTCGTGATCTTCAACCTCCAGGGCCGGCGCTGGAACCAGGGGGTGCTGATCACCGTCGATTCGAATGGCACCGCCCGCTACATGGAGCGTTTTTCGGCCTCCCTTCAGGCACCGGACCTGGACTTTCTTCAGTTTCCCTTCGATTCGCAGAATTTTTACATTCACATCGACTCGATCTTCGCCAGCGAGCGTTACAAGTTCGTGCAGGTCCCTTCAAAAAACACCATCGGCAAGCAGGTCGGGCTGGATGAATGGATGGTTTCCAAATACGACACCAGCGTCGGTTTGACCGATGATCTGAAGTCTCGCTTTACATTCCACGTTGAAGCCAAGCGGCATCTGAAATACTATGTCCTGAAAATATTTATGCCGCTGATGATTATCCTCATGACATCATGGGCGACATTCCTTCTCAAGGACTACAACAAAAGAATCGATGTTACTGGGGCTCACCTTTTACTGTTCGTCGCCTTCAACTTCACTATTTCTAATGACCTGCCCAGGCTGGGATATGTCACCTTCATGGATACCATCCTGGCCAGCGCCTTCGTCGTCGGCAGCTTGCTGATCATGCTCAATGTCTATCTCAAGCGTGAGGAAACCGCGGGGCGGCTGGCTGAAATCCGGCGGGTCGACCGGGCGCTGCTGGCGCTTTATCCGGTCGGCTATTTTCTGCCCTGGCTGGTCGCGATGATCAGCTTCGGCATCATTCCCTGAGCGGCTGGCCGACCCGGAACACCGAGACCATGTCGTGCAGGCCCGCCGCCTCCCCCGAGAGGGCCTGGGAGGCGGCGGAGGTCTGCTCGACCAGCGCCGCGTTCTTCTGGGTCACCTCGTCCATCTGGGCGACCATCGTGTTGACCTCGTCGAGGGCGACGGTCTGCTCCTGGCTGGCGTGGGCGATTTCGGCGATCAGCTGCGCCACCCGGTCGACGGTGGCGACGATGCCCGAGAGCGCGTCGCCGGCCTTGCGCACCAGCCCGACGCCCTCGCGCACCTGACCGTCGCTGTCGAGGATCAGGGCCTTGATCTCCTTGCTGGCCTGGGCCGAGCGCTGGGCCAGCACCCGGACCTCTTGCGCCACCACGGCGAAGCCCTTGCCGGCATCACCGGCCCGCGCCGCCTCGACCGCGGCGTTGAGGGCCAGCAAGTTGGTCTGGAAGGCGATTTCGTCGATCACGCTGATGATGTCGATCACCTTGCGTGACGAGGCTTCGATGCGCTGCATCGCGGCGATCGCCGAACCGGCGATGCTGCCGCCCTGCTCGGCGGCACGCTGGGCGGTGACCGCGACGCCGCGGGCGTCGATGGCGGTGCCGGCGTTGGCGTGGACGGTGGCCGAAAGTTGCTCCATGGCCGCCGCGGTCTGTTCCAGGCTGGCCGCCTGCTGTTCGGTGCGCTCGGCGAGATCGGTTGAGCCGGACGAGATTTCCTGGGAGGCGGCGCTGATCTCGCCGGCGGCACGGATGATGCGGCCGACCACGCCGGCCAGGTTCTCCGCCGTGTGGTTGGCGTCGTCGCGGATCTGGCCGAACTTGCCCTGGAAATCGCCGCGGATGCGGCGCCGGAGATCGCCCTCGGCCAGGGCGCGGAGGAAATCGGCGATCTCGTCGAGCGAGCGCGCGACGGTGGCGGTCAGGGCGTTGACGCCCTCGGCGAGGCGGAGCATGAAGCCCTCTTTGTCTCTGAGATCGATCCGCCGGCTGAGATCGCCTCCGACCGCGGCATCGACCAGCCCCGAGACCTCGTTCCGAATCTGCAACTCCTGGGTGATGTCGCGCCACTCTACCACCGTGCCCAGCCGCTCGCCCCGGCCGTTGATCACCGGGGTGGCCACCAGCGAGAAATGGCGGACGCCGGCCCGGATCTGGGTGCGGTAGGGCTCGGTGAGGGTGGCCAGCATGGCGCGGATGCGCGCCGGGTCCTTGTGGAAGACGTCGATGTTGGCGCCCAGCAGCGCCTCCGCGGCGAAACCGGGCATCTCGCGGCGGATATCGGCCTCGGCGGCGGCGAACATCGCCAGCACCGCGCCGTTGAGGTAGATGATCCGGCCTTCGGGGTCGGCCATCATGGTGTTGGCGGAAACGGTGTCGAGCGCGGTCTTGATCCGGGTCGCCGAGACTCCGGCCTCATGAATCGCGGTGATCGCCCGGGCCAGTTCGCCGATCTCGTCGGAGCGCTCGGCGCCGGGAATCTCCATCGAGACATCCCCGGCGGCGATGCGGTTGGTCGCCTCCCTGAGGCCGCCGAGGGTGCGCGCGATCAGCCGCATCACCAGCAGTCCGAGCACCAGCGCCGCCAGCGAGGCCAGCACCGCCACGGCGAGCACGGTCAGGAACTGCAACCGGGCGGTGGCGGCGGCGCTGTGGGCCAGGGCGGTGAGTTCGGCGGCGATGCCGTCCTCGACGGTCTTGAGGGCGTTGATCCGTTCGGTGGTGGCCTTGAACCAGTCGGTGGCCTTGACGCCCTTGAGATCGCCGCCGATACCGGCGTCGTAGGCAATGCGCCGCAGCGCCGCCACCGGACCGGCGGCGGCGCCTTCGGGGCCGGCGGCCAGTTGCCGCACCGCCCCGGGCGAGGCAATGGCGCGGAACAGCGAGAAGAAGGTCTCCTGGGCGACCCCGAGGCCGATGAAGCGCTGATAGAGTTCCTGGTCGAAGCGGCCGAGGGCGAAGCCGGCCGAGCCGCTGGCCCGCTCCTGACCGGCGCGCTCCTTGCCTTCCATCAGGGCGATGTAGCCGAAGATCGTGCCTTTGGTCTCGGCATCGTCGGTGGTGCGGGCGATCTCATAGGTGGCGTCAAGCATGCCGAGGATCAGGCCGGTGAAATAGTGGAACGACTGCAGGCCGGTGAGAGAGAGCGCGGAAATGTTGCGCCGGGTTTCGCGGATCTGCTCTAGCCCGGTCACGGCACCGCCGATCCGGCCGAGAAAGCCGGCGAACTGCGGCTGGCGGCCGAGTCCGGCCAGAGTCAGGGTGAAATCCCGGGCGGCGGCATCGGTGCGCTCGCGCTGGGCCGAGAGTTCGCCCTCGAACTGCCGGCCCCGGCTGCCGAGAAAGAGGGCAGAGACGCCGCGCTCCTTCTGGAGTTCGTGGGCGAGGGCGCTGACCTTGGTCACCGCGGCGGCGAGATCGATCATTTCGGCGTTCAGGCGCATCACGTGCCAGCGTTCCAGCACCAATGTTCCCGAGACGCCGGTCAGGGCGGTGATCGAGACCAGGATCGCGGCGAGAACCTGCCTGCGGATCGGCCATTGTGAGAGGTCGAACACGTGCCGCACTCCTTGTCATCCCGGAGCGGGATTGCCTCCGGTGCGGGCGAAATGGCCCAAAAAAAGGCACCCTGACCACAGTCACGGCAACAGCTAGGTTACAGAAGTCTCGGGCCGCTGTAAATCGGGTGGCGGGGGCGGGCGGCACCGTCGCCTGGGGCATGGCAGGCTTGTGGCGTTGCGGCGGGAGTCCCGGGCATAAAAGCGGCCGGGCGGCTGTTCATGGTCTTGTTGGCACTGTCGCCGAGAGGATTTCATCATGAAACGGGTATGGTGTCGGCTGGGCCTCGCCCTGGCGCTGGGATTGGCCCTGACCGGTCCCGGCCGTGCCGAGGACTGGCGCGACCACGACCGGCACGACCGGCGGGGCCCCGGGTATCGTCACGAAGAGTCCCGCACGTCCGCCGGCGATCACTGGCGCGACCGGGACATCCGGCGCTTTCACGAGCATGACCGGGAGGTCTGGCAAAGCGGCCGGTGGTTCCAGGGCCATCACGAGGGGCGGATCGGTTGGTGGTGGATCGTCGGCGACGGGTGGTACTTCTATCCCCAGCCGGTCAATCCCTATCCCGATCCCTACCTGCCGCCGATGGGCGCGGCGCCGATGCCGCCGGGCGCGGTCTATTACTATTGCCCGTCGCCGTCCGGCTATTATCCCTATCTGCCGGCCTGCCCGATGGGCTGGCAGGTGATTCCGGCCCGCTGAGCGGAAATTGCGGGCGAAAAGCCGGCACGGATCAATGTTGACGGGCACCCAAGGCGTTTGTTATCAGTGTTACCGGGTCGGAAGGCGGGCTCTTTTTCGGGCTGCCACACCACCCCAATCCTGGGATCAAACCCAATACGCGGGACCGGACAGGCCCGTTCAGACGCAAAACTGGAGGAACCCCATGAAGTTTATGAAATTTATGGCCGCGCTGGTGCTGCCCTTCGTGCTGCTGACTGCGGCGGGCATGGTCAATGCCGCCGACCGCGGCACCGCCGCCGAGGCCAAGGCGATGCTGGACAAGGCGGTTGCCGCCGTGAAGGCCGATCCGGCCAAGGCGCTCGCCCAGTTCACCGCCGATGCCAAGGCCAAGGACGGCGAATTCTTCAGCAAGGACCTTTACGTCTATTGCGGCGGTGCGGACGGCAACTTCTCCGCTCATCCGTCGCTGGTCGGCAAGACCATGAAGGGCCTGATGGACAAGGGCGCCACCCCCTACGCCGTCGGCGAGGATTTTTACAAGGTCGCGGCCGCCGGCGGTGGCGAAGTGACCTACCAGTGGCCGCAGCCCGGCTCCACCGAGCCCCAGAAGAAGGTCGCGATCGTCGCCAAGGCCGGCGATCAGGTCTGTGCCGTCGGCTATTATCCCTGATCGGCCCTGACGCCTTAATTCCCTGCGCTGCGACAACCCCGCCGGCCCTGCCGGCGGGGTTTTTCGTCGGCGGTCCGGGCGCCCAAAAAGGAACGGCCCCCCGCCGTTACCGGTGGGAGGCCGCAAGAAGCCCGGATGGAGTGAGCTTGGATGAGGAGGATCATAGGCCCAACCGGGGCCGAGGCCAAGACATTAATCGTTAACGGCCCCGGGCCAGCCGGGAGAAGGCGGCGGCGCGGCTGTCGGCCGGCCGCACCGCGAGCGCCGGAACCGCGGGAGCGGCGGCCCGGAGCGGCGCCGCGGCGGCCGGCAGGGCTGCGACTTCCGGTCGCGCCGGTGCCGGCGCGGCCGGCTCGCTGCCGAGGCGCTCCAGATGGGCCTCGAAGATCGCGGCGGCGAAGCGCCAGTTGAGCAAGCGGTCGATCAGCTGCGCCACATGCTCGGTGCGTCGGTTCTGGTAGTCGAGGTAATAGGCGTGCTCCCAGACGTCGATGGTCAGCAGCGGTGTCAGCCCGGGATGCCGGACCGGGGTGTCGGCGTTGGCGGTGCGGCGGACGCTGAGTCGGCCATCCTCGGCGCACAGCCAGGCCCAGCCGCTGCCGAACTGGCCGGTGGCGGTGGTGATCAGCCGGTCGCGGAGGGCCGGAAAGCCGCCGAAGTCGCGGCCGATGGCGGCGGCGAGCCGGCCCCCGGGCGGCGCTCCGCCGCCGGGCGTCAGGCAGCGCCAGTAAAAGCTGTGGTTCCAGAGCTGGGCGGCGCTGTTGAACAGCCGGCCGGGTTCGGTGCCGCCATGGGACTGGCGGATGATTGCGATCAGCGGCTCCCCGGCCAGGGGCTGGCCGGCCAGCAGACGGTTGAGGGTGGCAAGATAACCGGCATGATGGCGGCGGTAATGGAACTGCACCGTCCGCGTCGAAATCACCGGCCCCAGGCTGCGTGCGGCATAGGGCAGGGGCGGCAGCAGAAAGGGCGCGCGCTCGCCATGGCCGAGTTCGGGCACCGCCGGCACGCCGGTTTCGCCCCGACCCGCCGCGCGTCCGGCGGTGGCGAGGGCTGCGGTGGCGGACGGTCTCGACAGCATGGGGGGTCTCCGGAGCCGGGCTCAGGTCGGTGTCGACGCAAATAAGGGGAGCACCCTAGCCCAGCGGCGGCACAGAGTCTCTCTCGAAGCGACAAACCGCCGACCGATTTCACGCTTTGCCGGCGGCGCCGGCCTCGGGCGGCGGCGGGAAGATGGCCGTGACGGTGGTGCCCTGGCCGGGCTCGCTTTCGATCCGGACCCGGCCGCCGTGCAGTTCGACCAGTCCCTTGACCAGGGCCAGCCCGAGGCCGGTGCCGCCCATGGTGCGGGAATAGCGGTCGTCGCCCTGCTCGAAGGGCAGCAGCAGGCGCTCGATCTGGTCGGCGGCGATGCCGACGCCGGTGTCGGCGACCCGGATCTCAAAGCCGCCCCCGGCGGCGGCGGCCTCGAGAGTGATCCGGCCGCCCTCGGGGGTGAATTTCAGGGCGTTGGACAGCAGGTTGCTGACGATCTGTTTGACCGCCCGTTCGTCGGCGCGGGTGTCGGGCAGCGGCTCGGAGGCCAGCAGGGTCAGGGTCACGCCCCGGCTGCGGGCGGGATCACGCATCAGGCCGAGGGCGGAGGCCAGGGTCTGGCGCAGGTCGAAGCGGTCGATCTGCACCGCCATCCGCCCCGATTCGATCTTCGAGATGTCGAGAATATTGTTGAGCAGATCGAGCAGATGCTGGCCGCTGTCGCGGATTTCGGCGGCGAAGCCGACATAGGCGTCGATGGCGTCGCGGGCGTCGCCGAGAGAGCGGGTGGCGATCATGTCGGCGAAGCCGATGATGGCGTTGAAGGGCGTGCGCAACTCATGGCTCATCTTGGCCAAGAACAGCGACTTGACTTCGCTGGCCCGCTCGGCGGTGGTCTTGGCCGTCCGCAGCTCGTCCTCGTGGCGCTTGCGCGCCGTGATGTCGGTGTAGGTGGTGAGACGGCCGCCGCTGGGCATCGGTACTCCCATCACCTCGACCACCCGGCCGTCAGGCAGCGCCCGTTCGCTGACATGATCGTCGAGGGCAGAGAGCGCGGTCAGCCGCCGGGCCAGAATCTGCTCGGGCGCGCCCGGGCCGTAATCGCCGCGGGCCGCCCGCCACCGCACGATTTCGGCCAGCGGCGTGCCGACGCGGGCGAACCGGGCGGGCAGGTCCAGCTGGTTAATCCAGTTGCGGTTCCAGAGCGCCAGCCGGCCCTCGGCATCGAAGACGCAAAGCCCCTGGACGATGTTCTCGACCGTGGTGCGCAGCATCATCTCCTGATGGGCGACCTGGAGCTGCTTTTGTTTGAGATAGGTGATGTCGGTGCGGATGTGGGCCCGGCCGCCGTCCCGGGTGGGATAGATCCAGGCCAGCACCCATTCGCCGGTGGCGGTTTCCTGCTCGGCGGCGGCACCCGAGGGCGTGCGGTGCTGCTCCAGCCGGCTCCGGATCCAGGCTTCGGGATCGTCGCCGATGCCGGTGACGAAGCCGGCGTTTGCCACCAAACGCAGCAGGTCCTCATAGCTGAGGCCCAGGCGCAGCAGCGGCCCGACCGGCCCGCACATTCTGCGATAGCGGCCGTTGAAGAGAACGATGCGCTCGGCGGCGTCGAACAGCACGAAACCCTCGGTCATGCTTTCGATGGCGTCGATCAGCTGGGCCCGGGCGGCGGTGGCCTTGCTTTCGCTGACCGTCAGCTCGCGGGTGGCGCTCTCCAGGCGTTTGACCTGGCGCAGCAGCACCCGGGTGAAGCCGATCACCGAGAGATTGGCCAGCGCCGCCGCCAACAGCTGATAGAGCAATTGCTGGTACCAGGGCGCCAGCACCTGATCGCGCCAGAGCACGGTCATCACCACCAGGGGATAGTCGGCGAGCGCGTGGTAGCTGACGATCACCGGCTCGCCGGCGGCGTTGCGCTCCTCGTAGCTGCCGGCGGCGGCGGCGCCAAGGTGGGCGGCGAAGCGCGATGAGGCGGCGAGGCGCTGGCCGACGAAGGCGGCAAAATCCGGCTGCCGGGCATAGATCATGCCGGTGCGGTCGAACAGCATCGCGATGCCCTGGCGCTCGACTCCGAGCGAGGTGAAGAAGCGCGCGAAATGGTCGGGGTCGACCACGGCGTTGATCACGCCGGCGAAGTGGCCGTCGAGGCTTCTCAGCCGGCGGCTCATGCCGATGAACCAGCGGCTGTCGATCCGGCTGATCGCCGGCACGTCGATGAACAGCTGGTCCGGCCCGCCGTCACGGTGAAAGGTGAAATAGCGCCGGTCGGAAAGATTGTAGGGCTGATACTCGGTGGCCCGCGAATCGTTAAGGACGGTGCCGTCAGGGCCGATGATGGTCATGGCCCGGACGTAGGGGCTGAGCGGCGTCCGGCGGCGCAGCAACGCCGCGACCTCGGCGTCCCCGGGTAACAGCTGGCCGTTGTAGTGGTGGCCCATGCGCTCGTACAGCACTTCGGCGCTGGACGAGAGCAGGCGGTCGGTGCCGGACACGGTGGCATTGGTCTCGGCGGCCAGGCTCTCGGTCAGACTTTCGGCATGCCGCCGGGCCTGGACCAGCCGGTCCTGCCAGCCCACCCACAGCGTGATGCCGAAGAAGCCGTTGATGCCAAGCAGCAGCAGCAGGCTGAAGGCGATCAGCCGGCTTCCGGTCCGCGTGCGCTCGAGGTCACCGTACGGCATGGCCTGATGCCGGATATCCAGGAAATGACCGATAACGTTAAGAGTATTCCATCAGCCGTGGCAACTGCCGAATGGTTCTTCGCCACGAATGATTTTACCGGTGTTGCCGCTGGTCCTTCGATGCCCTGGCGCACCGGGATCGAAGCGTGTTGGGAAAGTTCGGCGCCGATGCTATCCTGAATGGCGTATCTGTTTTGGGGGGGGGAGCGTCATGGGCCTCTTGAAGAGCCTGCGCATCGGCGCGCGTATCGCCGCGGGGTATGTCACCGTTCTGGTGCTGATGGCCGTGCTGTTCGTCGCCGGGTATGTCGCGCTGACGACGGTGGCCTCGGAACTGGCCGAGGTCAACCGCGCCGGCGCGGTCGCGCTCGCGGCCTCCGAAGCCCAGGTCGAACTGGTGCGGCTGCGCTACGACACCCAGGTTTTCGCCACCAGCGCCGGTGATGGCGCGCTGGCGGCGGTCAGAGCCGATATCGAGCGGCTGCAGCAGATTCTGGCCCGGCTCGGCCACGCCAAGGCGACGGGAGACGCCGGCCGCGATCTCCTGACCTTCACGGATCTGCTCGACCGCTTCCGGGCCGAACTGGCCCCGGTGATCGGCGGCCGTCAGAAGCGCGAGCGGGCGCTGCGTGAGGAATTCGCCATGCTGGGCCCCCAGGCGCGGGCCAAGCTGCTGGAGCTGTTCGAAGCCGCGGCCGCCCGTCGGGATCTGCCGGCGGCGGCGGCCCTGGCCCGGATCGAGGATACCTGGATGGGGGCGCGGCTCTCGATCGCCCGCTTCATTGCCGATCCCGACGAAAAGGGCGCCGAGCAGGCGCGTCAAAGGCTGGGTGACGCCGACCGCGGGCTGAAGGCGTTCATCGCCCAGGAGCCCGACCCCCGGACCAAGCAGGCCGCGACCGAGGTGCTGAGTCTGACCGGGCGCTATGCCGACAAGGCCGCCGAGCTGTTGCCGGTGATGCTGCAGAATCAACGCGCGCTGACCGAGGTGCTGCCCGAGATCGCCACCCGTTTCGACGCCGCGCTCGAAGCCTTTCACGGCCGTGCCCAGCAGCACGCCGGCGACACCGAGGCCACCGCCCAGCAGGGCATCCAGGAGGCCCAGCGCTTCAACGCCGCGACCGGCATCGCCGCCCTGCTGCTCGGTCTTGCGCTGGCACTGCTGATCGGGCGCAGCGTGCTGCGCACCCTCGGCCAGGCCCTGGATACCCTCAACGACGCCGCCCGCCAGGTGGCCACCGGCTCCAATCAGGCCAGTGTGGCCATCGGTCAGGTCTCGGAGGGCGCCCGCACCCAGATGAACGCGGTCAGGCAGATCGGCATGGCCATCAAACAGTCGGCCAACGCCATCGAGGATGTCGCCGGCAGTTCGGGCCAGACCTACACCTTTACCAAGGACGCGGTCGGCATGGTCGACAACGCCCTGCATAACGTGGCCAATCTCGACCGGCTGGTGAAGACCATTTCTGAAAACAGCCGCAACATCAGCCGCATCACCGCCGTGATCACCCGCATCGCCAACCAGACCAACATGCTGTCGCTCAACGCCGCCATCGAGGCGGCGCGGGCGGGCGAGCATGGCCGGGGCTTCGCCGTGGTTGCCGATGAGGTGCGCAAGCTGGCCGAAGAGGTGGCCAATTCGGCCCAGGAGATCGCCGAGATCGTCGAAACCGCCAACACCGAGGCCGAACGCGGGGTCACGGTCAGCCATGCGGTCGGTACCGACATGGGCCGGATCGGCGACGTCTTCCGTCAGATCGAGCGCATGGCCTCGGTGATCGCCAGTGCCACCACCCAGCAGCAGGCCAGCACCAAGGAGATCGACGCCACCGTGCAGTCGCTGGCCCAGATCAGCGAGAGCAACGCCACCGCCTCCGAGGAAATTCTCGCGACCATGAACGAGCTGGTCAAGATCGCCGACAGCGCCCGCAGCGGCGCCGAGACCTTCAAGGCGATGATGTAGGGCCGCCGCCCGGGGGGCGCCGCCATGATCGTGCTCGACGCCGAACCCGGCGCGGTGCTGCCAGCGGCGATCACGGTGGTGATCGTCGAGGCGGCCGGGATTGCGTTCGCGGTGCCGTCACGGCTGGTCGAGCGGGTGACGCCGCCGTTGCCGGTGACGCCGCTGCCGCTGGTGCCGGATTTCGTCGACGGGCTGGTCGGGCTCGGCGGCGCCATCCTGCCCCAGATCGACCTGTGCCGCCGCCTTGCCCTTCCCGGCCCGGACCGTGCCGGGGGCGAGATCATGGTGATGCTCGCCGCCGCCGGCGATTACGCTCTCAGGGTCGATCATGTGATCAGCCTTGCCACTCTCGAGGGCGACACCGTTCAGGGCTTCGAGGTTGCGGGTGCGCCGGCGGGGCTGACGCTCGACCACGCCTCGGCGGCGATGGTCGCCGGTGAATTTCCCTGGCGCGGCCGCACCGTGCTGCTGCTCCGTCCCGAGCGGGTCGGTCTGCCCGAGCCGGCCGGGCGCGCCACTGCTCTCATGGTGGCCGGCGAGCGCCGGGGCGGCGCCATCGGCGCCCTGGTGCCGGCGGCGGCGGCGGTCGAGCCGTTGCAGATCTTCGTCGTGGCCCGGGCCGGGCCGGGGCTCTACGCCCTGCCGGTCGAGCAGGTCGCCGAGGTGGTGCCGGCGGCGGCGCTGACGCCGGTGCCGGGGGCGCCGCCCGAGCTGCTGGGGCTGATGCAACTGCGCGGGCGGCCAATGCCGGTGCTGGCGCCGGCGGCGCTGGCCGGGGGCGGCGGCGCCGGGCCGGGGGCGGTGCCGGGCGTGCTGATGGTGATCTGCGCCGGGGCCGGGCGTTTTGCGCTGCGGGTTGATGCCGTGATCGGGGTTCAGCGCTTTGCCCTGTCGCGCATTCATGCCGGGAGCGGCGCCGAGGGTCGGGCCGGCTATCTGATCGACGCCGCCGAGCGGGTGATCGGCCTGCTTGATGCCGACCGGCTGGTAAGCCCGGCCTGGCGCGGCCTGCTGTCGCCGGCCGAGACCGCTCTTGCGGTGCGCGAAGCGCCGGCGCCCGCGCGCAGCCTCCTGGTGGTGCGGGTCGGCGGCGAGTGGTGCGCGCTCGAGGCGGCGGCGGTGCGGCGCCTCACCGGCTGGCGGCCGCTGCTGCCGGTGCCGGCCGGTTCCGGCGATCTTGCCGGGTTGGTCGAGATCGGCGCCGATGTGCTGCCGGTGGTGGATCTGCGCACCGCGATGGCCGTGCCGGCGCCGATCGAGGACAACACCGCCCTGGTCGTGGTCAGCCACGGCGCTGGCGGCTGGGTGCTGGTGGTCGACCGCATCGACCGGCTGGTGACGGTGCCCGAGCGGGCGCTGGAGACGGTGGCCGATCCGGCCCATCCGCTCGCCGTCGCGATCACCCGGATCGGCGACCGCCTGATTTCCCTGCTCGATCTCAGCCTCTTGCTCGGAAGGCCCTGACCGTCATGGTGCTGTCCCGGCCTATCCGCCTGCTGATCGTCGATGATTCGCGCTTCGTCCGCATGGCGCTGCGGGCGATCGTCGATGCCGACCCCGAGATCGAGGTGGTCGGCGAGGCCCGCGACGGCGCCGACGCCATCGCGCTGGCCCGGGCGCTGCGCCCCGACGTCATCACCATGGACCTGGAGATGCCCGAGGTTGACGGCCTGGCGGCGATCCGCGGCATCATGGCCGAGCGGCCGACGCCGATCCTGGTGCTGTCCCACCATACCCGCGCCGGGGTCTGGACCACCTTTCAGGCCCTGGGCTGCGGCGCCGTCGATTTTCTGGAAAAGCCCGGCGTCCTCGAAACCATGGACATCCGCGGCCTCGACCGCGCGCTGCTCGACAAGATTCACCACTGGGCGCGGCGGCCCCACGGCGCCCCCTGGGGGGCGGTGCCACCGCCGTCCGGGCTGCCGGCCGAGCCGGAGTCGCTGCCGTTCCCTGCGACGCCGGCGCCCGGGCTGGCGGGTCCGACGGTGCGGGCGGTGCCGCGCGCCAGCGGCTGCGATCTGGTGGTGGTGGCGGTATCGACCGGCGGTCCCAACACCCTGCCGCTGCTGCTGAAGGGGATGGGCGGGCCGCTGCGCTGCCCGATGGTGGTGGCCCAGCACATGCCCGGCCTCTTTACCGGCGGCTTCGCCGAGCACCTCGCCCTGACCTCGGGCCTCGACGTCGTCGAGGGCGAGGACGCCATGACGCTGCCGCCCGGCCGGATCGTGATCATCGCCGGTGGCTGTGACGGCGAGGTGATGCGCCGGGGCCTGGGGTTTTCTCTGCGTCAGCGCCGGGTCGGCGACGCCGGCCTGCATCCCTCGGGCGACCTCCTGTTCGAGAGCGCGGCCCGGGTCGCCCGACTGCCGGCGGCGGTGGTGCTGACCGGCATCGGCAGCGACGGTGCTCTTGGCGCCCGGGCCTTCGCCGCCCGCCAGTTGCCGGTGTTTGCCCAGACCCCGGCCACCGCTGTGGTCTGGGGCATGCCCTCGGCGGTCATCGACGGCGGTTGCGCCAGTCAGGTGCTGGACGTCGGAGACATCGGCGCCGAACTCGCGCGCCTTTCCGGCCGGCTGCCGTCGATCGACGGGGTTTGAGGCCCCTCGGGGCCTGTGGTTACCCAAGTCTTAAGGAAACAGTGGACAACGCCCAAGGTGTCCGTTAGCATTCCACTAATCAGCATCAGGATGAGTCCTTTTCTCGCCGTCTGGTATCTTCACGATCCCGCCTGGGGCGGCCGTTATTAAAAGATTTCTCTTGTTTAATTAAAATTGTCTTGAATTCGGGAAGGGTCAGCGGTCGCCGGGGCGAGCCCGTGTCCGGCACTGAACGGGGGGAGGGGACGATGGCCCGTGTGATGATTGTCGATGACTCGGTCATGATGCGATCGATGATCGCGGCCATTCTCGGTGCCGACCCCGAGCTGGACGTCGTGGAGCGTGCCGGCAATGGCTGCGAGGCGCTCGACAAGCTGCGGGCCAGCGATTGCGACATCGTCCTGCTCGACATCGAAATGCCGCTGATGGGCGGGCTGGAAGCGCTCAAGCATTTGCGCCTGATCAGCCATGCCAAGGTGATCGTGGTCTCGTCCTCGGCTCAGGCCGGTTCGCACACGGCGCTGGAGGCCCGGCGCGAGGGCGCCTTTGCGGTGATCTCCAAGCCGTCGGGCACGGTCAGCCTCGATCTGCGCGACAAGCGCGGCCACGAAATCCTCGAAGCCTGCCGTCGCGCCGCCGGTCTCGCGGGCGCCGCCTGAGCGCTCTTTCAGGCTTTCCCGTGTCCCTGGCTGGGGGCTTGGGTCGGTAAGGCGTTGAAGAGGCTCGGGGTATGGCCGTCGATATCTACCAGAGCCTGTGGCAGGAGTTCGCCCTCGAATCCGGCGAGCATCTCGACCGCCTGGAGCCGATGCTGGTGGCGATCGAGGCCGATCCGCCGGCCGGTGGCGTGGACACCTCCTTGGTGGCGACCCTCTTTCGGGGCATGCATTCGATCAAGGGTATGGCGGCGGCGCTGTCGCTGCGCGGCATGGAGCGGGTCTCGCATCACGCCGAGCATCTGCTGGGGCAGGTGCGCGACGGCCGTTGCGCCCTTGACGCCCCGATGGCCGGGCTGCTGCTGGAGGCGGTGGACGAACTCAAGCGCCTGCGCACGCTCTCGGTGCGCGACCGCGCCGATGTTCCGGCCTCGGACGCTGTGATGGCGCGGCTGGAAACCGCGCGCGGCCGTCTCGAGGGGCTGAAGGAGCGGGTGTCGGTCGAGCCGGGGCTCGCCTCCGGGATCGAGGCGGCGCTGACGGTGGCCCGGGCGGCACGGCCGGTTCATCCCGACCATGCCGCGCTGCGCCGCTATGTCGAGTCGGTGCGGCCGCACCTTCCCGAGCTGGCGCGGATGGTGGGCGGCGTCCTGGAAGACCCGGCGACCCGGGCCTCGGTCCGGCGGGCGCTGGAGACGGTCCGGGAGGGCGCCCGCGCGCTGGATTTTCCGCAGGTGGCGCGGACCGCCGAGGCGCTGGCGGCGTTGATTCCCGCGGAGGGTTGTCTCGATTATTATGCCCGAGAGCAGGCGATCGACGGCCTTGCGGCGCTGCGCCGGGAGATGGCCACCCTGGAGGCGGCAACCGGCATCGATGGCGGCGGCAAAGGTCTCGACGAGGCGTTGAACATGGCGTTGGCCCTGGATTTCAGTGCCCGGCGCCGGGCGCTGCTCGAGGTGCTGTCCCGCCACGACCGCGAGCCGGCCGCCTTCGGCACCGGCGGCGCCGGAGCCATCCGCGCCGCCGAGCTGGCCGGCGACATCTATAATCACTTCTCGTTCCTCTATCATGCCCACGCCGGCCGGCTGCTGCTGATGATCGAGGACGTACTCGGCCATGCCGCCCGCGGCGACCTGGTGCTGACGCCGGTGCTGATCGGCCTCGTGCGTCAGACCCTGGCCGCACTGGCGCCGGCGCCGGGCAAGCCGCTGCGCGACCTCGATGCCGCCCGCGCGGCCGAAGTGCTGGCCGCGTTTGAGCCGGCGGTGCGCGAGGCCGAGGCTCTGGCCGGCCCCGCCGCGTTCGGCGAGGACAGTGAGAGCGCCGTCGCCGGCCGCCAGTATCTGGCCGAGCTGGGGGTGATTCCCGATCTGCTCGATCGTCTCAGCGACCACCAGCTCGGCGAAGCGGCCGACCGGGTGGCCGGTGGCGAGCTGCGGCTGTGGCAGATCGACGCCGCCCTGGAAGACGCCGAGGACAAGGCCGAGCGCTTCGCGGACTGGCTGGAGAGTCACGGCCGGGCGCTGACCAGCCGCGCCACTCCGGGCGGCGGCGCGCTGAGCTTCCAGTTTCTGGTCCTGACCGCCGAGGACGACCGGGCGGTGCGCGCCGCCATGGCCGCCATCGATCCCGAGGGGCGGATGCTCTCGGCCCGGCGGTTCGGCGCCCCTGAGGTTGCCGAGTCCGTGCCGGTGTGCGACCCGGCGCCGGCCCGGCCGCCCGCAGCGCTCGAGATCGCGCCGCCCGCGGCATCGCCGGACAGCGCCACCGGCACCGTCCTGCGGGTGCCGGGCGAGGTGGTCGACCATTTTCTGGCTGTGATCGGCGAGATGGTGATGGTTGGCAGCCTGCTCGACGAGGCGGTGTGGGGTGAGGACCAGCGGTCGCGTCTGCCCCAGGATCTCCGCCGTCTGGTCAAGGAGATGCGCGCCCTGGGCGGCGCCGATCCCGGCCATCTCGACCAGCTTGCCCGCATCGCCGCCGCCCAGGACCAGCGCAACCTCACCCTCCGCAAAGCCCGCGAGCGCCTGACCGCCACCCTCGGACGTCTCCAGGAGGCGGCGCTGGAGCTGCGGGTGGTGCCGGTGGCGACGGTGTTCGCCCGTCTGCCGCGGCTCGCCCGTGATCTCGCCGCCAGTCAGGGCAAGCAGGTCCGGGTCGAGGTCGACGGCCGGGGCGTGCGCATCGACAAGGGGATGGTCGATCAGCTGCTGGATCCGCTGATCCATATGGTGCGCAATGCCATCGACCACGGCATCGAGAGCCCGGCCCGGCGTCTGGCCGCGGGCAAGCCGGCGGTGGCCAGCCTGAGCATCAGGGCCGGCCAGCGCGACAACCGGGTGGTGATCGAGGTCACCGACGATGGCCGCGGTCTCGACGCCGACGCCATTCGCCGTCGTGCGGTCGAGGGTGGACTGATCGGCGATGCCGACAGCCGGCTGCTCGGCGATGCCGAGCTGTTCCGCCTGATCCTGGTCCCCGGCTTCTCGACCGCCGGCACCGTGACCGAAACCTCGGGGCGGGGCGTGGGCATGGATGTCGTTCACACCAGCGTGCACCGGCTCGGCGGCAGCATCGAGATCCGCTCGGAGGCCGGGCAAGGCGCGACCTTCACCCTGCGCCTGCCGCTCTCGGCGGCGATCCAGGACGTACTGCTGGTCGATGTCGATGGCCGGCGGCACGCGATTCCGGTGCGTCACCTTCTGGAGCTGACCCGGGCCCGCGCCGGCCAGAGTCAGATCGTTCACGGTCAGGCCGTGATGCTGCTCCATGGCGCCCTGCTGCCGGTGTTCCGTCTGACCCGGCTGCTCGATGGCAGTTCCGGTCCGCTTCCCGAGGGCGAGCTGCCGATCGTGGTGCTCGGTGACGGCCGGCGCCGGCTCGGCTTGCAGGTCGACCGGGTGGTGCGGCGCCAGGAGCTGTTCGTGCGCGACATCCATCCCCGGGTCGCGGCGATTCCCGGCGTCGGCGGCGCCGCGCTGCTCGGCGACGGCACCGTGGTGCTGATCATCGACGGCGGCGATCTCTTCCAGCTCGCCGAGGCCCGCGCCGGTGCCGTCGTCGCTCTCTCTGGGCCGGTGCCGGAGCTGGTGGCGTGACCCGGGCCCTGGTCTTCACGCTTGGCCCCTACCGGCTGATGGCCGGCGCGGCGCGGGTGCGCGAGGTGCTGGGACGCGGCGGCGCCGCGCCGGTCCGGGGCGGCGGCCACCTGTGCTGGCGCGGCCGGCTGGTGCCCGAGATCGGCCTCGCGTCACTGCTCGGGCTGGAACCGGCCGGACCGGCGGCGGTCGACATCATTTATGGCGACGATGACGAAGGCGATGGCGGGGCGGAGGCTCTGGTGGCCTTCGCGGTCGACCGGGTGCTGGGGCTGCGGACGCCCGAGGTGGGCTGTCTCCAGTCTCTGCCCGCACAGGTTCCGGAGCTGGCACGGTTATTCTCCCGAATATTTCTGGACCCCGCCGATGGGCGCGGCATACTCTGGCTCGACGCCCGCCCCCGGGTCATGCTCGGCCTCTGGCGGGACCATGGTCAGACCGTATCCGAGTGCGCCGGGCCGAGACCGTCTTCATGACCGATGTTCCCACGGCTCCCGACCTCACCGCGCTCTCCGCCCAGCTGCGGCGGGATGATCAGGCGTTCCGGCGCAGCTTCGCCCTCGGCCAGTTCGGCTGCGACGCCGCCGAGCCGGCGGCCGAAGCCGGGTCCGGCTTGGAGCTGCGGGCACGCTTCCTGGCCCTGGTCGAGCAGCGCACCGGCCTTGATCTCGGCAGCGCCGCCGCCGAGCGCGCCGACCGGGTGCTGTCCGCCATGCCGCCGGCGGCGGTTCCGGCCTGGCTCACGGCGCTGGAACTGGAGCCGGCAGACGGGCCGGGCTGGGAGTCTCTGATTGCCCTGCTGACCGTCCACGAGACCTATTTCTTTCGCGATGCCGACCAGCTGACCTTTCTCAGCCGTTCGGTGCTGCCGGCACTGATCGCCGCCCGCCGGGACGAGCAACCGGCCCGACTCAGCGTCTGGTGCGCCGGCTGTTCCAGCGGCGAGGAGGTCTACACCCTGGCCATGCTGATCGTCGAGGCGCTGCGCGAGGCCGGCGAGGCCGAATTGCGCGGCGATGGCCGCATCCTGATTTCGCCGCGCTGGCGTCTCTCGGTGCTCGGGACCGACATTGACCGCGGCGTGCTGCGCCAGGCCCAGACCGGGCGCTATGCCGACTTTCCCATGGGGCCGTTCCGCTCTTTGCCCGGGGCGTGGGCGGGCTATTTCGAGCCGGTTCCCGCCTTTGGTCCCGGGCCGGCCGACCGGATGGTGCGGCCCGAAATCCGGGCGCTGGCCCACTTTCTGCCCCATAATCTGACCGCGGCCGACCCGCCGACCCTCGACGCCAGCCTGATCGTCTGCCGCAACGTGCTGATCTATCTCGGCGATCGCGCCCGGCGCCATGCCCAGGCGCTGTTTCACCGTGCGCTGGCCCGCGATGGCGCCCTGGTGCTCGGGCCGACCGATGTGGTGCGTCAGCCCGAGCTGTTTCAGCCGCTGTGGGGCGCCTCGGCGGTGCTCTACCGCAAGAAGGACGGGAGGGCGCACCCGTGACCGTCCGCCGGCCTGTGGTCGAACTCCGGGCGCCCGACCTCGGGGTGTGTTGCGCCGGCAACAGCGGCATCGACTATGTCACTGCCTTCGACAGCGGCCGGCCGGGGCCGCACGTCCTGATCAACGCCTTGTGCCATGGCAACGAACTCTGTGGCGCGCTGGCGGTCGAGCGCCTGATCGCCCATGGCCTCCGGCCGCTGCGCGGGCGGTTGACGCTCTGTCTCGCCAACGTCGCCGCCTTTCTCCATTTTGATCCGGCGCGGCCGCTGGCCTCGCGGTGCGTCGCCGAGGACTTCAACCGGCTGTGGTCCGAGGAGGTGCTGGGCGGCGGTCGCGACAGCGTCGAGTTGCGCCGCGCGCGGACCCTGCGTCCGCTCTATGAGCGGGCCGACATTCTGCTCGATCTGCACTCGATGACCAATCCCGGCGAACCGCTGGCCCTGTGCGGCCGCACCGGGCGGGCCCGGGCGCTGGCGCTGGCGCTCGGCTTTCCCCGCTGGGTGATCGCCGACTCCGGTCATGCCGCCGGCCGCCGGCTGATCGAGTTCGGCGCCTTCGCCCGTTCCGACGCCGAGGCCGGTCCCGGCGGCAAGGTCGCGCTGCTGATCGAGTGCGGTCAGCACTGGGAGGCGGCGGCGGCCGAGGTCGCGTTCGCGGTCAGCCTGCGGTTGCTGCTCCACACCGGCCTGATCGCGCCCGCGTGCGCCGCGCCGCTGATGCCGGTCCTGGAG
Source organism: Rhodospirillaceae bacterium (assembly GCA_037132135.1). GTDB lineage: Bacteria > Pseudomonadota > Alphaproteobacteria > Azospirillales > Azospirillaceae > BOG-933. The sequence goes on from JBAXPR010000035.1 coordinate 27,838, forward strand.
GCGCCAACGCAGCCCGTGCGGTTGGTCGAGGTCACCGACGTCGTGACCGCCGAAGGCGACGGCTTCGTCTTCGTCGCCGACTACACTGGCATGGAGACGGTGCCCCGGGCCGGGACCATCATCGGTCACGACCAGGGACGGCCGGTGCGCACACCCCACGATGACTGCATTCTGATCATGCCCGCCCGCACGGTGCTGCGCGGTCAGACCGTGGTGCGGCTGGGGCGGGAGATCGTAAGCGAACGAAGGGAGTCGTTGCTGTCGTCCCTGAAATAAATTAGGGTCGAAACGCGACCTTCGCTGACGATATTAGTGATTTCTTCAGCAAAAGGGAAGAAATTATCCCGGTGGCCGGCGATCTCGCCGGTACGGCGCGGTGTGCGTCCGGGCGCTTAGGGTTCGGGGTGATGTCGGACCGTCGCCTTCAGGGAGAGCGAGCGGCATGGCGGCCGTCCAGAAGATCGGCGAGGACGAAATCAGGGGGAAGCGGGTTCAAAAGAACCTGAGCATTTCTCGAGCACTTTTTAACATCATCTTCGATTCGATCGACGAGGATTTAAGGGCATCCGACGTGGTGACGATCGAGGAAGTCAAGCGGATCGAAAAAAAGATCAATGAATCCTGGTTTCACATCGAATCTTTGTTTGATAATACCTGTTCCCAGTGCATGGAGACGCACTGGTATGTTCGCGACGAACGGCGTAAGGACGCGATTACCCGTCTGGTCTACGCCCGGTTGATCATGGGTGTGCCCGAGCGCAGCACCGATGCCGGGGCGTCGTTTCCCCGGGTGATCGTTCCCGGTCTTCAGACCATGATCGCAATCATGCTGACGGCGCGGGAATGGAAAGTGCTCAATGACTTTTCCCGCTTCGTCTTCGAATACATCGGCAGCGACCACGACGACCTGATTACCAGGCATTACCGGATGAATGCCGCGGTCCAGATGCTGTGCCAGCGGATATTCATCACCCTGCTGCTCAGGTTCAAGGGCTTCAACGTCAGGAGGCAGGAGTTTGTCAGGATTGTCAATAATGCCGTCCGGGAATCAAACTACAAGATGAGTGATATCGATTTTTGCGCCATGTTCGAAACCCTGTTTCGTGAGTACCATGACATGGTTCAGACTGAGGATGGCCGGATGAAGCTTGCCTTGTATCACGCCGAGGACGTTCCGGAGAAGATAAAGATCATCTTTGACGCCCATTTCCGCTTCAAGGAAGGGGTGATCGCTCAGCGGACAAAGTCTCTCCGGACCCGGGTGCGCTGACATGGCTCCGCGGAAAATCACGGAAGCGCAGATCAAGGGCACGAAGGTCAAGAAGAACCTTGACATCTCAAGGTCGTTCTTCAACACCGTCTTTGATTCGATCTACAAAGGGTTTGGTGAGCGTGTTGTCCTGAGCGGGCGGGAAGTTGCAGCCGTCAAGGCTGGAATAGAGGCGTCGTGGCCCCAGTTTGAAACCATGTTCGGCAATACGTGTGTTCAATGCATGGAGGCGCCCTGGTTTGCCCAGGATGAACGGCGCAAGGATTTCATCACCCGTCTGGTCTGCTCCAGAATCTTCATGAGGGTACCCGACCGGGCGACCGCCAGCGGCACCAAGTTTCCCCGGGTGATCGCCCCGGGGCTCCAGACCATGATCTCAATTCTGCTGACCAACCGGGAATGGCGGATTCTCAACGATCACGCCCGCTTCATCTTCGAATACATCGGCGGTGATGACGACGCGACCCTGGCGGCTCATTTTGAAACCAACGAAACCATGAAGCAACTGTGCGAGCGGATCTTCATTACGCTGTTCCTGCGCTTTAAATCCTTCACGACCCGGCGCCAGGAGTTCATCAAGATCATCAGCAATGCCGTTTCCGAGACCTCCTATCGGATGTCCGAGGAGGAGTTCTGCGACGTATTCGATGCGATGTTCGGTGAATATTATGAGGTTATCCAGTCCGAGACCGGAAGGCTCCAAATCGCCATGTCCCACTCCGAAGATTTTCCGGAACGGATGAAGGCGATCTTTGAGGTCTACCTTCGATTTCGTTCAGGTCTTTCCATGGCCAAAAAGTATATCGACACGGTCAAGAAGCCGTAAACTGACGTATGGCAGCCGCTCCTCGCGGCAGGGCGCAAGTCACATTTAATTTTCGAAGAGTTATACCGATCGGGCTGCGGTCATTGTGCAGCGCAATACTAAAATTGTGATTGGCATCAGCCGCTATTGTCGGTATTATCAAATTATTAACTAATGTGTAGGCGCGATGTGCCCCATTAGTCCGAACTTCCCTCTGCGGCGCTGCGTAACGCATTGATCTCCCACGACATCCTTGT
>JBAXPR010000036.1:0-29586 GCA_037132135.1 Rhodospirillaceae bacterium
TTTGAACAAACTCTATCCCTAGTGGGTGTATGTGTCAACCGGATAGGCATGCTCCAACCAATACGGAATGCCTCTGCATGTAGCAGCGGCGCTCGGAGCCGTGCCTGACATTGTTCGCCTGATTTCCGCTGGCGAGGACGTCAATGCGTTCGACGATCAAGGTCGCACGCCTTTAAATGTCGCCGAGGCATACGGTAGAGGAACTGCTGCAGAAATTATTCGTCGGCATGGTGGATTCTGATTGTCCAGATCAATGTCATAAGATCATCCAGCATTAGATGACTTACAGAACCTCAACGGCGGCACGCATCAGGTCGTCGTTCACTTCTATATACCGTTGGGTGGTCGTCAGGTGCTTGTGCCCGGCCAGTTGCATGATGACCTTCGCCGAGATGCCGCTGTGGGCCAACTTGGTGATAAACCAGCGCCGGCCGGAATGGCTGGTGGCTCCGTCGAGGCCGGCGGCGTCATAAAGATCGCCCATCAACTGGCACAGGGTGTTCGCGGAAAACGGCGTCCGCTTCTGCGTCATCAGGAGGGGCCGTTCGGGTTTCAGATTTTCCCCGAGTCGCTCCCGATACCGGTCCAGTTCCTTGCGAAGCCGGTCGGACACGAACACCACCCGTGCATGACCGCCCTTGGTGATGTCCGATGATAGGCGGATTTGGGATCGTACCGTCTTCGAGTCGGCTTCGAATACATCGCCGATGGTGAGTGCTGCGATTTCGCCGACCCTCATGCCGGCCTGATAGCTCAGAATGAAAGCCATCCGATTTCGAGCTGCGTGTTTGGTTTGGGCGACCACAGCAAGGATACGCTTTTGCTCGTGCTCGGTAAGGACGCGGGCTTGTGGCATGTCGAAACCTCATTTAATCCTGCTTTACCTGTTTATTATTATGTTTTCAGATTTTGAGAAGGTCAAACGATGGTTGACTGCTTGTTAATACAAGGGGTTATGGCAGAACCTCACATTTTGTACGGAATGTGAGGTTTTATGTTCGGCGCCCAAATTAGGCTCTGACGCTAATATAGGCAAACGCTTGGTTTATGCTGACGTCGATACAAATTTATTCCCAAGCATCACTCGGGGGCTTTTCTGAAAAGGGGCGTAACACGGGCCGTACACAATTTTCACAAAACAATAAAGGAAAGGGAACTTTTGAATTTCATTAGTCACAAAAAATGTCCAGCGCACCAAGACGATGTATAAATAATGCAATCCTTGATTGCCGTGCAAATCTTATGAATAAGACTATATCCATTTGATGATAACACCTAAAATCCAACCTTTAGCAACATAATTTGCACATGTCCTTTAAACAGATCTTCACAACAATTCAAAACTATCCGCGATGGGCACAATACATATATACAATATTTTCACATATAACCCATTTTATATAAACATAGTAATTATCTTTTTATAGCAGACGATGCTTATTGGCGATTACGTTATTGACATTTTCGTGAAAACAGAACAGTAACAATAATTATTTTGAGCGCAAATCGCAATGCGGTAAGCTACATCGCGTACTTGTGAATATGCAAAAGTATAATACAGATGTGGTGTATACGTTTTCGCCTCTCCATCGTGGAGTTATTATATTTTGAATAAGATTTTAACCAGATTAATGCATAATCGCACCAGTTTTATGCCGGCTTATTCATATAAGTGTAAACTTATATTTCCAATATTGTTGGTTGGTCAGTTTCATCGTCGCAATATTTCCTTGTCCCTCTCTTCCCACCGCTATATAACATTTTCGAAGTCATTTGTGTGGGGAACAGTCTGTGAACGACGCAGTATGGATCGATATATGTTGCTCAGAGCAATATTCTCAGTTAGGGTAAAGCAGATAACAGTACACCTACCTCGACTCGGATTGGGTTAAAATGGCCTTACAAAAGGAAAAACAGATATTAACGCACACCGATCTCGGTGAAATGCTCGTGCTGCATCGCAAGTATGTAAAAGGCCAGCGCGGCGGCAAGCGTTTGATATTGAATATGGCCACAGTAATCGGATTCAACTTTTCTGACCTTGACCTTACGGGAGCTCATTTTTCTGGTTCAAATTTACAGGGATGCCGCCTAATTCGCTCCAACCTTACCGATTCGAATTTATTTGGCGCTGATTTATCATATGCAGATTTAACACAAGCCAACCTAACAAATGCAGATCTTCGTGGTTGTCGCATGAAGGCCGCTAACTTGGAAAATGCAGACTTTACGCGAACTGATATGAGAGAAGGGAATTTACTATTGCGCGGTAGTGATGGCGACACGCTACCAGTTATTAATGAACACCCAAGTTTATTATTACAGCAAGCCAATCTCTCAAATGCAAATTTTACTGGCGCTAAGCTTACCCAATCCGTTGGGTACAAAACAGACCTTAGCTTCGCCAATTTTACCGGGGCCAAACTAAATAACGCAATATTACAGTCTTGTAATTTACGGGGAGCTTTATTCCATAATACTGATTTATCTGGAACGAACTTTGACGGATCAAATCTTCAAGGCGCTGTAATAAGGGGCGCAAATTTAGATGGAGCATCGTTTCACGGCTCAGATCTGAGCACGACTTTTTTTGAAAAAATAGACCTAGCAAAAGCGGATATGTCAAAAGCGATACTTCCGAGAGGAATTGACTCATTAGCAAAGCCAATTCAAAAAATTATTGAAGATCATTTAAATTGGGTTGTCTCAGTCGGAAGAGATGGCGAGCAGGCTGATTTGACGCGCGTAGATCTTTCAGGCGTGACTTTAGAAAAAGTAACCCTATCTGCTGCAAAAATGCCCTCAGCAACACTTCGGAACGCCATACTTACCGGCAGCGATTTTGCAATGGCTGACCTTTCCTCTGCAAATGGTGTATTATCAAACCTTTCAGGCTCGGATATGCGGGGCATCAATATGCACTCAGCCATATTTACCGGGGCAAAAATGAAAAACATTAACGCTTCAGTTATGGTTATCGGCGTTGGAATTCGCCAAATTAATTGGAAGTCAAAATTTATATCTGCAGATATTTCGAAGTGTGATTTTTCTGGTGCGGATCTATCCCAGGCAGATTTTTCCGGGGCAAGGATATGTCATGCGGATTTCAGAAATGCAAAGTTAGCAAAGGCTATTTTTACGGATGCTGACCTAACAGGCGCGGACTTTCGAAACGCAGATATTACAGACTGCGACTTTCGAGGAGCGACCGGCTTCAAACCTGACTGATGTAAGAAATTTGAGGTTCGAATGTCTACTCAAGCGTTGTTTGGCGTTTTTATTGAGATATCGGGAGTCGATGTTCTTGATGGTCGCTATACAGACCATAGTAAGGCAATCATTAGAGCAAACTACCTATTCAATACTGGAAAATACAATTTTGTTAGGGTAGCGCAGTTTGCGAAAGATGGTTCAAAATCACTTATTTTAGAAAAACGGAATTCAGGATCATCAAAATCAAGCGCGATTGCTGATGTTTTGAATTCATATATTTGTACAAATTATTTGGATGCTTATTGCTATGATAGCAGAATCACGATCTCACAAATGATGAAAAATTATTTTAATGAGCAAGTGATAATTCCATCTGAGCTGCTTCATAATTTTTCACTGTTGCGAGACCTATCATTCGATGGCAAAATTGTTGCCAATGCAGCTACCAAACTTGCCCGTACACAAGTTGCGAGAACAGGTGGTGATTCTGATTTAAGAAAAAAACTACTCCTTTCCATATTCGCTGAGGTCATTTCTGAGTCTGAAAAATCTTCCCAATATGACATATTTTATCAGAAGTTCCAGTCAATGGGGCTATCCAACTTTGTAACGTCGGTCATCTCTGATCAGCCCGGCGAGTGCCATGATAAAATCTTCTCATATGTCATCTCAAGAGAGCTAAAGAATGCCAAAGACTGGGAGAAGAAAGTTGCTGTACTGTGCAAGTTATTCAACAATGACATGTCTGGCATCTCGATACAGATACTTGATGAGTTTATTGCAGAAGCTATCAACTCTGCATCAGCAATTAAGGCTCTTATTGGTTCAGCGTCTGATCTTGGCTCCGCACTTTATTCATTATCATTAACATACCAGGGGGAATTGACTGAAAAGAGCGTTACAACTACAGCCCTAAAGCAGCTAAATAGTTTTGTTTTATTCTGCAAGCCCCCTTTAACTCGGGCAGCAATTGCAAGGGTAATCGCGAAGTCTTTACTCGGCAATAGCTTACTAACGAAGCAAGGCACTGCTGACGATAGAACATGTTTTCAACGCATTGTCACCACACTACAAAACCAGCCCACTTTCGCCGGCGATAGCGATATGAGCCTCGCTTTGACCCAAAGAGCCAAAGTATTGTACGGTACACCAAACCTAAATCTACCCTTCGGTCCAGCGATACATATTGTGTGCGAACTTCTTACGTCGAACGAGCAAAGGTTTGATTATATAATCGGTCTACTTCTGTCTGATGCAGGCATCAAGAGTACTACAGTTATTTGCGAAAAGGTTATTGAGTTACTTGGCGAACTCAGTTCAGAGGAAATATTGTCGCTGAATAAGCGAATGTTTTTTGAAGATGGGAGCGAACAGTATATTATTGAGCGCTTTATTAATTCCGGGTTACCAATGTCGATAATAAATGAGATTATTGCCTACTTAAAGAGAGGCGAATCAAAGCCGGATGTCGATCTTAATCATTTTCGACAATTTGACAACTTTAGCAACTCACGAAGCCTAATTAATGTTGTTCCAGGGCCTGCTTCAGATGATACGCTCCCCCCAACGACAATCTGCACAGAAAAAGAAAATGATGCGACGATTATACTGGGACATCCACAATCAGGCCGAGCCCAAACTCTTACCAAGAGCGAAGAGCAAAAATCTAAGATTTTAAAGGTCGTTTCGGCGTTAACAGGAGATAACTGGGCTATCTATGCGTCTGGAAAAAAACTTATCGTCGGCAGATCTGGTGCGTGCGATATTGTCATCAATTCACGAATCGTATCGAGAATACACGGCCATTTTTTGTGCACTGGTAACTTTTTTGTTTTTGTCGACCAGAGCGCAAATGGTTCCTTTCTTGTGAGGTCTGGGAAGGTAGCAAAGGTTCATAAGTGCAATATCGTTCTTGAGGGAAGCGGATCAATTATAATAGCAATTGACCCCACTACTCAACAATATGATAAAAACTTTGTCTTGAACTACGAAATACACTAACAATATTCCAGAAGGAGTGTGCCTGCATGGATGAGATTAGGTGGTTATGCGGATTGAGCGTTGGCGTCGACAGGTTGGATAATGAGCACAAATCACTATTCACATTTTATAATACGCTGGCGTTGAAACTATCAGATTCGCAAGGTTTGGAAACACGCCGTATTCCAGCGGCAATTTTTAGTGATATCTTTGATTATATTAATAATCACTTCGAGCACGAGGAAGATTATATGCGTGACATTAATTACCCATACATTGACCAGCACATACAGCAGCATGAAGAGATTGTAAAATATATTGTTGAATTCCATAGGGGCGTTTCCGATGAGCTTAATCTCGGTGAGGCACAGCGATTGGCCGAGTTTATCGGGAAATGGCTTGTTCAGCACATTATGAATACTGATAGTAAATACGCTGAGTATGCCAAAACAATAATTTAGATTTAATGGTTTTTAGATGTTGTGTCCGGCAAACGCAAACATGGTAGAGTAATATAATTCAATGTGCCTTTAAGAGGCTAATTGCATATCCCCGGAATTTCTGAGCACATAGACAAGCTTCGACAAGACCGCCACAATCTTCACCCCTTGACCCTGCTGCTTGTCTTACCATCAGCACCATCATCAATCGTTTTCCTCCCCTCAACCGATCATACACCCCGAGCAGCGTCATCACAACGGCCGGGCCTGACTGGTGACACTGGCTATGGTAAATTAATTTTGAACGAGTCGAATCCAACCGCCGCCTGGAGGCAGAAATATGCCGTTACATACTATCGTTCAATGCCGCCGCTGCAACGACCTACTCACAGGTTGTCGGTCGCGCACTGTGTGCGGGTCGGGCCATCGGCGTCGCAGGTGGACAGATAGCGGCAATCGCGGCAGAGAAAGGTTTGATCGTCGCAACACGCGATGTCACCCCTTTCGAGTCGGCAGGAGTTCCGGTCGTAAATCCGTGGGATATTGCTGTGAAATAAGCATGATTGTTGGCAACCTGATACCATCAGGACACCTTCTTTCGCTTCACACGGTTGACACTCTGAAGAACTTTGTCAAAATGCCCCGCCATGCATGTTTCAATGATACCCTCCAGAACCTTATGAAGCTCGACCTGTGAGCCAGCAACAATTGCCTCGTTAAATAGTGTACGAGCACCATATCGGAGCACGACAAGATATCTATTACCTTCTTTACGCCACCACTTCTTGAGCCGTATTGGCTTCTCTTCAACTTCCCCACTGTCCTTCGTTTTCCGTAGGCCAATATGGACAAATTGCCGACCAGAAAGTTCGGCGCTGAGGGCGGCAATCTGGATCCTTACACCATCGCAAAACTTTCGCCGTTGTCGAGATATTGGATCCCCCGGCTGCTTAGTAACGCTGACTACCGGAAACGCAGCCAATACCCCAGATTTTTTCATAATGTCAGCGAGACCCATTGATACCTCCATTCTAAGCGGCACCCAATGGTAAACTCACTATCGGTTTAATCTATTTAAAAGTGAGCAACATAATTGCGATTTGAATTTTTACATCAGAGTTGGCCTACCTGCTTCTGTTCTGGGCAAGTTTTTCTACATTATCTCTCAACCGAACATGGCCGTAGTGGCGCTCAATAATTGCAACACTCGTTCCCATTTGCTGGGCAAGCAGATGAATATTAACCCCACTCTCAAGCCGCAATGTGCATAGGTATGCCGAATGCTATATGGAGTCCTTTTGTCCCCCATATTGTCATTAAGCATTTCAATATCGTTAAGAAGATTTCTAAACGGCTGGACTGGATCATATTGAACCCCCTTCGATAAGCAGAATACGTAATCATCTGGGTCCGTAAACTTTGAATAATCCTTCCATCCCAGGATATACTCCTGGCAATGTTTTTGACCGGTTAGCTCTCGCGTCTTTCTTCTTTTGGTTGGCTTGCCGCTAGCCCTGATACTCACATACGACTTTTCAATTTGACCGCCACACTCGGTTGTTTTTTTAAAAAAATCGATATGCTTCCACTTGAGCAGCCGGGCATCATTGGTTCTCATACCTGTCGTGCCCATAATCATTATGTAGAAATACAAAAGCCAACGATTATACCTAAACTGTTCCGTGCTCTTGCTGACCCATTCCAGCGTTCTTTTTTCGAGTTCATCCCACTCAGTACGAGTGAATGCGGCTCGCCTCCCATTCAGTTTGCCCTCAGGCACCTTAAAATCAGGGCATCTTGCTACATATTTTCGTGAAATTGCATAATCAAAAATATTTCTGATTGTGAGGCCCCACATTTTAACGGTGCTCTCGGTTGGCATGTCTTCGTATTCATCAATCGTATCCCTAAAAAATTGGTTGATGGAATTTGTCGTAATGTCCTGAATAAGAAAGCTTTCAAAAAATGACCGTATCTGGTTTTTTCCATAAGTCTTATACTTTTTGTGCATATGCACAGAGATTGCCTTACTCTCAAGCATGGCATCAAGGTTGCCAATATACTCGTCGATTACCGAAGCCATTTTGAGTTGCTTTAGAGGCTGGCCCGCATCTACAAGCGCTTCAAGCTTATATAATTCACGCCGAGCCAGGGCAATTGCCTTCTTATGGTCAGTTGTTTTCAGTGACCTCCATATTCTCTCTCCATTAATTGTAGTACGCATCTGCCAATATTGTGAGTTCTCACGCTTGAATACAAGCACACGGCCGTCTTCGATTTCATACACGTCCTTGTATGTAATCGTGTCATCCATCGCGAACCCCAATCCAGCGTGTGCTACAGCTTATGCTACGCTTCGCGAAAAATCAATTCAACAATCGCGATATTTTGCAGCTTCCAGTAATATGCTACGCTTATGCTACGGGTTGTACGCCTTAGAATCAATTGAATATTATGCCAATCACGGTGAACTGGGAGAGCACACCGTAGGGCTTGTTGAAGAGGATCAGCCGGGCCACGTCACGACAGGTCGCTGAAGGCGACGCGCTCGATGCCATGGCGCTCCAGCGCCGCGCGCACCCGCGGGCTGAGCAGCGCCTGCAACTCGGCAACATGATCATAGTCGTGCATGGCGCGGATCAACTCGGGGCAGCGGCGCACCGCGGGATGGAAATAGAGTTCCCCGGTCCCCTCCAGCGCCCCGGCGCGCTCGATCAGCGCGAGCACCGCCGCCTCGGTCATGGCCCCGGTCTGGCTGAGCCCGAGCAGGTAATCATTGCAGCGGATGCCGGCGCGGGCAAGGCGCGCCCGCAACAGGCCGGTCCAGGGTGAAAGCAGGATGCTGCCAGGACCGCCACCACCAGGCGGCTCGGCCGGCAGGCGCATCGCGCGCAGCCCATAGTCGCGCCCGACCTTGAGAATCAGCCCGAGCACGGTCGGATGAAGATGAAAATGGCAGTGGGCATTGACATGATCGAGGGCGAGACCGGTGCGCCGGAAGGCCTCGAACTGGGCGCGCAGCTCGGCCTCGATCTGCCCCCGCGCGCCGGGCGAAAAGAAGCAGCGGAGCCCGGCCCGCAGCAGATCGCTTTGAAACCAGCCATCGGCCCCGACCAGCACCGGCAACTTGCCCGGCGGCAGCAGCGGCCGGCCGTGCACCAGCACCAGATGCAGCCCGACCCGGAGCTGGGGCAAGCGGCGGGCGCGCTCGACGGCGTCGGCGGCGGCGGCGGCACCAACCATCAGGCTGGCCGCGGTCAGGATGCCATCGCGGGCGGCCCGCTCCACCGCCTCGTTGACGGTCGGCGTGAGTCCGAAATCATCGGCGGTGCAGATCAGTCGTTTCATGGCGTCGGCCACAGCCTTCTCTTGTCCCGGATGGTTGACCCGGTATACCCTTCGGCCGCCCGACTGACCAGACCCGGAGTACGCCCCTTGCCCGTTCCCCGCTTCGCCCCGCTGTTCATCCGTCTTGCCGTGGCCTGCGCGCTGCTGGCGGCACCGCAGGTATCCGCCGCCACCAATTCCGGCTCGGCCACCGCCGTCGTCACCGGTTTCTACGCCACCCTGCTCGGCACGATGAAGGACGGCCCGGCGCTGAAGTTCGCCGGACGCACCGAGCGTCTGACCCCGGCGCTGGCCTCCGCCTTCGATCTCGCCGGCATGACCCGGATCGCCGCCGGCGCCCAGTGGCCGGCGATCAAGCCCGAGGAGCAGCGGCAGCTGATCGACTCGTTCTCACGCTTCAGCATCGCCACCTACGCCGCCAACTTCGACGGCTGGGGCGGCGAGCGCTTCGAGGTGCTGAAGGAAGGCCCGGCCCCCGGCAGTCCCAACAGCGTGATCGTCGAGACCCGGCTGGTGACCAGCACTGGCGAGCCGGTGCAGCTCAACTACCTGCTGCGCCCGGTTTCGGGCAGCCTGCGCATCATCGACGTTTTCCTCAACGGCACGATCAGCGAACTGGCCGCCCGCCGTTCGGAGTTCGCCTCGGTGCTGACCCGCGACGGCGCCAAGGGGCTCTATGAGATGCTGGAAAAGCGGATCAAGGCGCTGGCAGCAAAATAAGTAAGCATTTCGTGGCATTTGCCGGTCAGGGGTGACCGGAAAATGCCCGCAAGAGCCCCGGCCTTACTGGGAAATGATGATCTGCTTGACGAACTCGGCATTGATTTTCTTGCCGGTCGCCTTGTTTACCACCTTCGCCACCACCTCGTAGGCCACCTGCTTTGCGGTTTCGCCGGTGATGCCCTTGCTGGCCTTGAGATTGAGCAGGGTCGCCGCATACGAATTGACGATGATCGTCTTGAGGCTGGCGCCATCTTCGCCGCCATCGGCTGGCCGCACGGCGGCCCCGCCCCCCCGCCGGCCGGGCGCGCCATAGCCGCCGGCCGGCGCCCCCAGGCGCACCGGGTCGGAGCTGCGCCGCTGGGAGACCGCCGGCTTGCGCAGCTTCTTGGAAATCTGATCGGCGAGCGGAACATCCATGGTCTCGATGTGACCGCTGATCGAAAACAGCATCACCACGACAGCATCCTTGATCAGCGTCGTCGACCGGGTGCGGACCCGGCCGAGCGCACTCTCTATGGTTGCGATCAGGATTTCGTGTTCTTCGATATGCTCCTGGGTCTTGGGGTAACCCAGTTCATCCATGGTCGTTTTTTCGAGATCGAACAAAGAATTGGCAATGGCCAGGAGCTGCTCCATGTTGTCGTCGGAAATCGCGCCATAGTCACCGGTATCACAGGCGCCGTCCATCGCGGTTGCCAGTTCCATCAGGTGCTTGTGCGCCGTATCGATTCCTTCGTCTCCGGAAGAAATCTTTCTCCATTCGACTGTCATTACCGCCTTTTTCCCCCAAAAAACGCTTACGACTCGGCGGGACGTTAGCATGGCGGGCGCATTGGCACAAGGCGGGAAATGGCTTAAGGATAACGGCCCAGGGAATCCGTGATCAGACGTTTGTTGTGCCGGACCATCTCGAGGTAGGTCGAGGCCGGGCCGCCCGGTGCAGAAAGCGCGTCGGAAAACAGCCGGCCGCCGACCCGGGCTCCGGACTCGCGGGCGATCTGCTGGATCAAGCGGGGATCGCTCATGTTCTCAATGAAGATCGCCCGGATACCCTCGCGGCGGATCTGGTCGATCAGCCCGCCCACCGCCCGCGCCGAGGGCTCGGACTCGGTGCCGAAGCCGACCGGGGCCAGCAGGGCCAGGCCGTAGGCGTCGCCGAAATAGCCGAAGGCGTCGTGCGAGGTGATGATCTTGCGCCGGGCGCTGTCGATGGCGGCGAAGGCGGCACGGACCTCGCGGTCGAGGGCCTCCAACCGGCCGAGATAGGCCGCGGCGCCAGCCCGGTACTCTGCAGCCCCGGCCGGATCGGCCGCAGCCAGCCCCTCGCCGATGGCGCGCACATAGGCCTTGACGTTGGCGACGTTCTGCCAGGCATGAGGATCGACCCCGCCCTCAGCGGCGTGCCCGGTACCGGAACCGCCCCGGCGCGGCGTCACCGCCGCGCTCGCCACCACCACCGGGCCGCGATAACCGCTGGAGCGGATCAGGCGGGAGATCCAGCCCTCCAGCCCGAGGCCATTGATTACCACCAGGCGCGCAGCCTGGATCGCCCGGGCGTCGTCGGGCGAGGGCTCGAAGACGTGGGCGTCGCCGTCGGGACCAACCAGCGTCGTTACCCGAACCCGGTCGCCACCGACCTGTTGAACCAGATCCCCGAGCACGCTGAAACTGGCAACCACCGGTAACGGCGCCGCCAGCGCCGCCCCTGAGGCCGCGGCCAGGATCAGCACCACCAGCCCCGCCGAAATCGCCAGCCGCCGCTTCATGACCCACCTCCCGATCTGTCCGCAGGTGATGTGTTATGGTATAACGTTAGGCTTGATCAAGCCTCCGCTGCGGCGTCAGGCTCCGGCTCTGGCGCCACCGCGGCGGCGGCCCTGCGCACCAGCACCGCGGCGAAAAAGCCATCGGTATCGTGGCGGGCCGGTGTCAGGCGCAGCCAGGGGCCTTCGAGCGGCGACGGCGTGCCGAACACCGCCCGCCACAGCTCGGGCAACGGCAGCGGCATGAACTCGGCATGGCCCTCGAGAAAGCCGGCAATCTGATCCTCGTTTTCCTCGGCCAGCATCGAGCAGGTGGCATAGATCAGCCGGCCGCCAGGCCGGACCAGCCGGGCAGCGCTGTCGAGAATCTCGGCTTGGAGGGTAACCAGATCGGCCAGGCCAGGCCCGAGCGGGCGCCAGCGGGAGTCGGGATTGCGCCGCCAGGTGCCGGTGCCGGTGCAAGGGGCGTCGACCAGCACCCGGTCGAACATGCCCTTGTGGCGCTTGACCCAGGGGTCGCGGGCCGACGAGAGGGCGCGGGTCTCGACATTGTGCAGGCCGCCCCGGCGCAGCCGCTCGGCGGCGCGTTTCAGCCGGTTGCCCAGCACGTCGCAGGCGACGATGCGGCCACGGTTGTTCATCGCCGCCGCCATGGCCAGCGCCTTGCCCCCGGCGCCGGCGCAGAAATCAACCACCTGATGCCCCGGCCGGGCATCGGCGAGCAGCGCCACCAGCTGCGAGCCTTCGTCCTGAATCTCGATCGCGCCGGCGCGGAACAGGTCAAGCCCCGCGATCGCCGGCCGGCCCTCGACCCGCAGCCCCAGCGGCGACAGCCGGCACGGCTGCGCCGTGATGCCAGCCTCGGCCAGCCCGGCCAGCACAGCGTCACGGCCGGCGCGGAGCGGATTGACGCGTAAATCCAGCGGCGCCGGGCCGGTCAGGGCCAGCAGCTCGGGCAGGAAGCGGCCACCGAGCGCGCGGCGCAGCCCCGGTTCGGCCCAGTCCGGACACTCGGCGCGCACCGCCTCGGGCATCTCGGGATGCTCCAGAGTGTGATGATCGAGGGCGCGGGCCACGCGGCTCTCGGCGGCCGAAAACGGCTCGGGATTGAAATGACCGCCGTCGAACAGCCGCTCCACCGAGGCGGCCTGCCGGCCTTCGGCCAGAATGGCGTTGGCGATCACCCGGGCGCGGCTCTGCCCGGTGTGGCCGGCGGTGGCCTCGTCGAAGCCACTGCGCGTCAGCCACCAGCCGAGCCGGGCATGCCGGCGCAACACCGTATACACCGCCTCGGCGACGGCGCTGCGGTCCTTGGCCCCGATAAAGCGGCGGGCGCGGAAAAAGGCGCTGGCGACGGCATCCGCGGGCCGGGAAATGGCGGCGATTTCGGCCAGCAGCTCAATCGCTGCCGCCACACGGGCTCCGGGAGTCATGGTCGGTCCAGGTCAGGGAACGGGACGCGACCATAGACGCTTGCGCCGCGCTTGTCAGGAGGCAAGAGGCCGGACCGGGAGAAAGCGGCACCCGCCGACCAGGGGGCGAACCCGGCGGGACGCGCCAGCGCGTCCCCACCGCCGGATCCGCGCCAGCCTTCAGAAAGCGGCGCTCAGCTTGGGCAACGGAACGGTTACGGTGGTGTGCTGGTGCGAGGCCGGCGACCACGACCAGCCGCACTCGTAGCAGATCGAATAGCCATGATCGAGAGTCGACAGGCGGCTGCCGCACTCGGGGCAGACGATGTGGCAGGAAAACTTCTTGCTGCTCTTCTTGCTCATACTTTCCTCCAGCGGATTTTGTGCCTTTTCGAGAGAGCGAAACCGGGACCTCTCCTGTGCGGCGTCACCAGGGAGATCCCCGAAACCACGAGCCCTGACATGCGAAAACACAAATAGTCTTGCTTATTTTTTAGGCTGATTTTCTTTGCCCTGCATCCGGGCCGCGAAAAACCCAGGCAACCAACAGCAAAAAACTTACCAGCAGTATACATGCTATGACCACGCGCAGACTGTGATCAACAGGAATCTGGCATCTTAGGACCGCTGCTTTTTCCCCGGGATCAGCCGAAAGAATCTGTCGGCGAAGACGGCCTCGTGAGAATACCGTGTCCACGACCGCGGCAGACGGGGTTCAATCGTTCCGGGGCAATCCTTCGCTCCCGAGGGGTTTTTAACCATACCCCCGGTATCGTCAGCGCCGCAATCCCGACTCGAGGCCGGCGCCGCCTGTTGCGGGGCGGACTCAAATCGGGAAATAAGTCAAGATATGGCGCGATGCCATTGACCGGACCACATCACACAGGGTAGAGGTGTGACATAGCGGTTACGGGCGACTCGGGATTCCGGCGATGATGGCGAAAACACGGGCACGCGGTATGCTGAAGATGCTTTCCCTCGGTGCGATTCTGCTGCTCGGCGCCTGCTCCGGCGACGGCCGCTACGCCGCGATGGGTGACGACGGCGGACCGGTTCCCCCCGACTACCGCGAACTCAAGGGCTGGGGCCGCGACAATCACGCCGAGGCGATCCCGGCGCTGCTGCGCACCTGCCAGTATTTGCGCAGCCTCGGCGCCACGCATCCGGTGGGGACCAACGGCAAGGCCGGCCGGGTCGCCGACTGGCAGCCGGCATGCACCGCCGCCAAGGCCCTCCACCCCGGCGACGGCCTCGCGGCGCGCCGCTATTTTGAAACTTGGTTCCAACCGGTGGCGCTCGGGGGCGGGGGCGGCCAGGAGGGCCTCTTTACCGGCTACTACGAAACCGAACTCAACGGCAGCTGGACCCGCACACCGCGCTTCAGCACCCCGATCTACCGCATGCCGCCACCAAGCCGGCGGGCGATCCCGACCCGCGCCCGGGTTGCCAGCGGCGCCCTGGCCCGGCGCGGCCTGGAGCTGATGTGGGTCGACGATCCGATCGAAGCCTTCATCATGGAGATTCAGGGGTCGGGCCGGGTGCGCATGACCGACGGCTCGGTGGTCGGCATCAACTACGCCGGTCAGAACGGCCAGAAATACTACCCGATCGGCCGTCACCTGATCGATCAGGGCGTGGCCACGCCCCAGACCATGACCATGCACCTGATCCGCGACTGGCTGCGCCAGCATCCCGATCAGGCCCAGACGGTGATGAACCTCAACCCCAGCTATATCTTCTTCAAGGTCCGCCCCTCGGGTGAGCCGCACGGCGCCAGCGCCGAACTGACCCCCCGGCGCAGTCTGGCCGTCGATCCCAGCTATGTCCCGATGGGGGTGCCGATCTGGCTCGACCTCCACGACGTGCCGGTGGTCGAGGGCGGATTGCTGCGCCGGCTGGTGGTGGCCCAGGATACCGGCGGCGCGATCAAGGGACCGGTGCGCGGCGATTTCTTCTGGGGCCATGGCGAAGAGGCCGCCTATGCCGCCGGCGTCATGAAAGCCCGCGGGCGCTACTTCATGCTGATCCCGCGGCCGGTGGCGGAACGAATCCAGACCGCCTCAGCGCGACCCTGACCATGGCGGATTCCGGACCGGTATGCCTTTCCGAACTGGCCGAAACCGCCGCCGCGGTGGCGGCCCTGACCGGGATTTTCTTCGAAACCTCGTCGCGCACCGACTTTTCCTCGCCCGGGGAGCGGCAGGGCTTCCTGGAACGCTGGACGGGCTTCTACCTGACCCGCTATCCTGACGAGGTCTGGTTCTGGCGTGACGCCGACGGCGTCCTGGCCGGCTACCTGACCGGCTGCCGCGACAGCGCCGGGGCGGCGCCTCTTTTTGACGCAGTGCCGGGTTATCCGGTGTTCGAGGATTGTTTCGGTGCCTTTCCAGCCCATTTGCACGTCAACTGCCGGGCCGACCGCCAGAATCGGGGCATCGGCGCCCGGCTGGTCGAGCATTTCACGGCCCGGTGCCGGGCCGCCGGGCTGGCCGGCGTGCATATCGTCACCGCGCCCACGGCGCGCAATGTCGGCTTTTATCAGCGAACCGGCTTCACCCATCAGGTGACCCGGAATTTCGGCAGCCGGTCCCTGCTGTTCATGGGCCGGCCCTTGAGGGCGGAGGGTGGAGCATGAAGATCAACCGTCGCGATTTCACCCGGCTGACCAGCGGCCTGCTGCTCGGCATGGGCGGAGCGCTGGCGCGCCCGTCGGCGGCTCTGGCCGGAGACGGCGGCTACATCGCCCGCCATGGCCACGCTCCGTTCTATGCCGCCCATCTCTATCCCGGCAGTTCGCTGACGCTCTCGGAGCGCGCGCTGCACGAGACCGGCGAAAACGTGCTCGCCCTGACCTTCGATGACGGCCCGGCGCCCAACAACGACCCGGAAATTCTGCGCCTGCTGGCCCAGTACAACGCCGTCGCCACCTTCTTCGTGATCGGCAGCAAGGTCGGCCATCACCTGGACATCCTGCAGCAGATGGTCGCCGCCGGCTGTGAGATCGGTAACCACTCCTGGCGCCATCCGATGATGACCAGCCTCAGCGCCGACGCCCAACTGGAGGAGTTGCGCCAGACCGACGATCTTTTGGCCAGTGCCGGCATCCCCAGCCGCTGGTTCCGCCCACCCTATGGCGATTACGACACCCTGACCCAGACCATCGCCCAGACCGAGGCGCTGGAAACCATCCTCTGGAGCGTCGACTCCCGCGACTGGAAGGGCGGCGCCCCCGAGGCGACCGCCCAGCGCGTGATCGACGACATCTCCCCCGGCGCCGTGATCCTGATGCACAGCACCAAGGCGAACACGGTGGCGGCGCTGCCGCGGATTCTTGAGTTCGCCCGCAGCCACGGCTACCGCTTCGTCACCCTGTCGGAGTGGAAACAGATCATGATCCGCACCGATCCGATCGCGACCCGCATGGCGGTCGAGAGCAAGACCGCCAGCAGCGCCGATCCGGCCAAGATCGCGGAGATTCCCCGCACCGACGGTTACAAGGCGGTCCGCTACTAGCCGGCCCGGAGCGGGCCGGATCACAAAAAAGGGCTTCGGAGATCACGCTCCGAAGCCCTTTTTCTTGTAATCGTCAGCGGCGGCCGGCCGTTACCGGACCAGCGGCTGGCCCACCGGCAGAATGTCGCGGCCAAAGAGGTCAAGGAAGATGACGTGAGCCATCATGTACCAGGCCCCGAGGGCGCAGACCACCAGATCGACGCCGGCCCACCAGGTCAGGCTCTCGCTGAAACCGAAATGGGCGAGATCGAGCAGCACGAAGCCGATGATCAGGGTGGTGAAGGTGATGAACATCGCCGTGTGAATCCGGGCCGAGGCGACCCAGAGAATCATCGAGTACAGCGTCCAAGCAACCAGGAACCAACCAACATCAGTCTTAGAGCAGACGAAAAAACCATACTTGTTGCCGATGAGGATACCGCAAAGGGTAATCCAGAAGGCACCAAACGAAGTAAACGCCGAATAACCAAAATTGTTGCCGCACTTCTGCTCTTGCAAGCCGGCAATCATCTGCGCAAGACCGCCAAAAAACAGCCCGAGATAGATGATCGGGCCAATACCGGCCCAGCCGAGGTTATGGAATTGCAGCATCAGCGTGGTCAGACCGAAACCGGCAAGACCGACCACAGCGGGATTGCCGACCTTGGCCGGCGCTCCGGGAGCGGGAGAGGGAGAACTCATTGGACGATTTTTCCTTCCTTGGGCGCGACCGTTAATTAAGCCTGACCGGTCAAGACCAGACCCGGCCACGCAACGGGTCACCGGTATCACCCGGCGCGTCCCGCCCTGTCAAGCCCTTGACGAAAACGTCAGAAAAATGACAAAGGCGGCACTCCGGCGACGGCCGGCTCAGTCCGCGAACGGGTCCTGCATCAAGATGGTGTCGTCGCGCTCTGGGCTGGTCGAGAGCAGGGTCACCGGGCACTCGATCAATTCCTCGATGCGGCGGACGTACTTCACCGCGGTCGCCGGCAACCGCGCCCAGCTGCGGGCGCCGCGGGTGCTGTCGCGCCAGCCTTCGAAGCTCTCATAGACCGGTTCGACCGCCGCCTGGGCCGCCGGACTGGAGGGCAGATAGGAAAGCTCGCGGCCCTGGTAGCGGTAGCCGGTACAGACCTTGATTTCCTCGATGCCGTCGAGGACATCGAGCTTGGTCAGGGCGATGCCGTTGATGCCGCCGGTCTTGATCGCCTGACGCACCAGCACGGCATCGAACCAGCCGCAGCGCCGGGGACGACCGGTGACGGTGCCGAACTCGCGGCCACGCTCGCCGATCAGGCGGCCGACCGCGTTGTCCTGCTCGGTCGGAAACGGCCCGCCGCCGACCCGGGTGCAATAAGCCTTGCTGATCCCCAGCACCCGCCCGACCGCGCCCGGCCCCATGCCGCTGCCGGTGCCGGCCTGCCCGGCCACGGTGTTGGACGAGGTGACGAAGGGATAGGTGCCGTGGTCGATGTCGAGCATCGCGCCCTGGGCGCCCTCAAACAGAATCCGCTTGCCGGCCCGGCGCATCTCGTCGAGGCGCAGCCACGCCACCCCGGCATAGGGCAGGATTTTCGGCGCGATCTCCAGCAGCGAGGCCAGCAGCTCGGCCCCGTCCAACTCGGCGGCGCCAAGGCCGCGCAGAAGCGCGTTGTGATGGGCCAGAAGGTCGGTGATCCGGTCCTGCAGGAGATCGGGCTCGGCAAGATCGCACACCCGGATCGCCCGACGCGCGATCTTGTCCTCGTAGGCCGGGCCGATGCCGCGACCGGTGGTGCCAATCTTGCGCGCGCCGCGCGCCTCCTCGCGGATACGGTCGATGTTGGAGTGCACCGGCAGAATGAGCGCGGCGTTCTCGGCCAGCACCAGGGTCTTCGGCGTCACCTCGACGCCCTTGCCCCTCACGGTCTCGATCTCGCGCAACAGCGCCCACGGGTCGACGACCACGCCATTGCCGATCACCGAAAGCTTGCCCGGACGAACCACGCCCGAGGGCAGCAGGCTGAGCCGGTACTCGACGCCATCGATCACCAGGGTATGGCCGGCATTGTGGCCGCCCTGAAAGCGCACCACGACATCGGCGCGGCTGGACAGCCAGTCGACGATCTTGCCCTTGCCTTCATCGCCCCACTGGGCGCCGACCACGACAACGTTGGCCATATCCTGCCGTCTCCGTTTCTTTTTGGGCCGCCCGGCCGGGCTCCTTCAAGACCGCCCGACCGGGCGGGGCTCACCATCGACCATAACATGATCGCACGCCAGCCGGCGCGCTTCCTCTTCGGGGTCAACGACGGCGGCCAGGGCCGCCACCGTCACCCAGCCGGCGGCGCGCCAGCGCTCACCCGCCGCCCGCGCACTGCCATAGGGCAGGAACAACCGCCGCGCCGCCGCCGCCGCCGGCACGGCACGGATCACAGTGTCGGTATAAAGGGTAAAGCCGGTGGCGGTTTCACCGCCCTGCCCGGCCCGATACCGGCCGCCGCTGCCCAGCTCGCCACGGACACCGCGGCTGAACAGGGTGAAGCTGACCCCGCTCTGATATTCAAAACCGCGATATTCCACGAGATCGACGGTCACCATCAGCCCGGGCGCGGCCTCGCGGATCAGCCGCACCACCCGCGCCAGCCGTTCGCGGTCGCGTCCGGCGTCGGGCGGCAGTTCCAGCGCCGCCAGCGCCGCCACCGCGCGCTCGGCCGCTCCGGCCGCCGCCATCAGCCGCCCCAGCACCCGCGCCGCCTCGCCGCCCACCACCGCCACCTCGGCGGCGTCCTTGCGATCGAGAGCCTCGCGGAGGCGCTGGCTGTCGGCCGCCGAAACACCCCAGGCCCGGCACAAGGTCGGCACCAGGGTCGGGACGCACAGATCGACCGACAGCCCCTCAACCCCGGCGTCGGCCAGCGCACCGGTCGCCAGCAGAATCACCTCGGCGTCGGCCTCGGGCGCCGGCGAGCCGATCAGCTCGCAGCCGAACTGGCCGAACTGGCGCTCGGCCCGCAGCTGCGAGCCCTTGACCCGCAACACCTGCCCGGCATAGGCGAGGCGCAACGGCCGCGGCGCGTGGGCCAGCCGGGTGGTGGCGATGCGCGCCACCTGGGGCGTCATGTCGGGCCGGATGCCCATCATCCGCTGAGAGGCCGGGTCCATCAGCCGGAAGGTCTGGTGGGCCAGCCCGGCGCCGGTGCCGGCCAAAAGGCTGTCCTCGAACTCGACCAGCGGCGGCTTGACCCGCTGATAGCCGTGGCTGGCGAACACGCCCATCAGCCGCTCAACCAGAGCCGCCTCGTGACCGGCGTCGGGCGGCAGGACATCGGGCAGCCCCGCAGGCAGCAGGGCGTGATGCAGCGGTTCGCTCATGACGGACTTTCCGCGAAACGAGAGACAGCACAAGAGGGCCGGCGACATCGGCCAGCCGGGCCGGTAAGTAGCGGACCCCAGAGCCGCATGCAAACGAAAACACCACCCCCCGGCACCGCAAAACCGCGGCAGCGCCGGCTGTCCGAAGATCGGCCGTCACAATCCTTGCCTGCCGCGCGCGCCGGGCAAGACGCCGTGGTTGATTTTCGGCCGCCGCCGCCGTTATATCACAAATGATTAGGAGAGGAACCAATCCCAAGACCGCGTCGATGACCACCAGCCGCGTCAGCTACGAAGTCCAGATTTACAGCACCGACCATTGGGTGCTCGACCGGAGCTTTCGCACCGAAGCGGACGCACGCGCCCACGGCAAGCGGCTGTTCGCCAATCCGCGCTGCGAAGGCTACCGGGTGATGCGCGACTGGCAGAAGCCGATCGGCTACCACTTCGAAACCGAAATCCACACCGAGTTCCGGCCGGTGTTTGAAACCCTGGCGGTGACGCCGATCGAAGAGGCGCCGGTCTGCACCAGCGATACCCAGTTCTACGGCGTCGACAGCCGGCTGGCCATGGGCCGGCTGCTGCGCAGCTACCTCGAGCGCATGGTGGTGACGCCGACCGAAATTCTGCACAACGATCAGGAAGCGCGCCGGTTGCTCGACCGCGACACCCTGGTGCCGACCGCGCTGGCCCGGGTGGCCACGCTTCAGGCCGGACGCGACGGCGACGCCGCCCGGGTTCGGCGCGACGACCTCTTTCGCGTCATCGACCGCCTGACCGAACGCACCCGCACCGCCGAGGCAATTCCCGACCTGCCCCGGCTCGCGGCCGGCAGCTTCGACGCCGTCTATGAGAACCTCAGCCACCGCCTGCCCGCCGACGATCTCGCTTTTACCTGTCTCGTGGTTTTGTCGCACGAGCTGGTACACATGCGCAGCTGGCTCTTCAAGCTCGACACTCTGATCGGCCATCTCGGCCCCCATCCCGAGGCGCCGCGCGCCGGGCCGGTGGCGATCCTCGAATCCGCCTGCGCCGACGTGCTGGTGGCGCCTTCGGTGCTGACCTCGCTGCTCGGCGCCCACGGCTCGGCACTGACCGAGATCGTCCAGACCCTCGATCTCTGCCAGGGCCGGCTCGACACCGACGGCCTGCCCGCCGATCACCGGCTGGCCCGGCTCAACGACACCCTGGCCAGCGACCTGCTCGGCGATTGCCGTCAGGTGCTGTTCGACACCACGCGCCGGCAGATCCGCGGCACCCAGCCGCTGACCGCCGAGGGCGACGCCATCGCCGAAGCGGAGGCTTTCGCCGGCCTGCTCGCGCGCCTGACCGGCAGCCGCGGCGTGCTCGGCGGCGGCGGCATGGCCGAGGCCCTGACCATCCGTTTCGGCCGCTCGCTGGAAAGCGCCGGGGCCAGCGGCCGGCGCGAGGCGATCGCCGGCGTCGTCGCCCGCTACACCGACGCCAAGGACCGGCTGCGCTATCTCCTCAGCCTGGCCGGCTCCGAACTCGGCCGCGAGCACGCCGCCGATATCATAGCCGAACTTCAGGGGGTGCTCGGCGGCTCCGAGGACGCCCGCCACTTCATCACCCGGGGCATGCCGCTGGCCGAGGGGCTGGCCTCGGTCACCGGCCTTTATGAACTGGCGGTCGATTCGGCCCTCGCCGCCACCGACCGTCAGCGCCTCGCCGATACCATCGACAGCCTGCTCGCCCTCTACATCGCCAACACCGGCGTCGTCGCCCGGCTCGACAGCCCCGACGAGCCGCTGCGCCCGCGCGCCGACCGTCTGCTCCGCCTCTGCATCCCCGGAGTGCTGAACAGCCCGAGGGCCCTCGAGACCGCCCGCCAGCTGGTGATCGGCCATCTGCGCCAACCCGGCTTCGACCAGCGCTACACCGCTGGCATCACCGACCCGGCCCAGCGCCAACAAGCCCTGCGCGATTTCTATGGTTTGTTGACCGAGGCGGGATTCTGCTAAACTGGTAGGCGATGGGAGGGCCGGGACCATGACCGAAGGGCCGGAAAATCACGCTCTGACGTATTTGCGCGCGCTCAGGGCCGACAACGTCGAAATCAAGGAGACCCTCCGCGAGCATGGCTACCGCCTGACCCGCATCGAAGGCGCGATCGCCGGCCTCCGCCGCGATCAGGTGGGCGACGCCGAAACCGTCGCCCACCTCGGCGCCCGCATCGATGGCCTGCGTGACGATGTCAACCGCATCAAGCGCCGCCTCGACCTCATCGACGAACCGCCGCACTGACCGCTCCACCTCATGCTTTCCGTCCGCGCCCTCAGCCGCCCCGGCCTGGAACCGGTGTCCTTCGAGCTTGCCGCGGGCGAGTGCGTGGTGGTGCGGGGGCCGTCGGGCTCGGGCAAGAGTCTGCTGCTGCGCGCCATCGCCGACCTCGATCCCAATCAGGGCCGGCTCAGCCTCGAAGGCCGCTCGCGCGACGCCATGAGCGGGCCGGAGTGGCGGCGGCAGGTCACCTATCTTCCGGCCGAGCCGGGCTGGTGGGCCGAGAGCGTGGGCGGCCATTTTGCCGACTGGGCCGCAGCCGGACCGCTGGCCGCCGGCCTCGGCCTGCCCGCCGAGTGCCGCGACTGGCCGGTTTCCCGCCTTTCCACCGGCGAGCGCCAGCGCCTTGCCCTGGTGCGGGCGCTGGTGCTGCGGCCACGGGTGCTGCTGCTCGACGAGCCGACCTCGGGCCTTGACCACAAGACCGCCGCCGCCGCCGAAATCCTGGTCGCGCGTCACCGCTCGGCCGGCGGCGCGGCGCTGTGGGTCACCCACGACCGGGCGCAATCGGCCCGGATCGCCACCCGGGCGCTACTGGTGGCCGACGGCCGGGTCCGGGAGGCGGCGGCATGACCTACATCCATCTCGACTATTCCGACCTCGGCCTCGCGGCGCTGCTGGTGGTGCTGAACGGCGGCCTGTCGGTGGCCCTCGAGCTTGGGGTCGCGCGGCGCCTCGTCATCGCCGCCCTGCGCATGGTGGTGCAACTGACTCTGGTCGGACTGGTGCTGACCACGCTTTTCGCCCTGGTCTCGCCGCTCTGGACCAGCCTCGCCGCGCTGCTGATGATCCTCTTCGCCGGCCAAGAGATTCTTGCGCGCCAGGACCGGCGGCTGACCGGACGCTGGGCCTATGGGCTCGGCACCGGAGCGATGCTGATCGCCTCGATCCTGGTTACCCTCTTCGCCCTCACCACCCAGCTCTCGCCCACGCCCTGGTATGACCCGCGCTATGCCATCCCGCTGCTCGGCATGGTGCTGGGCAATACCATGACCGGGATCAGCCTCGGCCTGCAAACCCTGACCACCGCCCTGGTCCGCGAGCGCGCCGCCGTCGAAGCCCGGCTTGCCCTTGGCGCCAGCCGGCGGGACGCCCTGCTGCCGCCGGTGCGGCTGGCGCTGCGCAGCGCCTTCATGCCGATCATCAACACCATGGCCGCGACCGGCGTCGTTTCGCTGCCCGGCATGATGACCGGCCAGATTCTCTCGGGCGTCGCGCCGGTCGAGGCGGTCAAGTATCAGATTCTGATCCTGTTTCTGATCTCCGGCGGCACCGGCCTCGGCTCGATGGTGGCGGTGCTGGGCTGCGCCTTCCGCCTCACCGACCACCGCCACCGCCTCCGCCTCGACCGTCTGACCCCACCGCGCCGATGACGGCCACGACAACAACCGCGCGCATCGGTCCCGCCGCCACCCTCCCAAGATTTTGCGCGATGGCGGCTTAAGTGCCGCAAGCGGTTGGACGCTCTTTTCTCGACAGCAAATATTCGCTATACCGGGGGCAGTGAACATGACCGGCCGGGCCAGAGATCAGGGGAGTGCCGCGCGTGAGCGATGCCAGCGAAGGGCGTGGACCGCTGCAACCGATCGTCGAGACGATCTGGAAAGAAAAATACCGGCTGGTTCAGCCTGACGGCAGTTCCCTCGAATCGTCGCCCGCCGACAGCCTGCGCCGGGTGGCCAGCGCGGTGTTCGCCAACGACCCCCGGCGCGACGAGTTCGAACCGCTGGTCGCCGAGGCGATGGTCCGCCAGGAATGGTGCCCGGGCGGGCGCATCCATGCCGGGGCGGGCTCGGGCCGCCGGGTGACGCTGATCAACTGCTTCGTCAATCAGGGACTCGAGGACTCGATGGCGGGCATCATGGCCGCCAACACCCGCGCCGCCCTGACCATGCAGCAGGGCGGCGGCATCGGCACCGATTTCTCGACCCTCAGGCCCAAGGGCGCGGTGGTGGCGGGGGTGGCCTCGGTGGCCTCGGGACCGCTGTCGTTCATGGAAATCTGGCAGGCGATGTGCGGCACGATCATGAGCGGCGGCTCGCGCCGGGGCGCGATGATGGCCACCCTGGCCGACGACCACCCCGACCTGCCCGACTTCATCGTGGCCAAGCGCGAAAAGGGCCGCCTGACCAATTTCAATCTCTCGGTGCTGGTCAGCGACGCCTTCATGCGCGCGGTCGAGGCCGACGAGGACTGGGAACTCGGCTTCGGCGTCCGCCCGGCCGACCCCAACGCCGTGATCACCCGCCGCGAGCGCGACGGCCAGCCCTGGTATGTCTATAAGCGTCTGCCCGCCCGCGAGCTTTGGGAAACGATCACCCGCAATTCATACGACTGGGCCGAGCCGGGGGTGATCTTCATCGACCGGGTCAACGAGTGGAACAACCTCGGCTACATTGAGGACATCCGCTGCACCAACCCCTGTGGCGAACAGCCGCTGCCGCCCAACGGCGCCTGCAACCTCGGCTGCGTCAACCTCGCGGTGCTGGTGCGCGAGCCCTTCACCAGCCACGCCCATGTCGACGTCCAGCGCCTCGCCGCCGTGACCAGACTCGGCATCCGCTTCCTCGACAACGTCATCGACCTGACCGCCTTCCCGGTGCCCGAGCAGCGCCGGGAGGCCGAAGACAAACGCCGCACCGGCCTCGGCATCATGGGCCTCGGCAACGCCCTGCAAATGCTGGGCGTGCGCTATGGCAGCCTCGCCGCCGAGGAGGTGACGGGGCGGATCATGGAGACCCTCCGCGATGCCGCCTACGAGGCCTCGATCGAACTGGCGGTCGAGCGCGGCCCCTTCCCGGCCTTCGAGGCCGACCGCTACCTGGACCGGCCGTTCATCCGCCAGTTGCCCGACCGTCTGCGCACCGGCATCGCCGAAAACGGCATCCGCAACGGCGTGCTGATGACCATCGCCCCCACCGGCACCACCGCAATCTATTACAACAACGTCTCGTCGGGGCTGGAGCCGACCTTTGGCTGGCGCTATTTCCGCAAGGTGCTGCAACCCGACGGCTCGTGGCGCGAGTTCGCGGTGGTCGATGCCGGTTTCGAGGCCTGGTGCCGCCATCACGGCCTCGATCCGGCCACCGCGCCCACCGGCGGCCTGCCCGAGTCCATGGTCACCGCCCTCGACCTCAGCGTCGAGGATCACGTCCGGATGCAGGCGACCTGCCAGCGCCACATCGACGCCTCAATCTCCAAGACCATCAACTGCCCGCCCGAGATGAGCTACGACGAGTTTCAGGCGGTGTACCGGCTGGCTTACGACCTCGGTTGCAAGGGCTGCACCACCTACCGCCCCAGCGGCACCCGCGGCTCGATCCTCAGCACCGAGGAAAGCGGCGGCACCCGCAAGGACGAACCCCGCGGCTACACCAGCCCGCCGGCCGAGATCAAACGACCCGACACCCTGGTCGGCAAGACCTACAAGGCCAAATGGCCACTGACCGAGGACAATCTCTACGTCACAATCAACGACATCGAAGACCACGGTCGCCGCCGGCCCTACGAGATCTTCATCGCCTCGCGTTCGGCCGAGCACGCCGAGCTGATGTCGGCCCTGACCCTGACGCTTTCGGCGGTGATGCGCCGCTCGGAAAATCCGACCTTCCTCGTCGAAGACCTGGAACGGGTGCGGGCGGCCCAGGGCGCCTGGGTCGAGGGCCGCTATGTCAACGGCGTCGTCGCCCTGATCGCCGGCGTGATGCGCCGCCACCTCGAAGAACTCGGCCTGATCGAAGGCAAGACCCTGCCACCGGCCAGACGCGGCAGCCCCGGCGATCCCTCGGGTCCCCGCTCTCCCCCCGGCCAACCCGGCGGCGAACTCTGCCCCAAATGCGACAGCCCGACCCTGTTCCGGCAAGAAGGGTGCAAGAGATGCGTCAGCTGCGGGTATTCGACCTGCGGGTGAGGGTATATTGTTAGGAGATAATAATGTATCATACTGAATAATAAACAGTCATACCCGATAATAAAGCTCCATACCGCTTGCACTTGCAACGGCGTAGGAATCGGCGTACCTTCGGAATGGTTGTCGTACCCTCGGGGGTGTCATGCCTCGCAGTCACCATGCGTTCGACGAGGACAAGATCGCTCTCTTCCATAAGGAAGGGCGCGGTCAAGGTCGCGGACCCGACTATAAACCGTGGCTGACCGTCCAAGACGTTTCATCACAAGGCCGGGTCCACCGCTTGCGGGGCATGAAGACTGGCAGGCAGCACCACCTGCTGTCGGACATTGAGTGGCGCCACTTCCTACTATTCGACTGGGCGCACGACGTCGAGGACATCCGCGAACAGTTTCCTCTCGACCGGACAGTGACTAGAAGAATCGCCGACGAGATGTGCGTCATGCACCCAACCGAATCGAAGACCAGGGTACAACTGGTAATGACCACCGATCTTGTGGTTGATGTCATACGGGGTGACCGCTTGGTTACCTTGGCCCGCACAATAAAACCTTCCACAGAGCTGGCCAAGTCACGGATACTCGAAAAGCTTGAAATAGAGCGCCGCTACTGGATCGAACAGGGTATCGATTGGGGAATCATGACCGAGAAAGAGATACCCATGACCATAGTTGGCTCAATCCTCTGGGTTCATGGTTTTGGATATCTTGATAATCTTTCCCAGCATTATTCAGGCTATTATGAGGAGAAGGCGGAGCGTATTCGGCGAGAGTTGCCACTTCGGCCCGGTCAACACACGATCAGGCAATTCTGTGAAGAAATGGACAGCCTATTGAATATGGACGCTGGTGAAGCTCTCTTTCTTATCCGCCACTTGCTCGCCACAAAGAGCATCCGTTGCGACATGAACCAAGCTCTTGACGATACGCTACCTTTGGATCAATTCGAGGTTCCCACAACGAAACGTGCAAGGATGATGACAGGATGAGCGCCCCACTGGTCAACCAACTCCTGCAAGAGGGCAAGGACGGGATCGTTGAGCGGGTGCTATGGGTTCATCCTGAGGGCTGCGGTTGTTACCTCATAGACGTACGTGACGAGTCAGCCTTTCCAGTCTTCCGTCCGACAAAGGAAATCACCGAGTTTCTTGAACATGGGGCACTTCACATCCTGAAGGAAGATAGTTGGCTGGCCCCCTTGTTCGACGCAACCGTACCTGCCAAGCACCGGGAAAAACGAGATGCCCTATGGACAATGATACGCCCGTTGGTGCTCGACCAACCGGCCATTTTCGAGCCCGGACCGCGAGGACAAGCGGTCCTCAGCCTCGTTCAGGAAAAGAAGGCGACCAAGCAGACCGTTTATCGGCTGCTGCGCCGATACTGGCAACGCGGCATGATCCCCAACGCCCTACTGCCCGACTTCCATCGATGCGGTAAACCAGGTGAGGACCGGGCGGTCGGCCAAGCAAAAAGAGGGCGGCCATCAACGAGCGGAATCAAGGGAGTCAATATTGACACTGAGACACGCGGCATCTTCCGTGCGGCGATTACAAAGTATTTTGTTGAAAACCGGAAAATCGATCTCCGCGGTACCTATGAGGCGGTGATCGCCAGCCACTACAGCGAGAAAATATTCAGCGATGCAACGGGGCGAACCGAGCTGATACCTTACAAAAATATCCCTCACCTTTGGCAATTCAGATACTGGTATGAGAAAGATAATGATATATTCCAGATTGAACGCATCCGACGCAAGCCTCGGGTGTATGACAAAGACAGTCGAGCTTTAGTCAACACTTCGACCTCCGAGGTGCACGGCCCTGCATCGAGGTACCAGATTGACGCCACGATAGTGGATGTCTACCTTCTGTCCCGCTTGAATCGAACTAAGATTGTCGGGCGACCCGTTCTCTATGTCGTTGTCGATGTTTTTAGCAGAATGATCGTCGGCATCTATGTGGGATTCGAGGGACCATCCTGGGTCGGAGCCATGATGGCGTTGGCGAACACCTCATCGGACAAGGTCACCTATTGCCGCCAATTTGGGATCGACATCGAAACCCATGACTGGCCGTGCCACTCCTTGCCAGACATTCTATTAGGAGATCGAGGTGAAATCCTTGCCAGCACGATTGATACACTGGATAAGAATTTCAACGTCCAAATCGAAAACGCAGCTCCTTACCGCGCCGACTGGAAAGGCATTGTTGAGCAAAGGTTCAAGATTATCCCTTCTAAGTTTAAAGATTATATGCCTGGATATATCGAGGCAGACTACAGAGAACGTGGCGGAAACGACTACCGGCTGGACGCCACTCTTGATATAGATCAGTTGACGCGGATCATAATCCACTGCGCTCTTTATTACAACAACCACCATCTTCTGCGGGATTATGACAAGTCCGCCTTGATGGTCGCCGATGACGTCTCTGCTATTCCGGCGGATCTCTGGGAGTGGGGTGTCGCGCGGCGCAGCGGCAAACTTCGCGTGTTCCCTGAGGAACTGGTGAAGCTAAGCCTGCTCCCTACTGAATATGCGGTTCTGACCGCACAGGGTATCCGCTTTCGGGGATGCTTCTACACTTGTCAGCAGGCAATTGCTGAACATTGGTTCGAAAAAGCTCGCAAACGAGGGCGTGATAAAGTCAGAATTTCCTATGAGCCAAGACTGATGGATCAAATCTATCTTCACGAGGACACAGGCCGAACTCGCTTCATCCCCTGCTGTCTGACGAACCGCAGCCGAGCCTATCAGGGACGAACGCTATGGGAGATTGACCAAATACATCAGGAAGAACAAAGGGCTAAAAATTCCTACCAACCTCAGGAGTTAGCCGCTCGCGTAAACCTGACCGACACCATCAAAACCATTGTCAGCGAAGCAGAGGCCATGCGGCCGGAAATGACCACTAGCAACCGTAAACGAGTCGCCGACATTCGGACTAACCGGAGGGATGAACGGCGAGACAACCAACGGCGAGAGGATTTCCATCCTATCAGGGGGCGGCCCGAGCCCATGCTTCTAGACAATGTCATTCCGTTCACCCCAGAAAAACAAAATCCTGACGACAATAGCTTTCCGAGCATTGTGGACATTGTGAACCTTTCCGAAGAAGGGGGAGATGATGACCAGCGCCAACATTGATCTTCCGGAACTACCTGAATATCGTGACAACTCTTTCATCAACCGACTACCTCGGATACTATCGATCCCTGAGGCTGTGAGGGCTCTGACAGACCTCCCATTCCATAGCGATTCGGAGCGGTTATACCCAGCGCACATACGCTGCCACTGTCTACAACGGCTAGGGCGCTACTTTGTGCCCCTCGAACAACATCTAAAGCTAGAATCACAACTCTCGACACTCATTAGGCAGGGATATGTCGGGCGCAGCCCAGCCACTACCGACTATTTGCACCGGCTGCACAACGAGTACGCACGAGTTCTGAGCAAAGACCTTACTACCACTGTATATCCTGTAGAAAATACTGCGACCAGCATTGCCCTTATTGGTTGCTCTGGCATCGGAAAGACAAGGGGTGTCGACCGTATTCTGCATCTTTATCCTAAGATTATTCACCACCAAGAACCATTCATGCCTATCCGGTTAAGACATACACCCACTACATGTGGGATGTATCCAGTCG
>JBAXPR010000037.1:0-29393 GCA_037132135.1 Rhodospirillaceae bacterium
TTTCGAGTTATTTCGCCGAAGGATTTTCGGATTCTGAGGTGAACAGGGTATATTAACTAATTTTTCTCATCGCCCCTGCTCGCGACTGCACCACGGCCGACGCGCTGGCAACCACTCCGAACCGCGGCCATATCGGCGGGCCAGGGCCGGAATGGCCGGGACAGGCTCGACTCGGAGGCCCGCCATCGGTGCACCAGCGTCCCGGCCCGTCGCGGGATCGCCGCCGTAATGATTCAACCGTTTCGTACCTCAATCTTTAGTTTTTTTAATGATCATGGGATCGGGTGAAACCGAACTACACTTAATGAGATCAGTGAAAAGATGAACTCCAGTAATATCTTTGATTGGCCGCCCGATCAATCTCTGGCAGCCATTATGACATTAAGGTTTTTTTTACCGGATGGCCCGATAATCAGGTCAGTATCCTGATCTCACTCGGTTGGTGGTTCGATGGCCCAAAGTTCGTGTCCACTCTCACAACGGACTGATGTCCCGCCGCCGGTGAAATTCATCGCTCAATGCGATCGGGAACACAATATTCTGAAACATCTCTACGATGACATCGTAGTAGCTCAGAACAAGACCTTCAGAAAGACGACGATTGCTAAAATATTGCACATCCTCGCAATGTACGTTAAATTCCACTTTGATAATGAATACGCATTCATGCTTGCTACCGGCTACCCGGAGCTTCTCGAGCATGATCAGGTTCATCGGGAATTCATCGAGGAGCTTCAGCGGATTAATCAGAACTATCTCGCTGGCGGCGACCCCTATGAAGGCATTCGCGAAATTTATTACGGCCTCGCCACCGGCCATATTCCCGAGACCGACGCCCGACTGATCAGCTTCGCCCAGACCATGGCCGCCACCTGCCCCAGAACCAACTGCCACCGCTGCGGGCCCTAGCCGGCGGCCGGCCGACACCACCGCCGCACCGCCCCTTGGGCCGCGTGCTTTCCCACATTTCCCTTGCGGTGCCCGACTCCGACCTTGCGCAGCCCCCCCCGGCCTCGCCATGATGGCGGTTCCGCCGCCGAGGAGGCCCGTCCGATGCCGACCCCCCATCCTGCCAGCCGCCGCCGGCTCCGCGCGCTCGCCGCCGGGTTTGCCCTGCTGCTGGCAGCGGCGACAGCCGGCCGGGCCGAGGACCTGACCCTCACCCTGCTGCACACCAACGATTTTCATGCCCGGCTCGCGCCGGTGACCGCGGGCGGCAGCCGATGCCGCGCCGAAGACGCCGCCGCCCGCAAATGTTTTGGCGGCGTCGCCCGCCTCGCCACCGAGATCGCCGCCTTGCGGGCCAGCCGGCCGCATCCGGTGCTGCTCGATGCCGGCGACCGCTTCCAGGGCTCTCTCTTCTATACCTATTACAAGAGCGCGGCGCTCAAGCCGTTCTTCGAACTGCTCAACTATCAGGCCATGACCCTCGGCAACCACGAGTTCGACGACGGCCCGGCCGAGTTGGCCCGCTTTCTCGACGGCCTGACGGTGCCGGTGATCAGCGCCAATGTCGATACCGCCGCCGAGCCGCTGCTGGCGGGCAGGATCGGCGCCACCCTGGTGCTGCCGGTGGGCGGCGAAAAGCTCGGTGTGATCGGCCTGACCACCCCCGCCACCGCCAGCAACGCCAAACCCGGTGCGGCCGTCCGCTTCACCGACCCGGTGGCGGCGACCCGGGCGGCGGTGGCCAGCCTGCACGGCCAGGGCGTCAACCGGATCGTGGTGCTGAGCCATCTCGGCGTCACCGAAGACAAGGCGCTGGCGGAAGCGGTGGACGGCGTGGCGGTCATCGTCGGCGGCCACAGCCA
The DNA here is from genome assembly GCA_037132135.1 of Rhodospirillaceae bacterium. Taxonomy (GTDB): domain Bacteria; phylum Pseudomonadota; class Alphaproteobacteria; order Azospirillales; family Azospirillaceae; genus BOG-933. Next base: position 1,812 of record JBAXPR010000037.1, read on the forward strand.
CACCCTGCTGCGCGACGGCGACCCGCGCGCCGCCGGCGGCTCGCCCCAGGTGGTCAAATCGCCCTCGGGCAAGCCGGTGCTGATCGTCCAGGGCTATTTCGCCGGAGTCTATCTCGGCGTGCTCCAGGTTACGCTCGACGACGACGGCGTTCCCCTGGCCTGGCAGGGCGAACCGGTGCTGCTCGACGACAGCATCTCAGAGGATCCGGCGGTCCGCGGCTTTGTCAGCGCGCTGGAAAAGCCGCTGGCACCGCTGCTCAACCAGCCGATGGGCATCAGCGAGGTCGCGCTGGTGGGCGAGCGCTCGGCCTGCCGCTTCGACGAATGCAATCTCGGCAACCTGATCGCCGACGCCATTGTCGAACAGACGAAAAGCCAGGGCACCCAGATCGCGATCATCAACGGCGGCGGCATCCGGGCCGGCATCCCGGCCGGGCCGGTGACCATCGGCCAGATTCTGGAAGTGCTGCCTTTCGCCAACACCATCTCGACCTTCGATCTCGGCGGCGCCGATCTCCGCGCCGCCCTCGAATACGGCGTCGGCCGCGCCGAGCATCCGGGCAACGAAGGCACCGGCCGGTTTCCCCAGGTTTCGGGCCTGCGCTACCGCTGGAACGCCGCCGCCCCGGTCGGCCAGCGCATCGTCGCGGTCGAGGTACGCCAGCCCGACGGCGCCTTCGCGCCCCTCGACCCGACGGCGATCTACCATATCGCGACCCACGACTATCTGCGGACCCGCGGCGACGGCTATAGCGTGTTCAAGGAGAAGGCGATCAACGCCTATGACGGCGGCGCTCTGGTTTCCGAGGCCTTGGCAACCTTTATCGCCAACCACACCCCGGTCGCCCCCGCGCTCGAAGGCCGGATCAGCCGGACGCCCTGAGCCCGGGGCGACACTCCCGCAGACCAGCCCGGCGGCCCTTCCCGGCTGGCCTGCACCGCGCCCTCTCACCAGGGCAGCTCCCGGCCGTCGTAATTGAAGAAGCGGCCGCTGTCGCCGGGGCCGAGGCGGCCAATGACCCGGATCAGGCCGGCGGCACTGGCCTGGACATCGAGCGGTGCCGACGGCCCGCCCATATCGGTGCGCACCCAGCCGGGATGAAGCACCACCACCGTGAAGCGCTCGGGGCGGAGCGCGATGGCCACCGTCTTCATGGCCGCGTTCAGCCCCGCCTTCGACGAGCGGTAGAACAGCGCGCCGCCGCCGCTGTTGTCGCCGATGCTGCCCATCAGGCTGGTCAGAGAGGCGATGGTCCGGCCGGTGCCGGCGCGGAGGTTGGGCAGCAGCGCCTCGGTCACCCGCACCGGCCCGAGGGTGTTGACCGCCAGCACCTGCTCCCAGGCCCGGTAATCGAAGCGGCCCAGTTCCGGGCTATCGGGACCGTAGACGCCGGCGTTGTTGATCAGCAGATCCAGCGGCCGGCCGTTGAGCCCCGCGGCCAGCGCCGCCACCGAGTCCGGATCGGTAACATCCAGTCCCGGCAGCACCTCGATCCGTCCGGGCAGCGCCCGCAGCGCCGCCGCGCGCTGGGCCTCCCGCACCGTCGCCAGCACGGTCCAGCCGGCCGCGGCATAGGAACGGACCAACTCAAGCCCGATGCCACGCCCGGCACCGGTCACCAACACCACGGACGACATCGACCATCCTCCCCGGAACAGCGCAATCCAAGGGCGCGATCCTACCACCAGATCCGCTGGCAGGCCATCGGCGACGCAGCGGGCACTTGCCAAACGGCCGCTTCCTATGCGATGTATTGTTTTGGTTAACGCCGGACGCTCTCAAACAGGCCCGCGAGACGTCCGGAGACCAATCCGGGAACTCCGGACCTCGGTGGAAAAACTGGCGGACGCGCCGAAAGCGTGAAACCGGAGGTTGACCGAAACAGGAGCCGTATCCGGCATATCATTTGCTGAAATGGCAAAGATGCCGATACCTGTCGCCAGCCTTGACCTGAGTTTGTACCTTAATTAACCTAGTCTTACTCGAGGTGGCCCACCGGCGCGAACCGGTCCGGCGGCCGGGACAGGGTGGAGGTCGCATCGTGATACTGCCGGACGGTACACTGGTCTTCCCCTGGCACTTCAGGCCGGCGCAGGTCGCAGAGGGCGCGATGCTGACGGAATGGTATGAACTCTGGCTGTCGACGATCCTGCCGGTGCGACCGCCGCCGACGCGCGACCGGCTGGCCGGCAGCCTGATCGGCCAGTGTCTGGGCGACGCCCTCGGCGTTGTCGTCGAGGGCTATTCGCGGCAGATCTGCGAGGAGTATGTCGAGGAAATCCTGCTCACCGACAAGGCCGGCACCATCGGCCGCTCGCCCCATTCCTTTGGCCAATATACCGATGATTCGCAACTGACCCGCGAACTGGTGCTGAGCTATATCGCGCGGCGTGGCTTCGATGCCGCCGACTACGGGCGGCGCATCGCCGCCCTGTTCAGCGAACAGCGGGTGGTCGGCCGCGGCCGTGCCACCACCGAAGCCGCCGCCCGGCTGGCCCAGGGCGTGCCCTGGACCCTGTCCGGAGTCCCGGCCCCCTATGCCGGCAACGGCGCCGCGATGCGCGCGGCTCCGATCGGCTGGATCTTTTCCCGCAACGACGATGCCCTGGTGCGAACGGCCCGCGATCAGGCCCGGATCACTCACACCGATCCGCGGGCGGTGGCGGGCGCGGTGGCCATCGCCGGCGCGGTGTCCCTCGCTCTCCGCGCCATGCCGGGCACGCTCAAGCCCGACCGGATGATCGACCGGCTGGCGCGCTGGGTGCGGCCGATCGAACCCGGCTTCGCCACCGAGATCGAGCGCCTGCACACCCTGCGCCACCGCGACCCCGACGATGCGGTGTGGCTGATCAGCCGGGCCGGTCTGCGCTCGGGCGATGCCGAGGTCGCCGGCCGCTGGCCCTCGGCCGAGGGCACGATCTCGCCCTATGTCGTGCCGAGCGTGCTCTGGAGCCTCTACAGCGTGTTGCGGTCACCCGACGACTATATGCAAACGATCCGCATTGCGATCTCGGGTGGCGGCGACACCGACACCACCGCGGCGATGGCCGGGGCGATCAGCGGCGCCTATCTCGGGCTCGACGCGATTCCGCGGCCGCTGGCCGAGCGGTTGGAGGATTGCGGCACCTGGGGCTTCCGCCCGCTGCTGTCGCTGGTCGACAGCTTTTATGATGTCCTGACCCGGAGCTGAGCCCCCCCCGGGACGGCTCAGGACACCGCGGGCTGAGCAGCCGAGAGCGGAACCGGCGCGGGCGCGACCACGTTGGCGATGACGTCGCCATGGGCAAACACCGCCCGGTTACGCCCGGCCAGCTTGGCCTCATACATCCGCCGGTCGGCGAGTTCGATCAGTTCGTTTTCGTCCTTGAGACCATCAGCGATCCGCTCGGCCAGACCGAAACAGGCGGTCACCGGCGTGCCGTCAGGCCGGGGACCGAAGCCGAACGAGCCGAGCCGGTTGATCACCAGGCGCGCCCCCTCCTTGTCGGTCCCGGCCAGCACGACCAGAAACTCTTCGCCACCCCAGCGAATCAGGGCGTCGCCCTGACGCAGCCCCCGCTGCACCAGTCGCGCGACGCCGCGCAGGATCTGGTCGCCGGTCTCATGGCCATAGCCGTCATTGATCTGCTTGAAGCGGTCGATATCGACGAACGCCACGGTCAGCGGCAACTCGTTGAGCAGGCAATGGCGGAACTGGGCGATCAGCAACTCGCCGCCGGCCCGGCGGGTCAGCGCCCCGGTCAGCGGGTCGAAGGTCACCCGGCGGACCAGCGCGATCATGTATTGCAACTGGCTCATGCCAGAAACCATGGCGGTCCCGCCGATCAGCAGCAGCAGCCAGAGCGGCCCGGCCAGGGTGATCCAGTCGCGCTGGATCATGAACAGCTCGACCGCGACCATGGCCAGACTGACGGTCAGCCAGCAGACCACCACCTCGAGCGCCGTCAGCGGGAAAATACTGAGCCCGGCGACCACCGTATAGGGCAAGTATTCATAAAGGTTACGAACGAATCCCGAGACTCCGGTCGGATCGGCATGCGAAATGATCGGCACCGAAATCAGGTAGAACACCGGCGGCACCAGAATCGCCGCCGCCAGCATCACCACCGCCATCGGCCGGGGATCGTCGATCTGGCGCGGCCACGCCAGCGCCACGAAGATCGCCGACGAGATCAGCCGCAGGGGGGCGATCGTCATCCAGACCGACCGATCAAACGCCATCGCATCGATCGCGATCCATAACGGGATCAGCACAGCAAAAACCGCGGCAACCACCTGGACCCGCGAGATGATCAGTGACGCCCGATGGCGATGAACATAGGGGCTGTGCCGCCACGGGATGACGAGGTCTGCCGTCTCCCGCCATGTGATCTGAATCGGTGCAAAAATATACTTAGGGAACATCATTGCGGAGACGCCGCCTGGGATGACGCCATGACGAAACCGAGTTCTTCAGTTCATCGTCCTCTCGGCGGACAGTGCGATGGCACCACGCCATCGTCAAGAAAATAAAGTTTGATCTTAGAAGCATCCCGACGACGCCGCCACAGCGGCCGGCCACCCGTCCCCGGCGCTTCAGTTGAGCAGACGCGGTGTCACCGCCGTCGCCGGCTCGCCCTCGCCCATCCGCTCATAGAGCACGGTCAGCTCTTCTCCGAGCTGGCGATCGGTCTCCGCCAGCAACTGGATTTTCTGGTGGGCGTTCTGCTGCTGCTGACTGAGCAGCCCCACCGTTTCGACCAGCCGCTTGATCTGATGAGCCTGTTTGAGGGCGCCATCGTTCAGGGTCCGGCGCAACGACCGCACCGCCAGCAGCACCACGACAGCGATGGTGATGCCCGACACGATAGAGACGATGGCCAGCGCTGCAAGCCACTCCATGACCCGAACCACTCCGCTACCGGGCGCCCTGGCGACCAGGACCTCGCCCGCTCTCCTGAATACTTGAAATGGGCCGTCGCCGTCATCCGAAAAGCGCTCATCCCGGTCAGGGAAAAACGATGCTGGACAGACTCCACAATTTTGCCAATATCCTCGGCGAGGCTGCCCCGGCGCCCCTGGCCCTGCCCGTCTGGAATCCGATGTCCGAATATTTCGCAATGGGCGGCTATGCCGCTTATGTCTGGCCGGCATACGCCGTCACACTGGTCATGCTGGTGGCCACGCTGGTGGCCAGCCTCGCCAGCCTGCGCCGCCGCGAGGCGATGGTGAAGGCCCTCGAAGCCGCCCGGCCGCCGCGCGCCGCCCGCCGCAACCGCGACGCGGACGCCCCGGCCGTCCCCGACACCCCGGCCGCCCCGGCCCTCCGGGACGCCCAGAGAGACGGTGACATGCCATGACCCTCAAGAAAAAGCGGCGGCTCTACATCCTGCTGGGGGCGATGCTCGGGCTGGGCACCGCCACCGCCCTGGTGCTGACCGCCTTCCAGGACAATCTGGTCTTCTTCTACAGCCCGTCCGACCTCAAGGAGCATCCCACCGGCAACCGCACCTTCCGCCTCGGCGGCATGGTTGAAAAGGGCAGCGTGGTGCGCGAGCCCAACGCCCCCACCGTCCGCTTCCGGGTCACCGACTTCAAGACCGCCCAGGGCGTGACCTATACCGGCGTCCTGCCCGACCTGTTCCGCGAGGGTCAGGGCGTGGTCGCCGAGGGCCGGCTGCGCCCCGACGGCCTCTTTGAGGCCCGCGAGGTGCTGGCGAAACACGACGAAAAATACATGCCGCCCGAAGTCACCGACGCCCTCGCGCGCGCCGGCGGGCCGGACACCGCCGGCCAGCACGCCGTCTCGACCCTGAAACGCAACTGATCGCCCTGGCCGCCGCCTTTCCCGCCCCCTGTCCCTGGTCATACGGTCAGGCCATGGACGGCACCTTCTGACCCGAGGCTTAACCCATCGTGCTTCCCGAACTCGGTCATTACGCGCTGATCCTGGCGCTCGGCGTCGCGCTGGTTCAGGCCACCCTGCCGCTGCTCGGCGCCGCCCGCGGCGATGACGGCTGGATGGCTGTTGCCGGCCCGGCCGCGCTGGCGCAGCTGGGGCTGATCGGCCTCGCCTTCGCGGCGCTGATGCACGCCTACATCGTCTCGGACTTCTCGGTGCTCAACGTCGCCCAGAACAGCCATTCGACCAAACCCCTGATCTACAAGATCAGCGGGGTCTGGGGCAATCATGAGGGCTCGATGCTGCTGTGGGTGACGATTCTCGCCCTGTTCGGTGCCGCCGTCGCCGCCTTCGGCCGGTCGCTGCCGCCGGCGCTGAAGGCCCGGGTGCTGGCGGTGCAGGCGATGACCGGCGCCGGCTTTCTGCTCTTCATCCTGGCCACCTCCGACCCGTTCCAACGCCTGGATCCGGCGCCGCTCAACGGCAACGATCTCAATCCGATGCTCCAGGACCCCGGGTTGGCCTTCCACCCGCCCTTCCTCTATCTCGGCTATGTCGGCTTCTCGATGGCCTTTTCCTTCGCCGTCGCCGCCCTGATCGAAGGCCGGGTCGACCCGGCCTGGGCGCGCTGGGTCCGGCCCTGGACCCTGGCCGCCTGGGCGGCGCTGACCGCCGGCATCACCCTGGGCTCGTGGTGGGCCTATTATACCCTCGGCTGGGGCGGCTGGTGGTTCTGGGATCCGGTCGAGAACGCCTCGCTGATGCCCTGGCTCGCCGGCACCGCCCTGCTGCATTCCTCGATCGTGGTCGAAAAGCGCGACGCCCTCAAGAGCTGGACCATCCTGCTCGCCATCCTGACCTTCAGCCTCTCCTTGATGGGCACCTTCCTGGTCCGCTCGGGAATCCTGAGTTCGGTCCATGCCTTCGCCGTCGACCCGGCGCGCGGCGTCTTCATCCTCGGACTGCTGTCGGTGGCCATCGGCGGCTCGCTGCTGCTCTATGCCGTCCGGGCGCCGGCGCTGAAGGCCGGCGGCCTGTTCGCCCCGGTCAGCCGCGAGGGCGCGCTGGTGCTCAACAACCTGCTGCTGGCCTCCGCCACCGCGACGGTGCTGATCGGCACCCTCTATCCGCTGTTCCTCGATGTCCTCGGCGCCGGCAAGGTTTCGGTCGGCGCCCCCTTCTTCAACGCCACCTTCGTTCCGCTGATGTGTCCGCTGGTCGCGGCGATGGTGGTCGGGCCGCTGCTGCCCTGGAAGCGCGCCGACCTCGGCGGGGCGCTGGCCCGGCTGGGGTTTGCCGCCGGCCTGTCGGCACTGATCGTGGTCTTTGCCTGGTGGCTGCGGGACGGCTCGTCGGCGCTGGCCCTGATCGGCATCGGCCTTGCCGCCTGGGCCTTCTTCGGCGCCCTGGCCGAGTGGGCCGGGCGGATCGGCCTGTTCCGGCTGCCGCCGGCCGAAAGCCTCGCCCGCGCCCGCGCCCTGCCCCGCGGCGCCTGGGGCATGACCCTGGCCCATGCCGGCCTCGGCCTCGCCATCGCCGGAATGGTCGGCGCCGGGGCCTGGGTCGATGAGCGCATTCTGCTGGCCCGTCCCGGCGACGTCGTGCCGCTGGCCGGCTATGCGCTGACCTTCGACGGCGTCGAGCCCGCCACCGGCCCCAATTATACCGCCCGGCGCGGGCACTTCACGGTCAGCCGCGACGGCCGCGTTCTCGGTATTCTGGAGCCCGAACAGCGCCATTACACCGTCACCGGCATGGACCTGACCCACGCCGCGATCCGCACCTCGGCTACCAGCGACCTCTATCTCGCCCTCGGCGACGGCGACGGCAGCGGCGCCTGGACGCTGCGCCTCTATCATCACCCCCTGGTGCCCTGGCTGTGGCTGGGCGGGCTGCTGATGGTCGCGGGCGGCCTCGTCAGCCTCAGCGACCGCCGCCTGCGCATCGGCGCGCCGAGCGCGCGGAAGAAGGCCGCCGCTCGGGCCTGAAGACCATTGCGGGTCAGGGAAAAGCCGCTATCCTCTTGAGCCCGGCCGGGGGAGCGTCAGCGCGCCGCCCGGTTCCCTGTCCCGGCTCTCTTCCCGCCCCTGCCCCTCCCGACAAGACTCGAAGCCATGACCCCGCGCACGCTGCTTTATCTCCTGCCCCTGCTGGCCTTCCTTGCCCTGGTGGTGTGGTTTGCCGCCGGCCTCGGCCGCGATCCGCATCTGGTGCCCTCGGCGCTGATCGACAAGCCGGTGCCGGCCTTCACGCTGCCGCCGCTGCCCGGTTTCGACCACGGCCTGAGCACCGCCGACCTCGCCACCGGCGAGCCGCAGCTTCTCAACGTCTTCGCCTCCTGGTGCGTGCCCTGCCGGGCCGAACAGCCGGTGCTGATGCGGCTGGCCAGGGACCAGGGGGTGGCGATGCGCGGTCTCGACTATCGCGACAAGCCCGAGGACGCCGTCGCCTGGCTGGCCACCGCCGGTAACCCCTTTCGCAGCATCGGCGCCGACACCGACAACCGGGTGGCGATCGATTTCGGGGTCTACGGCGCCCCCGAGAGCTTCATCATCGACGGCCAGGGCCGCATCCGCTATAAGCATGTCGGGCCGCTGACCCCCGAGGACGTCCGGCAGACCATCCTGCCGCTGCTGGCGTCGCTGAAGGGGCGCTGAGGGCCGTTTCCGGGGCGGAAAGAGCATGGTCGATTATTTCCTCGTGGCGATCGGCGGCGCGCTGGGCAGCATGGGCCGGCATTGGCTGTCGGTGACCTTCCATGAATTTGACATCGAGCTGTTTCCGTTCGAGATCATGCCCGCCCATTTCCCCTGGCCGACCCTGATCATCAACATCGGCGGTTCGCTGCTGATCGGCTTTGTGGCCAACCTGCCGATGGAGTATGTCAGCCGCGATGCCCGCCTCTTCCTGATGGTCGGCGTCTGCGGGGGCTACACCACCTTTTCCTCGTTCAGCCTGCAGCTGCTCGACCTCTTCATGGAGGGCGACCTTGCGCTTGGGCTGCTCTATGTCTTCTTCTCGGTGGTGATCGGCCTCTTTGCCGTCGCTCTCGGTTATCTCATCGCGGGGCTGCTCTATTGACCGTCCGTCCGTCGTTCCCGGCCCTGATGCTGTTCGTAACCCTGGCCGGCTGGGCGCCGCCGGCCGGCGCCGTGCTGCCCGGCGAGATGCTGGCCGATCCGGCCCTCGAAGCCCGCGCCCGCGAACTCAGCCAGGAGTTGCGCTGCCTCGTCTGCCAGAACCAGTCGATCGACGACAGCAATGCGCCGCTGGCCCGCGATCTGCGCCTCCTGGTGCGCGAGCGCCTCAAGACCGGCGACAGCGACCAGGCGGTGCTGGACTACGTCACCGCCCGCTACGGCGATTTTGCCCGCCTGAAGCCGCCGTTCCAGCCCAACACCTGGCTGCTCTGGCTGGCGCCGCTGGCGATGGTGATTGCCGCCGCCGCCGCGGTCGCCTGGCGTCTGGCCGGCCGGGGCCGCCGAACCACCGACACCGCCCAACAGCCGCTCAGCGCCGAGGAGCGGGCGCGGCTCGATACCGTGCTCGGGCGCGAGGGATGACCTGATGACCCTGTTCTGGATTCTGGCCGCCGCGCTGACGGCGGCGGTGGTCGCGACCCTGGTCCGGCCCGTGCTGCGACCGGGCGCCCCGCCCCCGACCCGCGCGGCCTGGAACCTCGAGGTCTACCGCGATCAGCTGGCCGAGATCGGGCGCGATCTTGGGCGCGGCGTGATCGAAGCGGCCCAGGCCGAGGCGGCACGGACCGAGATCAGCCGCCGCATTCTGGCCGCCGACAGCGCGCCGGCACGGCCGCCGCGGCCGGCGCGGCCGAACCGGATCACGGTGCTGGTGCTGATCGCGGGCATGCCGCTGGCGGCGCTGACGCTTTACCTCACTCTTGGCCACCCCGGCCTGCCCGCCCGGCCCTTCGCCGAGCGCGCCGCCGAGGCGGCCCGGCCGGAGGCGGTGCCCCAGACCGTGCTCGATGCCGTATCCCACCTCGCCGAACGCCTGAAGGCGGAGCCGAACAACCTCGAGGGCTGGACCCTGCTCGCCCAGTCCTACGGCAAGCTGGAGCGGCTGCCCGAGGCGGTCGAGGCGTGGCGCCGCGCCGCCGCCCTCGCCCCCGACGACCCGGACCTCAGCGGCGCCCTCGCCGAGGCGCTGACCCGCGCCAACCAGGGGCTGGTGCCCGATGAGGCGCGCCGGCTGTTCGAGGCCGTGCTTATCAGGAGCGCGCACGAGCCGCGCGCCAGCCACTATCTGGCCCTGGCCCGGTTCCAGGCCGGCGACGACCAGGGCGCCCTTGAGGGCTGGGCCGGGCTGGTCGCCGCCAGCCCCGAGGACGCGCCCTGGCTGCCGCTGGTGCGTCAGCGCATCGCCGAGGTCGCCGGCCGGCTGAAGCTCGACGCCGCCAGCGTCACTCCGAAGGCGCTGCCGCCCCGCGGCCCCGGTCCCGGGGCCGCCGCCGACCGCGGTCCGGCGATCGCCGCCATGGTCGAGGGACTGCGGGTCAAGCTGGAGGCCGATCCCGCCGACATCGAGGGCTGGCTGCGCCTGATCCGCGCCTATGAGGTGCTGGGCGATGGCGCAAAACGGCTGGAGGCAGCGCGCCATGCCCGCGCCGCAGCGCCACGCCGGCCCGAGGTTCTGGTCGCGCTAGCCGAGGCGGTGATCGCCGCCGCGCCCGCCGCCGGCCCGGCCAACCGTCTGCCCGCCGAGGCCGAAGCGGCGCTGCGCGAGGCGCTGGCCATTGCCCCGGCCACCCCGGCCGCCCTCTGGTATCTTGGCCTCGACGCCGCCCAGGCCGGCAAGGCGCCGGAGGCGCGGCCGCTGCTGGAAACACTGCTGCGGCAGCTCGACCCGGCCGGCCCCGACTATACGGCGGTCAAGGCCCGGCTCGACAGTCTGAAGTAGGCCGCCGTCAGTCGGGGCTGCGCTCGGTGAGCCGGCGTGCCCAGACGATGCGCTTGTGGATACCGAGGCGGGCCGCGATGGTGGCGTCGTCGACCCCGGCCGCGAGCAGGCGCTGCAATTCCTCCTCGCCGGCACCGGTCAGGCGCTTGCGCGAGCCGATGCCGCGGGTGAACGGCCCCTGGGGAATGGTGGGTTCGGCCAGCGCCGCCGCCGCCTCGGGCGAGGGCGGCGGGGCCTGCGGGGCGGCGAGGCGGCCGCCGCCGCTCTCGAAGCCATCGAGTCGCTGCTTCAGCGTCGCCGCCTGACGCTCAAAGCCGTCGACCCGGGCCAGGGTGGCGTCGTTGCGGGTGTCGAGCACGTCGAGCCGCCGCTCCAGCACCGCGATATGGGCCTCGATGTCGTCGAAGCGGCCGGCTTTCAGGTCCTTGGCCGCGTCGTCGCGCCCGCTGCCGCTCAGGGCCTGGGTCAGGGCCGCCGCCGTCCACTCGCCGAGCGTCTGGCGCGCCGCCTTGGCCGCCGCCGAAACCGCGGTCTGCAGCTCGGGTGGAATGCCGCGCACCGTCCAGATTTTCGATCCGCCTGTCACGCGCCTGCCCCCCGTCATACCCGCCCGGCGCCGGCGCCGCCTCACGCGCGCCTCCTGATGCCGGGACTCCAACCTCTCTCTTAACGTATGTCCGTAAGGCCGTCAAATCAACGAAACAAAGTTTATCCGGAATCCCGGCCGGGGCGGCAAGTATGTCACAGGTATGTCTCGATTCGCCGGCGGGACCGCGAAAATTCAGCTTTTGCCCGCCGGGGAATTTTGTTAGGGTCCCCTGCCCCACATTCGGGCCGGACAGAACAAAGCTCCGGCATCGCGATGCCTCTCCAAACAATCCGGACAGCGATCGGAAAGCCGGGAGACGGCCGGGAGAAATTCAGGAGGAAAACAGATGGACGACGCCAAGCAAATTCTTGCGGACCTTAATGGTTACTACTTGGAAGACCTCACGGTCGGCATGTCGGCGGTCTATGCCAAGACCATCACCGATACCGATATCGTGATGTTCGCCGGGATTTCGGGCGACACCAATCCGGTCCACCTCAACCATGATTACGCCTCGGCGACCATGTTCAAGACCCGGATCGCCCATGGCATGCTGTCGGCCGGCTTCATCTCCACCGTGCTCGGCACCAAGCTGCCCGGGCCGGGCTGCATCTACATCTCCCAGACCCTCAAGTTCAAAGCGCCGGTGCGAGTCGGCGATACCGTGGTCGCCCGCGCCACCATTACCGACATCGTTCCGGACAAGAAGCGGGTGACCCTCAAGACCGTATGCTCGGTCGGCGAGACCGTGGTCATCGATGGCGAAGCCACCGTGATGGTCCCGGTCCGCGGCTGAACCGCCGCCGCCGCGGACGCGCGCCGATGCGCATCTTCCGGAGCTACCTACAACTCCCCGCGGTGGCGCGGGGAGCGGTGGTGGTGCTGGGCAATTTCGACGGCCTGCACCGCGGCCACCAGGGCGTGATCGGCCGCGGCCGGGCGATCGCTGAGGAAACCGGGCTCTCGCTGGCGGTGCTGACCTTCGAGCCGCATCCGCGCAGCGTCTTCCGTCCCGACGGGCCGCCCTTTCGCCTGACGCCGTTCCGGATCAAGGAGCGCCAGTTGGAGGCGCTCGGGGTTGACAGTCTGGTCGTCGCTCATTTCGACGAGGCGTTCCTGCACCGGGACGCCGAAAACTTCGTGACCGAGGTGCTGGTCGGCGGGTTGGCCGCCCGCCACATCGTTGCCGGTGCCGACTTTCATTTCGGCCACCGCCGCGGCGGCTCGATGGAGGTGCTGGAGCGCATGGGCCGCAGCCACGGCTTCGCGGTCACCGCCGTGGCGCTGATCCCCGACCACACCGGCGCCGCCCTGTCCTCGACCCGCATCCGCACCGCCCTGGTCGAGGGCCGGCCGCGCGACGCCGCCTTTGTGCTCGGCCGGGCCTGGGAGATCGAGGGCCGGGTCGAGACCGGCGCCCGGCTCGGCCGCACCCTGGGCTTCCCGACCGCCAACCTGCATCTCGGCGAGTATCTGCGCCCCCGGCTCGGCGCCTATGCCGTGCGAGCCGGGATCGACACCGGTCTGTCAACGGTATGGCACGACGGCGTGGCCAATTTCGGCCGTCGCCCGACCGTGAATGGCGAGGATGAACGGCTGGAAACCCACCTCTTCGCCTGCGACCAGGACCTTTACGGCCGCCACCTTCGGGTGCAGCTGATCGAGTTCCTCCGCCCCGAGCGCCGCTTCGACAGCCTCGACGCGCTCAAGACCCAGATCGGCGCCGACGTGGTGGCGGCGAAGACGGCACTGGCGGTTTGAGCCTCGGGCGATAAAAAAAAAGCGGGGAACCGAAGCTCCCCGCTTTTTCCGGACCGATGAAAAGAACCCGGTCAGTTCTTGCTCTTGTCGACCAGCCGACGGGCGGCGATCCAGGGCATCATCGCGCGCAGCCGGCCCCCCACCTCCTCGATCGGGTGCTCGGCGCTGCGGCGCCGGCTGGCCTTGAAGCTGGGCTGGCCGATCTTGTTCTCGAGCATGAAGTCGCGCACGAAGCGGCCCGACTGGATGTCTTCGAGCACCCGCTTCATCTCCTTCTTGGTCTCGTCGGTGATGATGCGCGGGCCGGTCTTGTAATCGCCGTATTCGGCGGTGTTGGAAATCGAGTAGCGCATGTTGGCGATGCCGCCCTCATAAATCAGGTCGACGATCAGCTTGACCTCGTGCAGGCACTCGAAATAGGCCATCTCGGGGGCGTAGCCCGCCTCGACCAGGGTCTCGAAGCCGGCCTGAATCAGGCTGGTCAGGCCGCCGCAGAGCACGACCTGCTCGCCAAAGAGATCGGTCTCACATTCCTCGCGGAAAGTCGTTTCGATCACGCCGGCCCGGCCGCCGCCAACCGCCGACGCATAGGAGAGCGCGATTTCGAGGGCGTTGCCGCTGGCGTTCTGATGGACCGCGACCAGACAGGGCACGCCGCCGCCGCGCTGGTATTCGCCGCGCACGGTATGGCCGGGACCCTTCGGCGCAATCATGAAGACGTCGAGATCCGCCCGGGGCTCGATCAGGCCGAAATGGATGTTGAGACCATGAGCGAAGGCCAGCGCCGCCCCCTGCTTCATGTTGGGCGCAAGGTCGGTCTGATAGAGTTCGGCCTGCAACTCGTCGGGCACCAGGATCATCAAGAGATCGCTGGTCCGGGCCGCCTCGGCCGGAGTGACGACGGTGAACCCGGCCGCCTCGGCCTTCCTGACGCTGGCGCTGCCGGCGCGCAAGGCCACCCGTACCTGGGCGACGCCGCTGTCGCGGAGGTTCTGGGCGTGGGCGTGACCCTGGCTGCCATAGCCGACAATGGTCACGGTCTTGCCTTTGATCAGGTTAACGTCGGCATCCCGATCGTAATAAACGCGCATGGAGTCAATCCTCGAATGAGTCGCGAGTGTGTTCGCTGAGCTGGAAAAGGCTAGAAACCGCCCGGACCGCGGGACATGGCCACGACACCGGTACAGCTGACCTCGACCAGCCCGAGCTGGCTCATGAGGCCGATGAAGTCCGACAGTTCGATCGCGGTGCCGGTCAGCTCGAAGATGAACGAGTTCAGCGTCGCGTCGACCACCCGGGCCTTGAAGATCTCGGCAATGCGCATCGATTCGATGCGCTTCTCGCCGACGCCGGCGACCTTGACCAGCGCCAGTTCGCGCTCGACGCTCGGCCCCTCGTCGGTGAGGTCATGGACCCGGTGCACCGGCACCAGCCGATCGAGCTGGGCCTTGATCTGCTCGATGATCATCGGTGTACCCGAGGTCACGATCGTGATGCGCGAGAGATTGTTTTCCTTGTCGATCTCCGAAACGGTCAGGCTCTCGATATTGTAGCCCCGTCCGGAAAAAAGACCGATCACCCGCGCAAGAACGCCGGGCTCGTTATCCACCAGCACCGCAATCGTGTGCTTTTCGATTTTGTCAGTCAGGTCATTGGGCATGGGTCACATCTTCTTTAAGGAAGGCATTGATCTTGGCTGCTGCCGCACCTGAATCTCCGTCGTTGAATTCAACGAGTTCAAAGAGATCGTCCAAAATCGGCACGCGATCCCGGTCAGTAAACGTATCCAAGGGACCTGAGCCGGCCTGATCTTCATCCCAAACTTCCACCGCCACCAGGGAACCTCCGGCTCGTCGGCCATAGTCCGACGCGGGCGCACGGCGAAGCTCGAAGCGCAAGCCGTCGGCTGTTGCCGAAAAAGCGCTCGAGCATGGTTGACGATCCCGGCGCCGCCAGGAAATCCTTCGGAGCTGAGTCATCGCGAGAAGTTTCGCGACGAGACGAAGCCGCTTGTCATCAGAGATCATCGATGACTCCATTACGCCGCTGGGCGATTACGTTCTGGTAGTCCACCCAGCAGTTCCTGACCAAGCCGTGAATATTCCAAAGCAGCGCCAGCAACGTCGAAGGATCGTCCTCGGTCCCCTCGCCAGGCACTTCAACGATGAGCCCCCGATACCGATCCGCATGATGCCGCAACTCCGAAAGAGCGTTTGCCCCGTCCCGCGACAACTCTGCCTCGTAAGCGCCAAGCAACGCGACGCACTCCCTGATATCCGATACGATCTCAAGCCGTTTGTCGGGGTAACATCGAATTGCCTCTCCGAGTGAGGTGATCCGCGAACCGATCCGGTCCAGGAAATCATCCGCCAGCGCCGTAAACGCGACCCGGCGGCTGACCTTGCGCCGAACGGCGGTAATCTGCCACGCAGCATACCCCGAAACCAGCAGGGAAGCCAGCGAGGCAAAGTCCGCCAGTTTTCCCAGCCAGTCCCACATGCCGGCCGTCACCCTACACCAGCACCATCCCGTCCTCGGGGGTGGCGGATTCCGGCTTGTCGGCGGGGCCGAGCAGCATGTCGTTGTGGGCCTTGCCGCCGGGAATCATCGGGAAGCAGTTTTCGGCGGGGTCGACCGCGATGTCGGCGATCACCGGCCCCGGGGTCTCGATCATCGTCCTGATGACATCGTCGAGTTCGGACACCCGGGTGGCGCGCAGACCAGTGGCACCAAAGGCCTCGGCGAGCTTGACGAAATCGGGCTGGCCGTTGAAATGGCTCTGGGAATAGCGGGACCCATGCAGCAATTCCTGCCACTGGCGCACCATGCCCATGTACTGGTTGTTGAGCAGGAAGACCTTGATCGCGGCGCCGCACTGGACCGCGGTGGCCATCTCCTGGATGTTCATCATGATCGAGGCATCGCCGGAGATGCCGACCACCAGCGACTCGGGATGGGCGACCTGCACCCCGATCGAGGCCGGCAGGCCGTAGCCCATGGTGCCGAGGCCGCCCGAGGTCAGCCAGCGGAACGGTTCGTCGAAGGGCAGGAACTGGGCGGCCCACATCTGATGCTGCCCGACCTCGGTGGTGATGTAGTAATCCTTGCCCTTGATCGCCTCACGCAGACGCTCCAGCGCGAATTGCGGCTTGATGATCCGGTCGGATTTGGCATAGCGCAGACAGTCGCGCTTGCGCCAGGTGTTGATCTGCGCCCACCAATCCTTGATCGCCGCGGTGTCGGGGCGCTTCTGGCGCGCCTTCCAGATCCGGATCAGGTCCTCGAGGACATGGGCGGCGTCGCCGACCACCGAGAGATCGACCCGGACGTTCTTGTTGATCGAACTGGGGTCGATATCGATGTGGATCTTCTTGGAACCGGGGGCGAAATCGGCGATTCTGCCGGTGACCCGGTCATCAAAGCGGGCGCCGACCGCCACCATGACATCGCAGCCATGCATGGCCAGATTGGCCTCATAGGTACCGTGCATGCCCAGCATGCCGAGGAACTGGGCGTCGCTGGCCGGATAGGCCCCCAATCCCATCAGGGTCGTGGTGCAGGGATAGCCGGTCATGCGCACGAACTGAGTCAGCAGCTTGCACGCCATGGTCCCCGAATTGACCACCCCGCCGCCGACATAGAAAATCGGCCGCCTGGCCCCGGCCAGCAGGTCCACCGCCTCCTCGACCCGGGCCAGATCCGGCTTCACCTGGGGCTTGTAGCTCTTGTGCGTCACCTGCTGGGGCGTGACATACGGCCCCTCGTTGAACTGGACGTCCTTGGGAATGTCGAGCAGCACCGGACCCGGCCGCCCGGTGCGGGCGACATAAAAGGCCTCGTGCAGGGTGCGCGCCAGATTCTTGACGTCCTTGACCAGATAATTGTGCTTGGTGCAGGAGCGGGTGATGCCGGTGGTGTCGGCCTCCTGGAAAGCGTCGTTGCCGATCAGATGGGTCGGCACCTGACCGCTGAGGCAGACCAGCGGCACGCTGTCGAGCAGGGCGTCGGTCAGACCGGTCACGGCATTGGTGGCGCCCGGACCCGAGGTCACCAGTACACAGCCGACCTTGCCGGTCGACCGGGCATAGCCCTCGGCGGCATGAACCGCCGCCTGCTCGTGGCGAACCAGAATGTGGCGGATGTCATTCTGCTGAAAGAGGGCATCATAGATCGGCAACACCGCGCCGCCGGGATACCCGAAAACAACCTCGACGCCCTGATCCTTCAGGGCTTTCAGAATGATCTGGGCTCCGCTCATCAACTGTTCAGCCATGGTCTCCAACCTTCGTGCTCACTGTCGCTGTCCCGGACGCCTCAGGCCCCGAACGCCACCCCCAAACGCCGCACGCGTCACACGCCGCACAAGCCGCGCCAGGGGCGCCGCCGTCCATGCGCCGCTCCGGGAGTGGCAACCTAGACGGCCCGTTCCGTCAGGTCAAACCAAATCGGCGAATTAACGAAAAGAAATACCGTGCGTTCGTTTGCGAAAATTACGCGAACGAGGCCGCAGCGGCTCCCGCAGCTCCCTGGCGGCGCGGCCGGGCGACGGGCCGGGGGGGGCCGGCCCGTCCCTTGACCGGCGGCGGTTACGGCCGCGGCCGTCCGAGGTAATCGTGGAAGACGACCTCGCTGCGGCTGCCGGCGATCGCGCTCGGATCGTAAACCGGACTCTCACGAACCAGCCGCTCGGTCAGATCGACCTTCACCGTTTCGGCCCCGGCGTCGATGCCGGTGAACACGGCCAGCGACACCATTACCGTCCGGGGATCGCCCCAGGCCTCGGTGTCGACCACGAGATGCTGCATCCGCCACACCTCGTCATCGACCAGGAAGTCGACGATATGGCCGATCCTGGAGTCGCTGGCCTCGAGCTGATAGCCGATCAGCCGCTGAGCCCGGCACAGCACCGGCGAGGGCAGCGCCGCGCCGCCCGGCGGCGCGACATGGGCGGTGGGAACGCCGTTGGCATGGGTCAGCCAGTAGGGCATCCATTCAAAAAACGTGTGCAGCGCCACCTCGTGCTGCCGCGACAGCGGCGCGTCCACGACCATCACCGGGCTCGCCGCCGCCTGGGCGCAGGTGATCCTGACCGGAAAGTCGCGCGCCGGCCAACGGGTGCGGCCGAAGGCGGCCGGTGTCACCAGCAGATGGCGGCGGTTGAACCAGCCCCCGGTATCGGCGACCAGATACCGTAAATCGTGGGTGCGCTCATCGAACAGGAAGTCCTCGAGCGTGCCAAGAGGACCGTCGAGCGCCGCCACCGAATAGCCGAAGAGTTCCTTCATGCTTCGGAGCATCTGAAACCTCCCTCTCCTGTCGGCGCCGTCCCGCCCGACCACGGCGTCCGCAGCCTCCCCCAGCCGGCGTCGAACCCTGTCGGCCCCCTGTCGGGTACCCAAGAAATTTGCAGCAAAGGCGCAAAGTTCAAGACCGTAGCGGCCATCACCTCCCTTCAACCGACGCATGACCGGCCCCGCCCCGGCCCCCCTGAGGCAACTTGTCGCAGGGGATATCGGCCACGGTCCGGCCGCCCTATTTTGCCCGCCTTTTGTTTCCGTTGGGTTTCAGAGCGTTGCCTCCCAACCGCTATACGCAAGGCCCCTGACCGGCAGCCAGGAATGCTCATCGAGCATACTTTGCCAGGGAGCGACCGGTTGCATCTCCTGGCAAATTGGCATACCTTGCCCCGGCTAAGGGTATAATGCGGCGTCCCCCTATCACCTTCACCTGATATCCGGTATGCTCCAGAAGGTTCGACACAAAATATAGTGAGCGATTGCCATCCGGCCTCGTTCACCCCGAGGCCGCGAAGCCGGCCCGGCGGGAGCTGAACGGGCCGAAAGGCCGGGACGGGATGCCGAGCGCCGGAAGAAACCGGTGAAAAGAACAGAGATCACGGTATTATCAGTGGATTACCAGCCTGGAGAGAGCCGATGAGTTGGACGGACGAGCGGATTGAACAGCTCAAAACCCTTTGGGGCCAGGGAATGAGTGCCAGCGAGATCGCCGACGTTCTCGGCGACGTCAGTCGTAATGCGGTCATCGGCAAGGCGCACCGGTTGGGCCTTTCGGGGCGTCCCTCACCGATCAAGAAGAAGACCACCCGAGGCGCCACCATCCTGGCGCTGACCGAGCGGATGTGCAAATGGCCGGTCGGCGATCCCAAGCATCAGGATTTCCATTTCTGCGGTCGCCCGGCCCAGCTCGGCATGCCCTATTGCGCCGAACACGCCGCCATCGCCTATCAGCCAGCCTCAAAGAAGCGCCCCGAAGACCGCAAAGCCAGCGCCGTCTGATCGCCGGTGCCGACACCGCTCCCGCCCAGTCCGGTCCGGACGTGCGGGACAGGTGAGAGTTTGTAAACCTCTCCCCGCGATAATCCCACCATCCCGGCGACCGCGCCGGGCGGAGGGTGGTCAGACAGTAGTCCAGGTCGGAGCGCCGGTCCGGCGCGAGGAGAGGATACGATGTTCGATTTTCTCAAGATTCTGGTTCCGGCCAAGAAGGTGCCGCCGAAACCGAAGGCCGAGAGCGCGGTCATTCAGGTGGACAGCCGCAGCTATCCTCTGGTCACATTGAACGCCAAGGGCTTCGTCGCCGGCAATCACGATGCCTCGATCGCCCAGGGCCAATTGGCCTCGATCACGGTGGCGGTCGATGATCGCTGGGGCAAGTTTACCTTCAGCACCCGCGTCACCATCACCTCGGTCAACGCCAACCAGCAGTTCGGCGCCTCGTTCGGCCTGATCGCGCCGGAGATCGAGAAGGTGCTGGCCACCTACGCCAAGAACCGCAAGGCGACCCCGGCGGCGAAAAAGGCCTGACCGGGCCGGGTCCCGGCCCGGTCGCCACGTCTCAGCTTGCCTTCGGCCGTTCCTGATCGGGACCGCCGGCCGGTGGCGGCGGCACCATCTGCTCGGCCGGCGCTGGTGCCGGCTTGGCCTCGGGCGCGGCCTGCGGCGGTGCTGGCGCCGGCCGCGGCGACGGCCCGCTTTTCAGCTTCTGATGGACGGTCTGGGCAATGCTCATCAACTGATCGCGCTCGAAGCGCCCGACCAGGGCATAGCTCAACACCCCCTCGGCCCAATAGAAGCTGGCGATCTCGCCGTGCTTGACGAAGCTGAACGCCGACTGCTGATCGGCCTTGGGCGTGCCGACAAACAGGGTCAGGCGATTGCCGCCCTCGGTCTCGTACATATATTGCGCGACAGCGCCACCCTCGGCGGGCAGCGAGCGGCCACCGATCAGCCGGTAGCCGATGGCGCCGAGATCCGGGCCGAACACCGATCGCCCCAACCGCTCCGACAGCCAGTTGTTGAGGGCATCCTGATTGTCGGCGCCCATCTCGACCTCGAACCGCGAATGGGCATAGAAGGTGTGAGCCTGGGTCGCCTCCTCGGCAAACGCCTGCAGGGTCGGCTGCCCCGCCGGCGCCTGAGCCACCGGCACCGTCACCACCTGACCGCGTCCGAGCCAGCCGGCGCCCAGCCCGGCGGCGATGAAGGTCACCGCCGCCGCCAGCCGCCGCCAGCCGGGCTGCGACCACCAGGAGCGCCGGGCCGCCGCCGCATCCAGCCGCTGGCCCAGGCGTTCGCCGAGATCGACGAGGCGCCCATCGGCCGGTTCCTTCAGAATTGAATCGAAAAGGCTGTGCAACGTCGCGTTCTGGGTGCGATAGGCCTCGACCCGGCGCGCCGCTTCCTCGTCCTCGGCCAGCCAGGTTTCAACCTCGATGCGCCGGGCCGAATCCAGCTGTCCGTCGACATAGGCATGCAGATCGCTGTCCCGCATGTCGCTTCTCCTTTCCGCTCCTCTGGGGCCGGGGTCCGCTCGGAAGCCCCGGCGCCGCTACTTCACCCGGCGCAGCGTCACCGCCAGCGTGCCGCCGGCCAATCTGATCCGCACCGCTTCCCGCGCCCGGCTCAACCTCGACATCACCGTGCCGATCGGCACCTCCAGCACCGCCGCCACCTCCTCGTACTTCAGCCCCTCCAGGGCCACCAGCAGCAACACCTGCCGCTGCTCGGCGGGCAGCGTTTCCAGCACCCGCATCATCTCTCCCAGTTCGACCCGCGCCTCCTGGTTGGCGGGCTCCGAGAGCCGGGATTCGATCACCTCGTCCACCGCCACTTCAACCGGCCGTGCCGCCCGGCTGCGCACCTGATTGACATGCACGTTGTGCATGATCGTGAACAGCCAGGCCCGCAGGTTGGTGCCGGCCACGAACTTGTCGGCCCGGGACAAGGCCCGGGTCAGCGCCTCCTGAACCAGATCGTCGGCGTCGTTGCGGTCGCGCACCAGGGCACGCGCATAGCGACGCAGCGACGCGATATGGACTTCCAGCTCGATCCCGAAGATACTCAAGGGCGCCGTCCGCTGTTGGGTGGGAGCGCCGGGACTATACCTCGGAATCGGCAAAATGTCCGGTCCTAGAAGCATGAACAGCGGCACCGGCGATTTTATTCACGGGAGCGGGAAAAAAATTCGCCGGGGCCCCGGCCTGCCGGGGCATAGTGGCGCCCCCGGCTTCCCAGGACCCTCCCGATGCGCGCCACCGACCTTCAGGGCATCGTCACCGCCACCGTCACCGTCAATACCGCCGTCGACACCCTGATGACCGATCTCGGCAGCGCCCTCGGCGCCCTCGGGGCGGCGGTGCGCACCGTGCTCCATACCCCCAATTATCCCAATCCCCATCTGATGCTGGCGCTGATGGTGCAGTTGCGCGACAGCGGCGCGCCGGCCTTCATCCTCAATTGCAATGGCAAGGACCGGCTGGTGGTCGGCGAGGACCGCGGCCGCGAGGTCACCGTTCACGAGGCCTGGAAACTGCCGCTGGTCGCCTTCATGGTCGATCATCCGGCCTGCCACTTGGCCCACCTGCTGCGCGCCCCCGAAAACACTCTGGTCACGGTGATCGACGAAGGCCACCTCTCCTTCCTCGATCAGGCCGGACTGCCGCCGCGCAGCCACCTCTTCTGCCCCCATGGCGGCCCCGAGGCCATCCCGGACCCCCGCCCGGCCCGGGATCGCGGCGTGGCGCTGATGTTTTCCGGCAACGTTACCGATCCCGGTCCCGAGGCGGCCTGGCTCGACCGGGTTTCGGGTGGCCGCGCCCTGGTCCGGGCCGCGCTCGCCGAGGCGCTGGAGGCTGTACGTGTCGGTGGCCTGGAGCCGTACGCGGCAATCTTCGATGCGTACACCCGGCGCGAGATGGCGGCGACGCCGCTGACGGTGGCCAAAGCCGTGACCGAACTCGATGCCTACGCCATGATGGCCCGGCGCTTTGAGGTGCTGCGCGCCATCACCGGCCACCGGGTTTCGGTGCTCGGCGAGGTCTCCGGCACCAGCGCCCTCGACCA
Source organism: Rhodospirillaceae bacterium (assembly GCA_037132135.1). Taxonomy (GTDB): domain Bacteria; phylum Pseudomonadota; class Alphaproteobacteria; order Azospirillales; family Azospirillaceae; genus BOG-933. Next base: position 24,326 of record JBAXPR010000037.1, read on the forward strand.
CCATGATCTCCAGGGCACCACCTCCTTTGCCCGCAGCCGCAGCCTGATGGCCGAGACCCGGGTGCTGATCAACAGCCGCTCGACCTTCGGGCGCGGCGGCCATGAGCGCATCTTTTATGGCCTCAGCCGGGGCGCGGTGGTGGCCACCGAGCCCAGCACCTTTCTCCGCGAAGACCTCGATGCCGGCCTCGGCATGGTGCCGCTGCCCGCCGATCCCGCCGACCTCGACGACTTCGTCTCCGACCTGCTCGGCGATCCCGACCGCCTCGACCGGTTGCGCGCCAGGGGCCTCGCCGGCTATGGCGAGCGCCACAGCTGGCGCGAGCGCGCCGGCCGAATCGTCGCCGGCCTCTCCGCCCATGCCCTGGCCGAGCCGCTCCGACGCTGAGCCGCGCCATGTCTGTCGTCTGTCGTTTTGCGCCCAGCCCGACCGGTCACCTCCATCTCGGTCACGCGTACGCCGCGCTGTACGCGTGGCGTACAGCGATCGAGGCCGGCGGCCGCTTTCTGCTCCGGATCGAGGATATCGACCGCCAGCGATGCCGCCCCGGCTTCGAGCGCGACCTGATCGAAGATCTGGACTGGCTCGGCCTGACCTGGGAGCAGCCGGTCCGCCGGCAGTCGGAGCATTTCGCCGATTACCGTGCCGCCCTGGCCCGGCTCCAGGAGCTGGGCGTGGTCTATCCCTGCTTTTGCAGCCGCCAGGACATCGCGCTCGCCGGTGGCGCCCCCCATGGCGGCGACGCAGACGGCCCGCTCTACCCCGGCCGCTGCCGCGCCCTCGCGGCCGCCGACGCCGCGGCGCACATCGCTGAAGGCCGGGCGTACGCCTCGCGCCTCGACCTCGGCCGGGCGCTGACCCTGACCGGTCCGCTCGACTGGTACGACCGCAGCGCCGGCCGGCAGACGGCCCGGCCCGAGCGCCTCGGCGATCTCGTGCTGGCCCGGCGCGACACCCCGACCAGCTATCACCTCAGCGTCACCCTCGACGACGCCCTTCAGGGCGTGACCCTGGTTACCCGCGGCACCGATCTCTTTGCCGCCACCCACAGCCACCGTCTGCTGCAAGCGCTGCTCGGCCTGCCCACGCCGGACTATCATCACCATCCGCTGTTGACCGGCGCCGATGGCCAAAGGCTGGCAAAGCGCAACGGCGCCCTCCCGATCCGCGCCCTGCGAAGCGCCGGACACAGCGCCGCCGCGGTGCGGGCGATGGCGGGCTTTCCCGACCCCGGCTAGCCCCAGGCGCGCAGCCCGGCGGCCAGCGCCAGATAGTCGGGATGCTCGGGTCCGAGCAGGCCATGGCGGATCAGAAAATCGATGATCACGAGATTGCAGTTGAACTTGAACGCATCGCTGTCGCGCACGATCTCGGCCACCCGCTCCCAGGGCAGACGCTCGAAGCTCTCGACCTCGCCGTCGGTATTGCGCGGCTCGAAGTCGCGCGGCACTTCGAGATCGTAGACAAAGAGGCAATCGGCCTTCACCCCGGCCGGCTGTTCCAGCCGGTAGGTCACGGTGCCGACGGGCACGGCCCGGCGCGCCAGCTCGGGGCCGATCGCCGCCTCCTCGTATGCTTCCTTGATCAGATTGTCGCGCAGGCTGAGCCCGACCGGCTGGCCGCCCGCAATCAGATTGTCAAGCTTGCCCGGCGCCACCGACCGGTCCCGTGAACGGGTGGCGATCCAGAGATCCAGCCCGCCATCAGGCCGCCGGAGATAGCCGTTGACATGGATGCCGTAAGCAATGGTGCCAAAAGAGGCCACCGCCGCCCGGTCGAGCGAAAACAGCGGCGGCGCGCCCCAGGCCGGATAGACCGGATAATGCTCGCCGCGCGGCGCCGGCACCACGCCCTCGGCCACCAGGACCGCGATCAGATCGCCGAGCGCCGTGGTGCGGGACAGGAAGCTGTCGAAGCGCCCCAGGAGTGAAACGCGGTCCCCGGCCACCGCCACGGTGTCGCCAAACGCCGCCAGCCGCTCGGCCAGGGCATGCCGCACCCAGCCGACCCGCACGCCCGCCACCCAGAATCCTCGAAATCCCGAGAGATCACAGCTGTTGCAGGCCCTGATATGGTCTAGATAAGCCATGGACGCGGGTCTAGCCGGTCGCGGCTTCTGTTGCAACCGCTAAGTCGGACCCCGAGCGGGGGAGCGGGTTGCCGCCGGCCGGCGGATCGACAATGAATGGATGCCGAACCCACCGCCGCGTCAGCCGGCCGAAGGAAACCATGGACAACGACGTCTATTTTGTCGGAATCACCCGCCAGACCGAAACCGGTGGGCTCGGACGGCTGCGAACGCCGGTGGTGGTGCCAGCCTGGCAGGTTTACCCGACCCGGCGCCAACTGGCCGACTTCGCGGCGCCGCTGCTGGCAATTCTGGCCGAGGACGATCAGGTGGTCGAGATCACCTCGGGGGCGGTGCTCGGCCGCTATGGCGTCAGCCAGGAGCTTTCGGTCGGGCTGGAGATCGTCGCCGGCCCTCACTTTGCCGTCGAGCAGGTGGCGGCGACGGTCTTCCGCCTCGCCCGCGATGCCGTGCAGCAGGACGCCTTCATCGCCCGGGTGCTGCCGCCCGACGAATGGGCCGACAACACCCGCCCCGGCCTGACCCTGACCTTCCGCACCCCGCAGCGAATCGGCGCCCTCCAGCGCCTGCGCGACCGCATCAACGGCTTCGCCGGCGACGGCTGGCCGATCGACGGCTTCACCACCATTCCCGCCACCGGGGAGTCGGTGGGGCTGGTCAGCGGCCTGCGCTATATCTTTCTGCCCGAAATCAGCATCCGCTGGGACCTCGCGCTGCGCCGGCAGTTGACCGGGACCGAGGACGCCATGGACATCATCCTCCTCGACCAGTCGGCCAAGATCGGCCGCCTGACCCGGGCTCTTGAGGATGAGCCGATGATCGAGCGGGCCTGGCTCAACTGGTTCGACGTCATCGTCGGCGGCCTTGAGGATTATGACGATCTGATCGCCCGTCTCCAGGCCGCCGAACCGGCATCGGGCGACGAGACCTCGATGTCGCGCAAGCAGTTTTCCGAGCTGCTCGGCCTGACCAACCAGAGCGTTCTCACCCAGCGGCTGAAGGCGGTCGAGGTGGTGCCGCCGGCGGCCTTCGCCGTGGCGGGATGACCGCCGGCGCCGGGCCCGCCGCCGGGTCCGGCCCGGTGACGGCGGATGCGACACCGGGAAGGCCGGCGACCGCCCGCCGGCCTCCCCCATTCACCCGGTTGCCACCGCCGGACAAACGTCGTAAGTGTGCCCGATCATCGACGGAGCGGACGGCGCATGTTGAAGACGGCCTATGCACGACGGGGGCTGGTGGTAGCGCCCCATCATCTGGCGGCGCAGGCCGGGCTTGCGGTGCTGCGGGACGGCGGCGATGCCATCGAGGCGATGGTCGCCACCTCGGCGGCCTCGGCGGTGGTGGCGCCGCATCTCAACGGCCTTGGCGGCGACGCCTACTGGCTGATTCACGAGCCCGGCAAGCCGCCGATGGCCATCGAGGCCGCGGGCGCCGCCGGGCGTGCCGTCTCGCCGGACCTGTACCGCAGCCACCGCCTGACCGAGATTCCCGGTCGCGGGCCGCTCGCCGCCAACACCGTGGCCGGCATGGTCGCCGGCTGGTCGTCCGCCCTGGCCATCAGCCGGGGCTGGGGCGGCCGGCTGCCGCTGGCCCGGCTGCTCGAGGAGGCGATCCGCCACGCCCGCGACGGCGTGCCGGTGGCCGCCAGCCACGCCGGCCGGTTGGCCGAGGACGCCAGGGATTTGCTGACCCAGCCCGGTTTCGGCCGGGTCTACCTGCCCGGCGGCCATGCCCCCAGGGCCGGGGCGCTGATGGTTCAGGCCTCCTTGGCCAAGACCCTGGAACGGCTCGCCGCCGCCGGTGCCGACGATTTTTATCGGGGCGAACTGGCCGGCGTGATCGCCCGCGAACTCAAGGCCGCCGGCAGCCCGATCAGCCGCGAGGATCTCGCCGACCATTGGGCGCGGCTGGTCGAGCCTTTGTCGGTGCGACTCGCCGACGCCACGGTTTATAATCTGCCGCCGCCAACCCAGGGCCTGACCGCGCTGATGATTCTCGGCATCGTCGACCGCCTCGCCATCGACGGGCCGGACAGCGCCCTCCACATCCACAGTCTGGTCGAGGCGACCAAGCACGCCTGCCGGGTACGCGACCTCTACGTCACCGATCCCTTCTATATGAGCGCCGACGCCAAGGACTTCCTGCTCCCCGATGTGCTCGACGAGGTCGCGGCGGTGGTCGATGCCGATCAGGCCCAGCCCTGGTCCGATGCCGGCGGCCATGGCGAGTCGGCTTGGCTGGGCGTGATCGACGGTGCCGGCCGTACCGTCAGCTGCATGCAGAGCCTGCATTGGGCTTTTGGCTCCGGTGTCACCCTGGAGCACACCGGCATGCTCTGGCACAACCGCGGCGCCGGCTTCAGCCTTCAGCCGGGCGCGGTCAATCATCTGATCAGCGGCCGCAAGCCCTACCACACCCTCTGCCCGGCGCTGGCGCTGTTCGACGATGGCCGGGTGATGGGCTTCGGCGGCATGAGCGGCGAAAACCAGCCGCAAAGCCAGGCCGCGCTCTATAGCCGTTACGCCCGCTTCGGCCAAAGCCTGCAATCGGCGGTCAGCGCGCCCCGCTGGTATCTCGGCCGGCGCCATGGCAGCGGCGGCGCCACCCTCAAGCTGGAGAACCGCTTTGCCCCCGAGGTGATCGACTCCCTGCGCCGTAGCGGCCACCCGCTGGAACTGACCGAGCCCTACTCCGACCAGATGGGCCACGCCGGCGCCGTCGTCTGCACCCCCAGCGGCACCCTCGAAGGCGCCACCGACCCCCGCTCCGACGGCACCGTCGCCGCCTGGTAGGTATTTTCGTGTCCGGCACGGTTTTTTTGCCATCGCTGAAAGAGAGGGTTGCGAACCGCCCGGGACTTGGCTAGTGTCCCCCCACAGTCCGACGGGGCCAAGCCCCACCGGCATGTTGACGTTTTGACACCGCGCCCGTAGCTCAACTGGATAGAGCATCTGACTACGGATCAGAAGGCTAGGAGT
>JBAXPR010000038.1:0-29093 GCA_037132135.1 Rhodospirillaceae bacterium
TTTAGGTTCCAGTGACGCGAGTCGTGGGGGTTCGAGTCCCTTCGCCCGCACCACCGTGGCTCCGAAGACGGCCGCTTTCCGCCCCTTCCGGGGGTGTGGGGCCGGTCGGGAATGGGCTTCTCTTCGAATAGGCTTTCACTGACATGCAGATTACCGAGACCAGCGCCGACGGCCTCAAGCACGAATTCAAGATCGTCATCGCCGCCCAGGAGATCGACGCCAAGGTCCAGGCCAAGCTTCTGGAGCTGAGCCGAACCGTCAAGTTGCCCGGTTTTCGTCCGGGCAAAGTGCCGGCCAAGGTCCTGGCCCAGCGCTACGGCGCCTCCGTGGTTCAGGACGTCGTCGAGCACGAGGTCGGTGAGGGAGCCCGCCGGGCCACCACCGAGCGCGGCCTGCGTCCGGCCGTGGCGCCGAATTTCGACGTCCCGCCCTATGTCGAGGGCCAGGATCTGGAATTTACCCTCGGGATCGAGGTGCTGCCCGACATCGAACCCGGCGATTTCGGCACCATCGAGCTGGAACGGCCGGTGGCCGAGGTTGACGAGGCCTCGATCGCCAAGATGCTCACCAGCCTGGCCGATTACGCCAAATCCAGCGAGCCGGTGACCGAGGAGCGCGCCGCCGTCGAGGGCGACATCCTGGTGATCGATTTCGCCGGCACCGTCGATGGCGAGGCCAAGGAGGGCATGAAGGCCGAGGGTCATGAGTTGCCGCTTGGCGAAAAGACCTTTCTGCCCGACTTCGAAAACGGTCTGATCGGCGCCCGCGCCGGCGAGCATCGCCGCCTGGAGGTGGGGTTCCCCGCCGACTATCAGGCCGCCGAGCTGGCGGGCAAGGTCGCGGTGTTCGAAATCGACGTCAAGGAACTGCGCCGGCCTGTGCCCGGCGCGGTCGACGACGCCCTGGCCCAGCGCTTCGGGCTCGACACGCTGGCGGCGCTCGAGGATTCGGCCCGTGCCCGCCTGACCGCCGAATACACGGCGCTAAGCCGGCGCCGGGTGAAACGGGCGCTGCTCGACAAGCTGGCGGATCTCCATACCTTTCCGGTGCCGCCCTCGATGGTCGAGGTCGAGTTCGAGGCGGTGTGGAACCAATGGCAGTGCGAGAAGCAGGCCGGACGGATCGACGCCGCCGAGGCCGGTCGCGACGAGGAGGAGGTCAAGGCCGAATACCGCGCCATCGCCGAACGGCGGGTCCGGCTCGGTCTGCTGCTGTCCGAGGTCGGCCGGCGCAACAACATCAAGGTCAGCCAGGAAGAGCTTAACCGGGCGCTGGTCGCCGAGGCCCGGCGCTATCCCGGCCATGAGCGCGAGATTCTCGACCTTTTCCGCAAGAACGACGAAGCGGTGGACCGGCTGCGCGCCCCGCTCTACGAGGAAAAGACCATCGATTTCATTCTCGAGCTGGTCCGCGTCTCCGACCGCACCGTCTCGATCGAAGAGCTGCGCCGGGATCCGGACGACGGCGACAGCGCCTGAGACGAAAACCGCAGGCGGATCGGGAGTGTATCCAGTTATGTATCCCACAGAGACACAGATGAACGCGCTCGTGCCGATGGTCATCGAGCAGACCAATCGGGGCGAGCGTGCCTTCGACATCTATTCCCGCTTGCTCAAAGAGCGGATTATCTTTCTGATCGGCGGCGTCAATGACGCCGTCTCCAGCCTGATTTGCGCCCAGCTGCTCTATCTTGAGTCCGAGAACCCGAATAAGGACATCGCCTTCTATATCAATTCGCCGGGCGGCGTCGTGACCTCAGGCCTCGCGATCTACGATACGATGCAGTACATCCGGCCGGACGTGTCGACTGTGTGTATTGGTCAGGCCGCCTCGATGGGGGCGCTGCTGCTGGCCGCCGGGGCGCCGGGCAAGCGCTTCAGCCTGCCCAACTCCCGGGTAATGGTCCATCAGCCCTCGGGCGGTGCGCAGGGCCAGGCCGCGGATATCGAGATCCAGGCCAAGGAAATTCTCACCCTGCGCGCCCGTCTTAATGACATCTACGCCGCCCATACCGGGCAAAGTCTTGATGTCATTGAGGAAAGCATGGAGCGCGACCGGTATATGTCACCCGAGGAGGCCAAGGTTTTCGGCCTTATCGACGAGGTCGTGGCGAAAAGGCCCAATCCCTCAAACGACGTGTGAACGCACTCCTTCTCTACCCCGCGCGAACTAGATATTGAACGGGGCCGGGAATTTGGTGTTGAATGGCTGAGCGCCACGACGCCGGTTCGCCGGGGTGTGCCGACCCTGTGGTCGGTGTGTGGTGCGCGGAGGCCCCGCGCCGGGCGGGGGTTACGGAGTCGAGATGAGCAAATCAAGCAGCAGCGATTCAAAGAATACGCTATACTGCTCGTTCTGCGGTAAGAGTCAGCACGAAGTTCGCAAGCTCATTGCCGGTCCGACCGTGTTCATCTGCGATGAATGCGTCGAGCTGTGCATGGACATTATTCGCGAGGAAAACAAGACCACCCTCGTGAAGTCACGCGATGGCGTTCCGACTCCCAAGGATATCAATGCCGTTCTCGACGATTACGTGATCGGGCAGATCCACGCCAAACGGGTTCTCGCCGTGGCGGTGCATAACCATTACAAGCGCCTCGCCAACGGCAACAAGCACAGCGACGTCGAGCTGGCCAAGTCCAATATCCTGCTGGTCGGTCCGACCGGTTGCGGCAAGACCTTGCTGGCCCAGACCCTGGCGCGGATCATCGACGTTCCCTTTACCATGGCCGACGCCACGACCTTGACCGAGGCGGGCTATGTCGGCGAGGACGTCGAGAACATCATCCTCAAGCTGCTCCAGGCCGCTGATTACAATGTCGAGCGAGCCCAGCGCGGCATCGTCTACATCGACGAGGTCGACAAGATCAGCCGCAAGTCGGACAACCCCTCGATCACCCGCGATGTCTCGGGCGAGGGGGTGCAGCAGGCGCTGCTGAAGATTATGGAAGGGACTGTGGCATCTGTGCCACCCCAGGGCGGGCGCAAGCATCCGCAGCAGGAGTTCCTCCAGGTCGACACCACCAACATCCTCTTTATCTGCGGCGGCGCGTTTGCCGGGTTGGAGAAGATCATCGCCCAGCGCGGCCGGGGCACCTCGATCGGCTTCGGCGCCGACGTCCGCGGTCCCGATGAGCGGGCGACCGGCGAGATCCTGCGCGACTGCGAACCCGAGGACCTGCTCAAGTTCGGCCTCATTCCCGAATTCGTCGGTCGTCTTCCGGTGGTGGCCACCCTGACGGATCTCGACGAATCGGCGTTGGTCGAGATTCTGACCAAACCCAAGAACGCGCTGGTCAAGCAGTATCAGCGCCTTTTCGAGATGGAGGACGTCCGGCTCGAGTTTGCCGAGGACGCGATGAAGGGCATCGCGCACAAGGCGATTGCGCGCAAGACCGGCGCCCGCGGCCTGCGCTCGATCATGGAGGCAATCCTGCTCGAGCCGATGTTCGAGCTGCCCGGGCTGCAGGGCGTCGACCAGATCGTGATCAACAAGGAAGTCGTCGAGGGACGGACCAAGCCGCTTTACATCTATTCCGACCGGCGCGGCGAGGTTTCGTCAGGCGCCTGAGGGCGCGGGTTTGGTGGCCTGACGGGCAGGCGGGGCCGCGGCGATCGCCTGCGGTTCCTGCGGGCGGCCCTTGAAGACACCGGGAGGCTGCGCCACGTTAGGGAGCGACCCGGTCGACGGCGTTTACACCCAAGAGGCGTGTGCACATGTTCGAAGTTTCCCGTGGTGCTCTCTATCCGGTTTTGCCGCTGCGCGACATCGTCGTGTTTCCGCACATGATCGTGCCCCTGTTCGTGGGGCGGGAGAAATCGGTTCGGGCGCTTGAAGACGTGATGAAGGACGACAAGCAGATTCTGCTGGTCACCCAGAAGAACGCCGCGCAGGATGACCCGCAGCCCGCCGATATTTACAGCGTCGGCACCGTCGGGACCGTACTGCAACTGCTCAAGCTGCCCGATGGCACGGTAAAGGTGCTGGTCGAGGGCGGCCAGCGCGCCGCGATCACCCGCTATTCCGAAAACGAGGATTTTTTCCAGGCCACCGCCGACCTGATCGACGAAAAGATCGGCGAGCCCCAGGAACTGGAGGCGCTGTCCCGCGCCGTGGTGTCGCAGTTCGAGCAGTACATCAAGCTCAACAAAAAAATTCCGCCCGAGGTGCTGGTCTCGATCAATCAGATCGAGGAGGCGGGCAAGCTCGCCGACACCGTCGCCTCCCACCTCGCGCTCAAGATTCCGGAAAAGCAGCAACTGCTCGAGACCGCGATCGTCTCCGAGCGGCTGGAGCGGGTCTACGCCTTCATGGAAGGCGAGATCGGCGTGCTGCAGGTGGAAAAGCGCATCCGCAACCGCGTCAAGCGGCAGATGGAAAAGACTCAGCGCGAATACTACCTCAACGAACAGATGAAGGCGATCCAGAAGGAGCTGGGCGAATCCGAGGATGGCCGCGACGAATCGGCGGAGATCGAGGAGAAGATCAACAAGACCCGCTTCTCCAAGGAAGCGCGCGAGAAGGCGCTGGCCGAGCTGAAGAAGCTCCGGACCATGAGTCCGATGTCGGCCGAGGCCACGGTGGTGCGCAACTATCTCGACTGGATGCTCAACATCCCGTGGAAGAAGCGGACCAAGGTCAAGAAGGACATCAAGAGCGCCGAGGCGACGCTGAATGCCGACCATTTCGGCCTGGAGAAGGTCAAGGAGCGCATTCTCGAATACCTTGCGGTGCAGCAGCGGATCGCCAAGGTCAAAGGGCCGATTCTCTGCCTGGTCGGCCCGCCCGGCGTCGGCAAGACCTCGCTCGGGAAGTCGATCGCCCGGGCCACCGGCCGCAACTTCGTGCGGATGTCGCTGGGCGGCGTCCGCGACGAGGCCGAAATCCGCGGCCACCGCCGGACCTATATCGGCTCGATGCCGGGCAAGGTCGTCCAGGGCATGAAGAAGGCCAAGGCCTCCAACCCGCTGTTCCTTCTCGATGAGGTCGACAAGCTGGGCGCCGACTGGCGCGGCGATCCCTCTTCGGCGCTGCTGGAGGTGCTGGACCCCGAGCAGAACGCGACCTTCAACGACCATTATCTCGAAGTCGACTACGACCTTTCGGATGTGATGTTCGTCTGCACCGCCAACACCCTGCGCATGCCGCAGCCGCTGCTCGACCGCATGGAAATCATCCGAGTCGCGGGCTACACCGAGGACGAGAAGATCGAGATCGCCCGCCGGCATCTGATGGACAAGCAGACCCGGCAGCACGGCCTGAAAAAGAACGAGTTTGCCATCTCCGACGACGCCCTCCGCGACATCATCCGCTATTACACGCGGGAAGCCGGGGTGCGCAACCTTGAGCGCGAGATCGCCAATCTGGCGCGCAAGGCGATCAAGGACATTCTGATGAAGGGCCTGGAGAAGGTCCATGTCACCCGGCGCAACCTCGACAAATATGCCGGCGTCCGCCGCTTCCACTTCGGCGAGGCCGAGTTGCAGGATCTGGTCGGCGTCACCACCGGGCTGGCCTGGACCGAGGTCGGCGGCGAAATCCTCTCGATCGAGGCGGTCAGCCTGCGCGGCAAGGGCCGAATCACCACCACCGGCAAACTCGGCGAGGTGATGAAGGAGTCGGTCCAGGCGGCGGAAAGCTACGTCAAATCCCGCGCCACCGAGTTCGGCATCCGGCCGACGATGTTCGAAAAGAAGGACATCCACGTACACGTGCCCGAGGGCGCGACGCCCAAGGACGGGCCGTCGGCCGGCGTGGCCATGTGCACCTCGATCGTCTCGGTGCTCACCGGCATCCCGGTGCGCAAGGATGTGGCGATGACCGGAGAGATCACGCTGCGCGGCCGGGTGCTGCCGATCGGCGGGCTCAAGGAAAAGCTGCTGGCGGCGCTGCGGGGCGGTCTCAAGACCGTGCTGATTCCTAAGGATAATGAAAAGGACCTTGCGGAAATACCGGACAACGTCAAACGCGGCCTGACGATCGTTCCCGTGAATACTGTCGACGATGTGTTGCGCAATGCGCTGGCCCAACCGCTGGTGCCGATCGAATGGTCGGAGCCGGTGGAACTCGATACCGTCCCGGCCAAGGCCGCCGAGTCGGATCGCGAGGATGTGATCCGGCATTGAGGATGCTTTCGGGCGTCCGCACTTTGTCGCGCCCGCGGTTTCTTCCGTGGGAATTGACGGGTGCGGCGGTCTGTGCTTAGTCTCACGGCCAATGCAGGCGGGCGGGGCGTTAACCGAACTGCCTCGTGTGGATATTTGGATGGGGGCTATAGTGAACAAGAATGATCTTGTTGCCCACGTGGCGGACGTGGCGGGTTTGTCGAAGAATGATGCCGCCAAGGCGGTTGACGCGGTCTTTGATGGCATTACCAACTCTCTCCAGAAGGGCGACGAGGTTCGTCTGGTCGGTTTTGGCACCTTTGCTGTCGCCGAGCGTGCCGCGAGCAAGGGCCGCAATCCGCGGACCGGCGAAGAAATCAGTATCCCCGCGTCCAAGCAGCCCAAGTTCAAGGCGGGGAAGACCTTGCGGGATACCCTGAACTGATCGGCTCCCGGCGGGGGTGGGGTTTGCCGCCGCGGCGGTCAGGGCGCCGGGCCGGTTGACGGCCCCGTGTCCGGTACCGGGCGGCATTTATTGTTTCGGGCGATTAGCTCAGCGGTAGAGCGTCTCGTTTACACCGAGAATGTCGGCGGTTCGATCCCGTCATCGCCCACCACGCCCGGTCGTGGGGCGCAGGACGAAGGCGTGGCCGGTGGGTATCGGGTCCTCGGCTGAATCAGGGAAGCGGGGAGGCGCAGGTGACGGGCGGCTGGCGGCTGGATGATCAGGCGGTGCTGGTGCTGCAGGCGGCGGTGCGCCAGGGCGACCCGGAGGTGACCGGGCTTCTGGAGCGCGCGGTCGACCGCGCGACGGCGGTGGTTGTCGATTCGACGGCCGCGGAGGCTGCCGATTCGGTGGATGAACTGGCGGCGCTGGTCCGTCTGGTGGCGGACGAGCGGCGGCTCGGCGATCGCATTCTGACCGCGCTGCACTTGGCTCTGGATCAGGATGATCTCGAGGTTTCCGAATTGCTGGAGCGGGCGTTTGAGGCGACCATGACCCGCTTTGGCGGTCCGGACGCGACGGAATTGCGCGACGTTCCCGAGGGCATGGTTCGGGCCTATGAGCGACTCGACAGCCTGCGTCACCGCTGCCATCAGAGATAAACGGGAGGCGGGCAAATTTTAAATGAAGTCCGCATTGACAGGGGGCGATGCGTCGGCTAGAAACCCCTCGTTCTTCACGGCGGCGTCGAGCAGATACGCCGCCGCCGCGGGGGACCGGAACAAAAGTTGCGGGTGTAGCTCAGTTGGTTAGAGCGCCGGCCTGTCACGCCGGAGGCCGCGGGTTCAAGTCCCGTCACTCGCGCCATTCCACATAATAAGAAATCTTTTGGCTGTGTTCTACTCGGGCCGGGACTGTTTTTTCGGTCGACGGGATAAAACCGCTTTGCTCGTTACAAGCTCTTGCTTATAGTTCTGCGGCTCCCGCGCGTGGGGGAGGGCTGCCCTGCGTAGGCAGACAGGGGATTGGTTTAAGGTCCTGAGTTATAAGTCGCGTTAGGGGCGGTCCGGGCGGGCGCAGGCTCGCGGCCTCAGTCGATACGGGGAACGTCATGAACAACCCTCTGGTTTACGACTATCTGCCGATTCTTATTTTTCTGGCCATCGCGGCTGTGGTTTCCGCCGGTATGCTGGTGGCTTCTTACCTCGCCGCCGACCATCGCCCCGACAGCGAGAAGCTTTCGCCCTACGAGTGCGGCTTCGAGCCGTTTTCGGATTCCCGGGCCAAGTTCGACGTCCGCTATTACCTCGTGTCGATCCTGTTCATCATCTTCGATCTCGAGGTGGCGTTTCTGTTTCCGTGGGCGGTCACGCTGGGCGATCTCGGCATGTTCGGCTTCTGGTCGATGATGATCTTCCTGACCGTGCTCACCATCGGCTTCATCTACGAATGGAACAAGGGAGCGCTGGAATGGGAGTGATCCCGGCAGATACGGTGCCCGCCTCGCCGATCGGCGACAGCGCCACCCCCGCTCAGCAGGCGCTGTTTCGCGCCGTGTCCGAAGAGGTGGAGGAGAAGGGCTTTCTGATCGCCCAGCTCGATTCCGTGCTCAACTGGGCGCGCGCCGGGTCGTTGTGGCCGATGACCTTCGGTCTTGCCTGCTGCGCGGTCGAGATGATCCACGCCTATATGGCGCGCTATGACCTCGACCGCTTCGGCATGATTCCGCGGCCGAGCCCGCGCCAGTCGGACGTGATGATCGTTGCCGGCACCCTGACCAACAAGATGGCGCCCGCCCTGCGCAAGGTCTACGACCAGATGCCCGAGCCGCGCTGGGTGATCTCGATGGGCAGTTGCGCCAATGGTGGTGGCTACTATCACTATTCCTACTCGGTGGTGCGCGGCTGCGATCGTATCGTGCCGGTCGACATCTACGTTCCCGGCTGTCCTCCGACCGCCGAGGCGCTGGTCTACGCCCTGTTGCAGCTCCAGACCAAGGTCCGGAACGGCGGCAAGCGCATCGCCCGCTAACGCTCTTATTTGGTCCACCCATCCGCCCAACGGCAGCAAAAGATCATGACCGACCAAGCGCTCAAGGACCTGGGGGATGCCGTCGCGGCGACGCTCGGCGACGACGTTCTGGATACCGTGATCAGGAACGGTGAACTGGCGGTGGCCGTGCGCCGGAGCAGCATTCTCAAGGTGCTGACCGTGCTGCGCGACGATCCCCGCTTTCTGTTCAGCCAGTTGATGGACATCTGCGGTGTCGATTGGCCGGACCGCGAGGACCGGCTCGAGGTGGTCTACAACCTGCTCAGCCTCAAGCACAACCGGCGCATCCGGGTCCGCCTGTCGACCCGCGACGGTGTCGCGGTGGCCTCGGCGACCGCGGTCTTTGCCTCGGCCAACTGGTTCGAGCGCGAGATCTGGGACATGTTCGGGGTCCAGTTCGACCATCACCCGGATTTGCGCCGCATCCTCACCGATTACGGCTTTGACGGCCATCCGCTGCGCAAGGATTTCCCGCTCACCGGCTATACCGAGGTTCGCTACGACGACGAGCTGAAGCGGGTGGTTTATGAGCCGGTGAGGCTGACCCAGGACTTCAGGACCTTCGATTTCCTCAGCCCCTGGGAAGGCATGACCAACGTCATGCTGCCGGGCGACGAGAAAGCCGGAGCCGCCAAGACGGGGAGCAAAACCTGATGGTCGCTCAACTCGAGACTGTCGAAGACCAGATCAAGACCTACACGATCAACCTTGGACCCCAACACCCGGCCGCCCATGGCGTGCTGCGTCTGGTGGTCGAGATGAGCGGCGAGGTGGTGCAGCGCTGCGATCCGCATATCGGCCTGCTTCACCGCGGCACCGAGAAGCTGATCGAATACAAGACCTATCTCCAGGCCATGCCGTACATGGACCGGCTCGACTATGTCGCGCCGATGTCCCAGGAGCACGGCTTTGTGCTGGCGGTGGAAAAGCTGCTGGGCATCGCGCCGCCGGTGCGCGGCCAGTACATCCGTGTTATCTTTGCCGAGATCAGCCGCCTGCTCAATCATCTGCTGGCGCTGACCACCGGCGCCCTCGACATCGGCGCGACCACGCCGGCGCTGTGGGCGTTCGAAGACCGCGAAATCATGATGGAGTTTTACGAGCGCGCCAGCGGCGCCCGGCTCCACGCCAATTATTTCCGGGTCGGCGGCGTCAATCTCGACATCGGCGATGATCTGCTCGACGATATCGAGGCCTTCATCGACCGCTTTCCGAAGTCGATCTCCGACATGGAAGGCCTGCTGACCCAGAACCGCATCTGGAAGCAGCGCACCGTCGATATCGGCATCATCTCGCCGGAACAGGCGCTGGCCTGGGGCTGCAGCGGCCCGATGCTGCGCGGCAGCGGCTTTGCCTGGGACCTGCGCAAGTCCCAGCCCTACGAAGTCTACGGTGAGTTGGAGTTCGACATTCCGGTGGGCAAGACCGGCGACTGTTACGCCCGCTACATGGTCCGCGTCGCGGAGATGAGCCAGTCGACGAGGCTGATCCGGCAGTGTATCGCCAAGCTGCGCACCCTCAAGGGGCAGCCGGTGCGGATTCAGGATCACAAGGTGACGCCGCCGCCGCGCGGCGAGATGAAGCATTCGATGGAAGCGCTGATCCATCACTTCAAGCTCTACACCGAGGGTTTCCACGTCCCGGCCGGCGAGACCTATACCGCCACCGAGGCGCCCAAGGGCGAACTTGGCGTCCACATCATCTCGGACGGCAGCAACCGGCCCTACCGCTGCCATATCCGGGCGCCGGGCTTCGCCCATCTGGCGATTCTCGACACCATTTCGCGGGGCCATATGCTCGCCGACGCCGTCGCGAACATCGCCTCCCTCGACATCGTTTTCGGAGAAATCGATCGATGAGCACCCCGGCCTCGGTCGCCAGCCACGAGCCCGACAGCTTCGCCTTCACGCCGGAGACCCTGGCCAAGGCGGAGAAAATCATCGCCCGCTACCCCGCCGAGCGCAAGGCGAGCGCGGTTATTCCGCTGTTGCATCTGGCCCAGCTCCAGAACGACAACTGGCTGCCCCGGGTGGCGATGGATGTCGTTGCCGACATGCTGGGGATGGCGCGTATCCGGGTGTATGAGGTCGCGACCTTTTACACCATGTACAATCACAAGCCGGTGGGCAAACACCTGATCGAGGTCTGTACCACCACGCCCTGCTGGCTGCGCGGCTCCGACGAGGTGCTGGGCGCCTGCAAGCGCCGGCTCGGCATCGACCCCGGGGAAACCACCGCCGACGGCCAGTTCACCCTGGTCGAGGTCGAGTGCGCCGGCGCCTGTGTCAACGCTCCGGCGGTGGCCATCGGCGAGGATTATTACGAGGATCTGGACGGGCCGGCGATCGTCGCGATCATCGATCAGCTGGAACGCGGCGAGACGCCGACGCCGGGATCGCAGATCGGCCGCCACGGGTCCTGCCCGGCCACCGGGCCGACGACTCTCACCACCAAATCCGGGGCCGGCGCCACGCCGGGCTCCACCGCCGGCTCCGCCGGGTCGGACGATTGAGCGCCGAAGGGGGAAGGTCGAAAATGCTGCGCGACGAAGACCGCATTTACACCAATCTCTACGGCTTTGAGGGCTCGGACCTGAAGTCCGCGCGCGCCCGTGGGGATTGGGACGGCGCCAAGGAGATCGTTCTCAAGGGCCGGGAATGGATCGTCAACGAGGTCAAGGACGCCGGGCTGCGCGGCCGCGGCGGCGCCGGCTTCTCGACCGGACTGAAATGGTCGTTCATGCCTAAGAACGTCCAGGGCCCGGTTTACCTTGTGGTCAACGCTGACGAGGGCGAGCCCGGGACCTGCAAGGACCGCGACATTCTGCGCCACGATCCCCACAAGCTGGTCGAGGGCATTCTCTACGCTTCAGTCGGCATCGGGGCCACCGCGGCCTATGTCTATGTCCGCGGCGAGTTCAAGCGTGAGATTCAGGCCCTGGAGCGGGCGGTCGCCGAGGCTTACGAGGCCGGGCTGATCGGCAAGAACGCCTGCGGCACCGGCCACTCGGTCGAGGTGTACGTCCATACCGGCGCCGGCGCCTATATCTGCGGCGAAGAATCGGCGTTGATCGAGAGCCTGGAAGGCAAGAAGGGCCAGCCGCGCGCCAAGCCGCCGTTTCCGGCCCAGGTCGGCCTCTATTCGCGGCCGACCACGGTCAACAACGTCGAGAGCGTGGCCGATGTGCCGGCGATTCTGCGCCGCGGCGCCAGCTGGTTTTCCAGCATCGGCCGGCCGAAGAACGCCGGACCGAAGCTGTTTTGCATCTGCGGTCATGTCAACACCCCGTGCAACGTCGAGGAAGCGCTCGGTATTCCGATGCGCGAACTGATCGAGAAGCACGCGGGCGGCATTCGCGGCGGCTGGGACAATCTGCTGGCGGTGATTCCCGGCGGGTCGTCGACGCCGATGCTGCCCAAGGACATCTGCGAGACCGTGCTGATGGATTACGACGGTCTGTCGTCGGTCAAGTCGGGCCTTGGCAGTGGCGCCCTGATCGTGATGGACAAGAGCACGGATCTGGTCCGGGCCATCGCCCGTCTGGCCAAATTCTACGCCCACGAGAGCTGCGGCCAGTGCACACCCTGCCGCGAAGGCACACCGTGGATGGCCAATATGATGGAGCGGATGGTCAACGGCACGGCGCGGGTCGAGGATATCGACATGCTGCTCGACGTCAGCCGGCAGATTGAGGGGCGGACGATCTGCGCCCTCGCCGATGCCGCGGCCTGGCCGATCCAGGGCCTGTTCCGTCACTTCCGTCCGGAAGTCGAGCGCCGCCTGATGGCGGCACGCAAGACCGCCGCCGCCTAACCGTATCGCCGCTTCTGAAAGGCAAGAGGGTCGAATGCCGAAACTGACCATCGACGGTTTGGAAGTCGTAGTCGAGCCGGGCACCTCGGTGCTCCAGGCCTGCGAGCAGCTCGGCATCGAGATTCCGCGCTTCTGTTACCATGAACGGCTGTCGGTGGCGGCCAACTGCCGGATGTGTCTGGTCGAGATGGAACGCTCGCCCAAGCCGATCGCCAGCTGTGCCATGCCCTGTGCCGACGGCATGGTGATCAAGACCAACTCCGATCTGGTCACGCGCGCCCGCCAGGGGGTGATGGAGCTGATTCTGCTCAATCATCCGCTCGATTGTCCGATCTGCGATCAGGGCGGCGAGTGCGACCTCCAGGATCAGGCAATGGCCTATGGCGGCGAGCACACCCGCAGCATCGAAGAGCGGCGGGCGCTGACGAACAAGGATCTGGGGCCGCTGGTCAAGACCGAGATGACCCGCTGCATCCTCTGCACCCGCTGCATCCGCTTCTCCGAGGAGATCGCCGGAGTGTCGGTGCTGGGCGCGGTCGGCCGCGGCACGCACACCGAGGTCACCAACTTTGTCGAGCAGACCATCGACTCCGAGCTGTCGGGCAACCTGATCGACGTCTGTCCGGTCGGGGCGCTGACCTCCAAGCCCTATGCCTTCACCGCCCGGCCCTGGGAACTGCGCAAGACCGAGAGCGTCGACGTCTTCGACGCCGTCGGCTCCAACATCCGGATCGACGCCCGGGGCGCCGAGGTGCTGCGGGTGCTGCCGCGCCTCAACGAGGATGTCAATGAGGAGTGGATCGGCGACAAGACCCGGTTCGCCGTCGACGGCCTGAAGCGTCAGCGCATTGATCGGCCCTATGTCCGCCACAATGGAAAGTTGCAGCCGGCGAGCTGGGACGAGGCGTTCGCGGCAATTGCGGCCAGGCTGAAGGGTGTCCCCGGCGGCCGGATCGCGGCGCTGGCCGGCGATCTGGTCGATGTCGAGGCCATGACGGCGCTGAAGGACCTGATGGCGGCGCTGGGCTCGGCCAATCTCGATTGCCGCCAGGACGGGGCGCGGTATGACGTCGCGGCCCGGGCCGGCTACCTGTTCAACTCCACCATCGCCGGCCTGGAACAGGCCGACGCCCTGCTGCTGATCGGCACCAATCCCCGGATCGAGGCGCCGATCATCAACGCCCGCATCAGGAAGCGCTACCGCGAAAGCACGCTTCAGGTGGCGCTGGTCGGACAGCCGGCGGATCTCACCTACAGCTATCAGCATCTCGGCGATGGCCCGGAGGCGCTGGCGGCCCTGGCCGACGGCAGCCATCCTTTCGCCGCCGTGCTCAAGGCGGCCAAGCATCCGGCGCTGATTCTGGGCGCCGGGGCGCTGGCCCGGAACGACGGTGCGGCGCTGCAGGCGCTGGCACGGCGGATTGCCGAGACCAACGGCCTCGTTCGCGATGACTGGAACGGCTTCAACATCCTGCACCTGGCGGCGGCGCGGGTCGGCGGCCTCGACATCGGCTTTGTGCCCGGTGGCGGCGGTCTCGATACCCGGGCGATCGTCGAAGGCGCCAAGTCGGGCGCGATCGAGGTGGTCTATCTGCTCGGGGCCGACGAGATCGACGCCAGCCGCTTCGGCAGCACGGCGTTTGTGATCTATCAGGGGCATCATGGCGACCGCGGCGCCCACCGCGCCGACGTCGTGCTGCCCGGCGCCGCCTACACCGAGAAGAATGCGACCTACGTCAACACCGAAGGCCGGGTCCAGCGCGGCCGGCAGGCGGTGTTCCCGGTCGGCGAGGCGCGCGAGGACTGGAAAATCCTGCGCGCTCTCTCGGAGCGGCTGGGCAAGTCGCTGCCGTTCGACACCCTGGCCCAGCTGCGCGAGCGCATGGCCGCGCTCAGCCCGGTGTTCTCGGTCGGCGAGGGGCTGAAGCCGGCGCCCTGGCAGGCCTTTGGCGCTGCGGGTCCGGTGGAGCCCGAGGTGTTCAAGCCGGCGTTTGAAAATTTCTACATGACGGACCCAATCAGCCGGGCGTCGGTGACGATGGCGAAATGCACCGAAGCCTTTGTGCTGAGCCGCGAGGGGAAGACCGGAACCCATGGATAGCTATTTGACATATCTTTGGCCGCTGATTTTGATCATCGCCGGGATCGTGGCGATCATCGTTCCGGTTCTGCTCGGCGTCGCCTATCTCACCTTGTATGAACGCAAGGTGATGAGCGCGATGCAGCGGCGCCAGGGGCCGGCGCTGGTCGGCCCGTTCGGCCTGCTGCAGCCGATCGCGGACGGCCTCAAGCTGCTCGGCAAGGAGTGGATCATTCCCTCGGGCGCCAATGCGGTGCTGTTCATCTTCGCGCCGTTCCTGACCTTCTTCCTCAGTCTGGTCGCCTGGGCGGTGATGCCGTTCAGCGCCAAGCTGGTGCTCGCCGACATCAATGTCGGCCTGCTCTACCTCTATGCGATATCGTCGCTCGGGGTGTATGGGCTGATCGTCGCCGGCTGGGCCTCGAACTCGCGCTACGCCTTTCTCGGCGGTCTGCGCTCGGCGGCCCAGATGGTGTCGTATGAGGTCTCGATGGGCTTGATCATGGTCAGCGTGCTGTTGTGCGTCGGCTCGTTCAATCTCAACAAGATCGTGATGGCGCAGCAGACGGTATGGTTTGCGGTTCCGCTGTTCCCGATGTTCATCACCTACTTCATCTCGATCCTCGCGGAGACCAACCGGCATCCCTTCGACTTGCCCGAAGGCGAGTCGGAAATCGTCGCCGGCTTCTTCACCGAGTATTCGTCGATGAATTTCGCCTGCTTCATGCTCGGCGAATATGCCAACATGATCATGATGAGCGCGATCGCCGCCACGCTGTTTCTGGGTGGCTGGCTGCCGCCGCTCAATTTCTGGATCTTCGCTCCCTATGTGCAGATGGTGCCGGGTCCGATCTGGCTGGCTCTTAAGGTCGCGGGGTTGCTGTTCGTCTTCATCTGGGCCCGGGCGGCATTCCCGCGCTACCGCTACGACCAACTGATGCGGCTGGGGTGGAAGGTGTTCCTGCCCCTGACCCTGGGCTGGCTGGTGCTGACCGCGGGGGTGCTGGTGTCGTTCGGCTGGCTGCCCAAGACGGGTATGTGAGGCCGGGCCTGATTGGGATCCGGGTATGACGGGGCGAGTGGAAAAGGAGACCTGACGTCATGGCGTTTATCGAGCGTTGGTCACGTGCGCTGTTGCTGGGTGAAATCGTCACCGGCATGGCGTCGACCTTCCGGGCCATGTTTCAGCCCAAGGTGACGATCAACTATCCCCACGAGAAGGGGCCGCTGAGCCCGCGCTTCCGGGGTGAGCACGCTTTGCGCCGTTATGCCTCCGGCGAAGAGCGCTGCATCGCCTGCAAGCTCTGCGAAGCGGTGTGCCCGGCCCTGGCCATCACCATCGAGGTGGCGCCGCGGGAGGATGACGGCAGCCGCCGCACCACCCGATATGACATCGATATGACCAAGTGCATTTTCTGCGGCCTCTGTCAGGAAGCCTGCCCGGTTGACGCCATCGTCGAGGGGCCGAACTTCGAATATTCGACCGAGACCAGGGAAGAGCTTTATTACAACAAGGACAAGCTGCTGGCCAACGGCGATCGCTGGGAAGCCCGCATCGCCGCCAATCTGGCGGACGTCGCGCCGTACCGGTGAGCGGCGCCGACGCCATGGTCCTGCTGTCGCACACGGCGCCCGAACAGGCGGTATTCAACCCTCCGCTGGGGAGGCGGGGAACACGATGATGGTCGAAAGCTTGGTGTTCTATCTGTTCGCCACTGCCCTGCTGGTCGCGGGCGTGATGGTGATTTCCGCCCGCAACCCGGTTCACTCCGTGTTGTTCCTGATCCTGGCCTTTTTCCTCGGCGCCGGACTCTTCGTGCTGCTGGGCGCCGAGTTCCTGGCCATGACCCTGGTCATCGTCTATGTCGGCGCGGTGGCGGTTTTGTTCCTCTTCGTGGTCATGATGCTCGACGTCAGCTTCGCCCAAATGCGCCAGGGCTTTCTGCGCTATCTGCCGGTCGGCGGGCTGATCGGGTTGGTGCTGCTGGCGGAACTGGTGCTGGTGATGAGCCATTGGGCGAAGCCGGTGGCCCTGGCCAAGCCTGACTCGCCGATCCCGCCCGTGGATCAGGTGGCCAACGCCCACGCTCTCGGCCACGTTCTCTATACCCAGTATGTCTATCTCTTCCAGGCCTCGGGTCTGATCCTGCTGATCGCGATGGTGGGAGCCATTGTCTTGACGCTTCGCAGCCACGCACATACCCGCCACCAGAACATCTCGGATCAGATCAACCGCCGGGCTGAAGATGTCGTTGCGATACGGCAGGTGAAGACGGGGGAGGGCATCTAATGGAAATCGGTATCGGACATTATCTGACGGTCGCGGCGATCCTGTTCACTCTCGGCGTGTTCGGAATCTTTCTTAATCGGAAGAACGTCATCACGATCCTGATGTCGATCGAGCTGATGCTGCTCGCAGTCAACATCAATTTCGTCGCGTTTTCGGTTTATCTTAATGATCTGGTCGGTCAGGTTTTCTCGATGTTCATCCTGACCGTGGCCGCCGCCGAGTCGGCGATCGGCCTTGCCATTCTGGTCGTCTATCACCGCAACCGCGGCTCGATCGCGGTTGAGGACATCAACATGATGAAGGGCTGAACCGGCGACCGTGGTCGTCGTCGCGGTCCGGGGGCGGGTTTCCCGGTTCGGCCGTTGGGGCCGGGTCGGGGTTGTCAGGGGTTTCATGACGGGTTTGCGGCCGCTGGCCGCGGGCCTCATTCACAATATCGGGGCGCGCCGGCGGCTGCCGGTGGCGTTGTCGTCGCGGCCCGGTGAGTCCGGGCGGGGGAGAACACGATGAACCAGATTCCGACCATTCTGCCGGCTGCGCCTGTGATTTTTCTGGCGGCGTCGGCGCTTGGGCTGTTGATGTTCGGTGTCTTCCGGGGTGACGGGGCGACGCGGATCGTCTCTTATCTGGCGTCGGCGCTGCTGCTGGTGACGGTGGCTCTGGTGATCGGTCAGGGCGGGGCGCGGCAGGTCGCGTTCAATGGCCTCTTCGTGATGGACGGGTTTGCCGTGTTCATGGACACCCTGGTGCTGATCGGCACTGCGGCGGTGATCCTGTCCGGGCAGAGCTACAATAGCCGGGAAAAGCTCCATCGCAGCGAATATCCGATCCTGATGATGCTGGCGGCGACCGGCATGCTGATGATGATCTCGGCCAACGATCTGATGTCGCTCTATATGGGCATGGAGACTCAGTCGCTGGCGCTCTATGTGCTGGCGGCCTCCCGGCGCGATGTCGGCACCTCGAGCGAAGCTGGCCTCAAGTATTTCGTGCTGGGCGCGCTGGCCTCGGGGCTGCTGCTGTTCGGTGCCTCGCTGATCTATGGCTTCACCGGCAGCACCAACTTCGACAAGATCGCCCATGGCCTGGCCCAGGAGCATCGTGCCGGCGCCGGGGTGGTGATCGGCATGGTCTTCATGGCCGCCGGGCTGGCGTTCAAGGTGGCGGCGGTGCCGTTCCACATGTGGGCGCCCGACGTTTACGAGGGCTCGCCGACACCGGTGACCGCGTTCTTCGCGGTGGCGCCCAAGGTGGCGGCGGTGGCCCTGTTCCTGCGCGTTCTCATGGACCCGTTCGGCTCGATGGGTGAGCAGTGGCGTCAGATCATCATGTTCATGTCGGTGGCCTCGATGCTGATCGGCTCGCTCGGCGCGATCCAGCAGACCAACATCAAGCGCCTGATGGCCTATGGCTCGATCGGCCACATCGGTTACCTGCTGCTCGGCCTTTCTTCGGGCGGCGAGCAGGGCGTCCGCGGCATTCTGGTTTATCTCGCGGTCTATGTCGTGATGTCGGTCGGGGCCTTCGCCGTGATCCTCTCGATGCGCCATCAGGGCCGGATGGTCGACGATCTCGCCCATTTCGCCGGTCTGTCGCGGACCCATCCGCTGCTGGCGGTGGTGATGGCGATCTTCATGTTCTCGATGGCGGGCGTGCCGCCGCTGGCCGGCTTTTTTGGCAAAATGTATGTCTTCCTGGCCGCGGTCGAAGCGCACCTCTATGGGTTGGCGGTGATCGGCGTGCTGACCTCGGTGGTTGCGGCGTACTACTATCTCCGGGTCATCAAGCTGATGTACTTCGACGAGACCTCGGCCGAGCCGATCGACCGCCAGGATGATCCGCGGCTGACTTACGTGCTGGCCGCCACCGCCGTCTTCACCCTGATGTTCTTCATCTTCCCGGTGCCGATCCTCAATGGTGCCGCCACTGCCGCCGCCTCGCTTTTCCCCGGATGAGCGATGGCGACCGGGGAGCGCTGAGCTTCCGCGTGCTGCCGTTCGAGAGGCTTGACAGCACCAACGAAGAGGCCCGGCGCCAGGTGTGCGCCGGTGTCGGGGCCGGCACCGTGATCTGGGCACTGGACCAGATGGCCGGGCGCGGCCGGCGGGGCCGTGCCTGGGTGTCCGAGGCCGGCAATCTCTTCTGTTCCCTCATTCTGCGTCCCGGCTGCCCGCCGGCAGGGGCGGCCGAGGTTTCGCTGGTTGCGGCGCTCGCGGTGGCCGAGGCCGCCGAGGCGGCGCTCGGCGGTCGGGCGCCGGTCCGGGTCAAGTGGCCGAACGACGTGCTGGCCGGTGGCCGCAAACTGGCTGGGATTCTGCTGGAAACCGAAACCCGGGCCGGCGGCGCCGATATCGCGGCTCTGGTGGTCGGGGTCGGCATCAACATCGCCCATGCACCCGAGGGCACCGAGTTTCCCGCCACCGCGCTGGCCCGGGAAGGAGCGCCGATGCTGGAGGTACGGGCGGTGCTCGATCTTTTCCTCGGGCGCTTCGCCCATTGGTACCGCCGCTGGACCCTGGAGGGGCTGGGGCCGGTGCGGTCGGCATGGCTGGCGCGCGCCGCCGGACTCGACGGGCCGGTGACGGTGCGCTTGCACGACGAGACGCTTTGCGGCAGCTTCATCGGTCTCGACGCTTCCGGCGCGTTGCTGCTCGATCCGGGTGGCGGGGCGCCGGTGCGGCGGGTTGCCGCCGGCGATGTCTTTTTTCCCGCCTCCCCCGTATCCGCCTGAACGCCCATGCTTCTGACCATCGACGCCGGCAACACCAACGTCGTTTTCGCCGTTTACGACGGCGACCGGCAGCGCGGCCTCTGGCGCTGTGCCACCGAACCCAAGCGCACCGCCGACGAATACGCGGTCTGGCTGACCCAGCTGCTGACCCTGCGCGGGCTTTATCCGCGCCAGGTCACCGACGCCGTGATCGCCAGCGTCGTCCCCGGCGCCACCTTCAACCTCAAGCGGCTCTGCAAGGACCATTTCAATTGCGAGCCGCTGATCGTCGGCGATCCCCGGATCGATCTTGGCGTCCGGGCCGAGGTCGGACGACCCGAGGAGGTCGGCGCCGACCGCCTGGTCAACGCCCTGGCGGCGGCGGCGGCCTATGCCACGCCCCTGATCGTGGTCGATTTCGGCACCGCCACCACCTTCGATGTCGTCAACGCCGCGGGCAATTATTGCGGCGGCGTGATCGCGCCCGGGATCAACCTGTCGCTGGAGGCATTGGACCGCGCCGCCGCCAAGCTGCCCCGGGTCGAGATCGTCCAACCGAGCGAGGTGATCGGCACCAGCACGGTCGCCTGCATGCAGTCGGGCATTTTCTGGGGCTATATCGGGCTGATCGAGGGCCTGGTCGGCCGCATTCGCACGGAGTTTCTCGCCGCTCATCCGGCGGCGTCGATGCCGGTGGTCGGCACCGGCGGCCTTGCCGTTCTTTTCGCCCGCGCCACTTCGGTGATTGACCACGTCGACACCGAGCTGACTCTGCGGGGGCTGGTGCTGATTCACCAGCGCAACAGGAAGTAATCCGTTTGTCCCCTTCGTTGTACCGTCCGGCCGATGACGCCCTGATGTTCCTGCCGCTTGGCGGCTCGGGCGAGATCGGGATGAATCTCAATCTTTATGGCCATGCCGGCAAATGGCTGATGGTCGACCTCGGCATCGCCTTCGGCGACGAGACCATGCCGGGGATCGATATTCTGGTCGCCGACCCCCAGTTCATCCGCGAGCGGCGGCAGGATCTGGTCGGGCTGGTGCTGACCCACGCCCATGAGGATCATCTTGGCGCCGTGCCCTACCTGTGGTCGGAGCTGGAATGCCCGATCTGGGCCGCGCCCTTCACGGCGGCGGTGCTGCGGGCCAAGCTCCATGAGCGGGCGCTGACCAGCAAGGTCAAGATCACCGAGGTTCCGCGCGGCGGCCGTTTCAAGGCCGGGCCGTTCGAGGTCCAGATGGTTGGGGTCACCCATTCCGTGCCCGAGTCGCGGGTGCTGGTGATCCGGACCCGCGCCGGGACGGTGGTCCATACCGGCGACTGGAAGTTTGATGCCGCGCCGGTGGTGCTGCCGCTGACCGATGGCGAGACCCTGGCCGGGCTGGGCGACGAAAATGTGCTGGCGCTGGTCGGCGACTCCACCAATGCCACCGTGCCCGGCGAATCGGGCACCGAGGCTTCGGTCCGGGTCGGGCTCGAAGCGGTGATCGGGCGCTATCAGGGGCGGGTGGCGGTGACCTGCTTTTCCACCAATGTCGCGCGACTGGAAAGCGTCGCCCGCGCCGCCGCCGCCCACGACCGCCGGGTGGCGCTGGTCGGGCGCTCGCTCTGGCGCATCCACGAGGCGGCGAAAAGCTGCGGCTACCTCACCGGCTGCCATGAGTTCATCTCCGAGCATGATGTCGGCTATCTGCCCAAGGACAAGGTGGTGATGGTCTGCACCGGCAGTCAGGGCGAGCCGCGGTCGGCGCTGGCGCGCATTGCCGCCGGTGACCATCCCCAGGTGGTGATGGACAAGGGCGATGTCGTGATTTTCTCCAGCCGGGAAATTCCCGGCAACGAGCGCGCGATCGGCAAGGTGCAGAACCGGTTGCTGCGCCAGGGCATCCAGTTGATCACCGTCGATCAGGAACCGGTCCATGTCTCGGGCCATCCCGCCCGGGACGAGCTGGCGCAGATGCTGCGCTGGGTCAAGCCGCGGGTGCTGGTGCCGGTTCATGGCGAGTTGCGCCATCAGCAGGCCCATGCTGAGGTCGGGCGGCTGTGCGGTGTCGAAGAGGTGGTAATTCCGACCAACGGCACCCTGGTTCAGCTCGCCCCCGGCCCGGCCGGGATCGTCGGCGAGGTCGTCCACGGCAAGCTGGCCATTGACGGCAATCGGCTCGTGCCGCTGGATTGCGGCGCCATGCGCAGCCGGCACCGGGTGATCTTCAACGGCGCAGCCGTGGTCACGGTGGCGCTCAACGAGCGGGGTGAGCTGGCCACGGCGCCGCGGCTGTCGGCGCTCGGACTGGTCGACGAGGAGCAGGATCGCGATCTGATCCTCGATGTCATCGACGCCGTGCGCGAGGCGGTGGCGGCGCTGGCCAAGCCGGCGCGCCGGGACGATCAGGCGGTGATCCAGGCCGTGCGGGGCGCGGTGCGCCGCTCGTTCAACGCCAGTCATGGCAAGAAGCCGCAAACCGAAGTCCATCTGATCCGGATCTGAGTTCCACAACCGAAAGAGCAGCCATCATGATCGGAAAGCTCAATCACGTCGCGATCGCCGTCCCCGACCTCGCCAAGGCGACCGCCCTCTACCGCGATACCCTCGGCGCCGCGGTCTCGGCGCCGCTCGACCAGCCGGCGCACGGCGTCACCGTGGTCTTCATCACCCTGCCCAACACCAAGATCGAGCTGCTGCACCCGCTGGGGGCCGGCTCACCGATCGCCAAGTTCCTCGAAGCCAATCCCGCCGGCGGCGTCCACCATATCTGTTACGAGGTCGCCGACATCCTGGCGGCGCGCGACCAGCTGAAGGCCACCGGTGCCCGGGTGCTCGGCGACGGCAATCCCAAGATCGGCGCTCACGACAAGCCGGTACTGTTCCTCCATCCCAAGGATTTCTTCGGCACCCTGGTCGAGTTGGAGCAGGCCTGAGCCGGAGCGGGGCAAGGGCGGCGCGTCGCCGCTTGCCGCCGGGTAAGCGTTTCCGCTTGGAGCCGGTGCCGAACTCGGCATAGGCTCCAGGCGCAGAACTGTATTTCAGGCCGCCCCATGCTCCGCTTCGCCGTTCGTGTTTTCGCCCTCTTCGGGTTTCTGGTCGTCGCGGCTCTCGGTGCCGGCGGCTATGTTCTCTACCAGACCCTGTTCGCAGTGCCGGCGCTGCCCGAGGCGGTGGTGCTCAATATCGATCTCGATCAGAAGCTGGCCGAACAGGGCAGCGATGATCCGGTCGCGGGCACCTTGCTCGGGGGCAGCCTGAGCCTGCGCGATGTCGTCAACGCCCTCGACCGCGGCGGCCGCGACCGCCGGGTCAAGGGGGCGCTGATCCGGTTCGGCGGTGACGGGCTGGGCATGGCCCAGGCCCAGGAGCTGCGGGCGGCGATCTCGCGGTTCCGCGCCGCCGGCAAGTTCACCACCGCCTTCGCCGAGAGCTTCGGCGAGTTCGGCCCGGCCAACAAAAGCTATTATCTCGCCAGTGTCTGCGAGGAGGTCTGGCTCCAGCCGGTGGGCATGCTCGGGCTGACCGGCTTTGCCGCCGAGATGCCGTTTGCGCGCAAGGTTCTGGAGCAGTTGCGCGTGGTTCCGGAAATCCTCCATCGCGAGGAATACAAGAGCGCGATGGAAACCTTCACCGAGCGCACGATCTCGGCTCCGCACAAGGAGATGCTCGAAAGCCTGCTCGACGACCTCACCGACCAGCTGGTGCTGGGTGTGGCCACGACGCGCAAGCTGGATCCGGTGGCGGTGCGGCGGCTGATCGACCGCGGGCCGCTGCTCGATCGCGAAGCCCGCGAGGCCGGGCTGATCGACCGTCTCGGCTATTACGACGAAGCCACCGACGAGGCGCTGGACAAGGCCGGGGCCGGCGGCTCCGATCCCGGTCTGGTCGCTCCCGAGGATTACCTGGAGGCGGCCGGCGAGCCCAATGACACCGGCCCGACAGTGGCGCTGATCTACGCGGTCGGCGCCATCCAGCGCGGCGAAAGCGGCGGCACCCCCTTGCTGGGCGGTGACGGCGTCGGCTCCGAGGCGGTGGTTCAGGCCTTTCAGCAGGCGGTCGAGGATGACGACGTCAAGGCGATCCTGTTCCGCATCGACAGCCCGGGCGGCTCGGCGGTCGCCTCGGAGTCGATCCGGCGCGCGGTGGTGCAGGCTCAGGCAGCGGGCAAGCCGGTGATCGTTTCGATGTCGGATACCGCGGCCTCGGGCGGTTACTGGATCGCCATGAACGCCAACCGCATTATCGCCGAACCGGCGACCCTCACCGGCTCGATTGGCGTCATCATCGGTAAGGTCGCGACCGCGGGTTTCTGGGACCAGATCGGCATCACCTGGGAGGGTGTCAAGCGCGGTCAGAACGCCGGAATCTGGTCGAGCATCTCGCCCTACAGCACGGGCGAGCGGGCCAGGGTCGACACCGTGCTCGACGAGATCTATGCCACCTTCACCCGCAATGTCGCCGAGGCCCGTCATCTTGCGCCGGACAAGGTGCGCGAGATCGCGCGCGGCCGGGTCTGGACCGGCCATCAGGCGCTGGCACTCGGGCTGGTCGATGAACTGGGCGACCTCGACACCGCGCTGAAGCGCAGCCGTGAGGCGATCGGTCTCGCGGCCGACGCCCCGGTCAGTCTCGACGTCTATCCGCGGCCAAAATCCCAGCTGGAGCGGATCGTGGAGGTGCTGACGCTCAGCGGCAGCCGTCTCGGCGCCACGATTCAGGCGCTGGCGCCGCTGGCGCGGGCGGTCCGCGGCGGCGAGGCGCTGCGCATGCCCGAGGTCGGGCTGGGGGGGCAATAAACCGTCGGAGCCGCGCCGGCATCACTCCATGCCGAGCGCGGCCTTGTAAAGTTCCAGCAGTTCCTCTTCCTCCTGCCGGTCCTCCTTGGACTTCTTGCGCAGCGAAATGATCTTGCGCAGCACCTTGACGTCGAAGCCCTGGCCCTTGGCCTCGGAATAGAGGTCTTTGATATCGTCGGCGAGACCCTTCTTCTCCTCCTCGAGCCGCTCAATGCGGTCGACAAAGGAGCGCAACTGGCTGGCGGCAATGCCGCCGACGTCGTTGCTGGTGGCGGCCTCTGGCGCCGGGGCGGAACTGGCGATGCTGGTGTCCACCAAGGGATACTCCGTGAAATCTGAAACAGGGGGCCTTCGGCCGGCTACTTCTTGCGAAAGGCGTCGAGGGCCACGACCTCGCCGCGCTTTTCCTCGCCGCCATTGCCGCCCGGGCGCGGGGTGCCCGGCGCCGGCGGCGGCAGGGGCTCAACCCCTTCCTCGGCGGCGGGGCGCGGCTCGGTGGTTACCGGCTGAAACTGCAGCGCGAAGTTGACCGAGGGGTCGGCGAAGGTGGTGATCGCGGCGAAAGGCACGGTCAGCCGCTCATGGACATTGTTGAAACTGAGCGTGACCGAAAACAGCTCCTCCGTCACCTCCAGCCCGAAAAATTGGTACTGGAGAACGATGGTCATCTCGCCCGGATACTGGGAGCGCAGATAGTCCGGAATCCGCACGCCGCGATAGCTGGTGCGGAAGGTGAGATAGAAATGGTGGTTGCCGGGCAGGCCGATCTCGGCCACCTGCTTCAGCGCCGTGCGGACCACGCCGCGCAGCGCCGCCTCGACCATTTTGTCGTATCGCAGCTGTTCCCGAGCCATTCCCGGCGCCATCCTTCGTCTGATCCGGCGAACTTCCACACCCTACCCCGCGCGTCCGGATGGCGCAAGGCAGCACTGGCGGCGTTGGCAAAGACCGCAGCCCGGCCCCGCGCCGCCGGCACCGCGCGGGTGCCGACACGCCGTTGCCGGGTGCCCCGCCGGCCGGATTATAGCGCCGGGCACGGCAAAGCGGAAGGCCCGGCGGAAAATCCCCGGGAGCGGCTTCGGAAATCGGTACGGTGGCCGCGCGAAAATTGTTTAGAGTGCCGTCGTCACCGCTGCCGAGGAATGCCGCCGATGTCCGTGACCGCCGACCAGCTTGCCGAGATCGGGCGCCAGCGCGCCGAGACGGCGCCGACCCATCGGGCTACCGTGCCGGCCCTTGAGGCGTTGCTCTATCAGCCGTTGCCGCTGCTCGATCACGGCTTCGTGCGGGTGATCGACTATATGGGCGACGACGGCGCGGTGGTGCAGGCGGCCCGGGTTTCTTATGGTCGTGGCACCCGGCAGGTCAGCGAGGATGCCGGGCTGATCCGCTACCTGATGCGCCATCGCCACTCGACCCCGTTCGAGATGTGCGAGATCAAGTTTCATGTCAAGCTGCCGATCTTCGTCGCCCGCCAGTGGATCCGCCACCGCACCGCCAACGTCAATGAGTATTCGGCGCGTTATTCGGTGCTCGACCGTGAGTTCTATCTGCCGGCGCCCGACCAGCTCTGTGCCCAGGCCAGCAGCAACCGCCAGGGCCGCGGCGATGCTCTCAGTCCGGCCCAGTCGGCCCGCGTGCTCGAGATCCTGAGAGCCGACGCCGAGACCGCCTACAGCCATTATGAGGAGATGCTGAACCAGCGCGAGGACGGCAGCGCCCTCGACCCCGGACGCGACGGCGTCGCCCGAGAGTTGGCCCGGATCAACCTCTCGCTCAATTATTATACCCAGTGGTACTGGAAGATCGATCTGCACAACCTTCTGCATTTCCTGTCTCTGCGCGCCGACAGCCATGCCCAGTACGAAATCCGGGTTTATGCCGAGGCGATGCTCGAGGTCGTGCGGCGCTGGGTCCCGCTGGTCCACGCCGCCTTTCTTGAATATCGGCTCGGTGGCGCCCAGCTTTCGGCCAGCGGCCTCGCCGTAGTGCGGCGCCTGCTGGCCGGCGAGGCGGTGGTCCAGGAGACCAGTGGTTTGGCCGGGCGCGAGTGGCGTGAACTGATGGCGGTGCTCGGTCGCGCGGGCTAGCCCGGCATCGCGCCACCGCGAGTCGCAGCCCGAGTCGCCCCAGCGGCGGCCGCCATGGTGCATGGCACAATAAACGGAGGCGGCATCCGGTCGCCATCGAGTTCGGCCCATGGTCAATTCAGCGCCATCAAGACCAGTTCTGATCACGATCCAGCATTGAGGCAACGCACCTGAAAAAAGTTCGAATTGGTTGCCGAAGTTGTTTGACTCGTATTGACGCTGGAGGAATTATGTCGTGGCGTTGGTGGTTTTGAGGTCTGGTGCGGAGCGTAGTGATGCGGAGGCTTGTTTTTGCTGCTCTGGTGGCGCTGCTGCCGCTGAGCGGGTTTGCTCAGCAGGCGAAGGAGGCTCCCCAAACGGCGGTGGTATCGGCGCTGCTGGGTGTGAGCACCGAACGGGTGGTTGCGATCGGCTTTGGCGTCCTCGGCGGCGCCGTCGGCCTGCACGCCCTGCTTGGCGATACCGTCTGGACCCTGGCCGGTGGTGCCGCCGGTGCGATGTTCGGCAACTGGTGGTATATTCAGCGCCTCGACGACAAGCGAACGTCCGCAAAGCTGACCCGAAGCTGAGATTTGGATAGTGCCCAATTCACCATAATAAGAAACGGACACCACAACAAAAAAAGCAATAACAGACAAGAAAATGCCCGAGGAGGATGCAGGACGGCGGCTCGCAGGAGCTGCCGTTTTTTCGTTTCTCTCACTGGGTTTCCGCCACCACCCTTCCTTTGATCAAGCGGGGTTCGAAAGGGGCTCGACCGGCGCCTTGAGGGTCAGCGGCAGGCCGGCGGCGACGAACACCACCCGGTCGGCCTGGGCCGCCACCGCCTGATGAAGCCGGCCGGCATGGTCGCGAAAGGCGCGGGCCAGGGCGTTGTCGGGCACGATGCCCAAGCCGACCTCGGTGCTGACGAGGATCACTTCGCCGCGCACGGCCGCGCAGGCGGCGATCAACTCGGCGCTGGCGGCGCCGACGTCGCGGCCGGCGCCGATCAGATTGGCCAGCCAGAGGGTCAGGCAGTCGACCAGCAAGGTCGTCGCCGGGTCGGCGCCCTGGCGGCGCAGCGCCTCGGCCAGGGCCAGCGGTTCCTCAAGGGTGGTCCAGTGCCCGGCGCGGCGCTGGCGGTGCTCGCGGATGCGCTCGGCCATCTCGGCGTCATGGGCTTCGGCGGTGGCGAGGTAAAGCCGGGGCGGCGGCCGGCTCAGCGCCAGCTCCTCGGCATAGCGGCTCTTGCCCGAGCGGGCGCCGCCCAGCACCAGGGTAATCATGGCTCCTCCGGCGGGCGGCGGGCCCCTGCGCGATCGCCCCTAGGGCTTGAGCAGGGCGTCGACCTTGGTCCGCAATTCCTCATTGCGGAACGGCTTCATCAGGGTGGCGTCGGCCTTGAGGCGGGCCAGATGCAGCGCCATGTAGGCGGGCACGTTGGGCGCGCCGCCCGAAATCGCCAGTACCGGCGGCCGCGGTGTGATGGTGTCGAGGTGCATGATGACCTCGGTGCCGTCCTGTTCGGGCATCATGATGTCGGTGATCACGAGGTCGAAGCGCTGCTGCCCCAGCTTTTGGATCGCTTCCCGGCCGTCCTTGGCTTCGGTGATCGAATGCCCGGCGGCTTGCAGCACCGCGGCGATTCCCTCCCGCACGTCTTCCACATCGTCCACGACCAGAATCTCAGCCATTTCCGTCTTCTCCCCAACAGAACACGACCACCCCGGGGCTAGAATGTCGGGCGAGCGCTCCCGATTGCAAGAGGCTTGAACAGGGGGCGCGGCGGGGAAAGCGTCGGGCGCCATGGTTCTGGGGTTGCCATCGTATGCATCCTCTGAAAGAGTGTGCCCGGGCGCGGTCTGATGCGACGGGGCGGATGGCGTGGCAGAAGAAAATATCTCTTAGGTTGTGTCTGATCGCGGGGGCGCTGCCCGTTCTGGCGGTAGTGACGGCCGGGTTCGCTCTCGCAGCGGCATCGACTCCGGGTCAGGCGGATCTGGGCGGTGCCGGCCTGCTGGAGACCCCGAGCGCGCGCATGATGCCGGATGGCACGGTTGCGGCGGGTGCTGGCGTTTCCGGCCGCGATGACCGCACCGTGACGCTGGCGCTCCAGCCGTTGCCCTGGCTGGAGGCGACCCTCCGCGAAACCCTGCGCCCCGAGAACAACGGCCGCTCGCTGCCGGTCGAGGGTGGCATTGGCCTGAAGCTCGGGCTCAGCGCCGAGTCCCGCTGGTGGCCGGCGCTGGCGCTGGGTCTCCGGGATCTGGCCGGCGGCCGTTTCGCGGGCGAGTATCTGGTTGCGGCCAAGCGCTGGTCGGGCCTGGATTTCAGCCTCGGCCTCGGCTGGGGCCGGCTGGGGGAGAGTGGCGGTCTGGGCAACCCGCTGCGCGGTCTCGGCGGCCGCTATCGCCGGGCGCGGCAGCCGGCGACGGCGCCGGCCGGGCCGCCCTCGTGGTTTACCGGCGCCGCGGTGGCGCCGTTCGGCGGCCTCTCGTGGCAGACGCCGCTGCCGGGGCTGGTGCTGGCCCTGGAATTCAGCGCCGACCGCCGCCGGCTCGAACGGCTCGAGAGTCCGGGCCTCAGCCCCGGCGCGCCGGTCAATGCCGGCCTGTCGTGGCGGCCCTGGGACTGGCTGGAACTCGGCGCCGGGCTGGAGCATGGCCGCGAGGTCCGGGCGCGGGCAACCCTGCTCACATGGGAGTGGCAGGCAAGAGGCTGGATAAAGGAGGCCCAGCAGTTT